>JANPKQ010000176.1:0-3835 GCA_031426115.1 Gemmatimonadaceae bacterium | reverse complement strand
ACGCCGGCCGAGGGAGGTGCGATCGAATACGATGGGAAGCGGTTCGATCCGCGCGCGCCGAACGATGGCATCGCGGCCGGGATCGGCTTCCTCTCCGAGGATCGCAAGGCCGAGGGAATCCTCCCCGAGCTGTCAATCCGGGAGAACCTGACGCTCGCCGCGCTGCCCGCCTTGAGTCGTCTCGGCGTCGTCTCGCGGCAGAAGCAGAACGAGATCGTCGAGCGGTTCATGAAGCGGCTCGGCATCAAGGCGTCGAGCGCCGACCAGAAGATCCGCGAGCTCTCCGGCGGAAACCAGCAGAAGGTGCTGCTCGCGCGCTGGCTCTGCATGCAGCCGCGGCTGCTCATTCTCGACGAGCCGACGCGCGGGATCGACATCGGCGCGAAGGCGGAGATCCAGGCGCTCGTGAACGAGCTCGCCGCCGCGGGGCTCGGCGTCATCATGGTCTCGTCGGAGCTCGAGGAGCTGGTGGAGGGCAGCACGCGCGTCATCGTCCTGCGCGACGGCCACAAGGTCACCGAGCTGACGCGCGACCAGATCTCCCAGAAGGCGATCATCGAGGCGATGGCCGAGGGGAGCGCGATGGATGATGACGCCGCCGGCGCTGCGCCGCCCGTTATCGCCGGAGGCGCGTGACTATGGGCCAGAGCATTGGCGCGACGCCCGTGGTCGTTCCGGCCGAGGCGCGGTGGGGGAAGCTCGCCGCGATGGGGCCGACGTACGGCGCGCTCATCGCGCTGGTCATGCTGGTCGTGAGCAACGCGATCTTCACCGAGAACTTCGCGACGTCGAGCAACCTGTGGAATGTGCTGCTCCAGGTCTCGACCGTGCTCATCGTCGCGGTTGGAATGACGCTGGTGATCGCGACCGGTGGGGTGGACCTGTCGGTCGGCTCGTCGATGGCGATCGCGGCAGCGGTGGCGTCGGTGCTGCTCGACCGCGGGATGGGCGTCGCGATCGTCGCGGCATTGATCGCCGCGCTCGTCGTGGGAATGCTGAACGGCGCGCTCGTCGCCTATGTGCGCGTGCAGCCGATCGTCGTGACGCTCGCGACGCTCATCGCGGGGCGTGGGCTTGCGCAGGTCATCAGTCGCGATGGCCAGCTCGTGACGATCGATCATCCCGGCTTCCAGACACTCGGCCGCAGCCTCCTCGGTCCGGTGCCGGTGCCGGTGATCATCGCCGTGATCGTCGTGGCGGGCGCGGCGTTCATCCTGCGGGCGATGCCCTTCGGACGGTATGTGCTCGCGGCGGGCGGGAATCCCGCGGCCGCGCGACTCGCGGGTGTTCCGGTCGCCCGAACCATCGTGTCCGTGTACGTCGCGAGCGCCGTGCTTGCCGGCCTGGCCGGGCTCATCGTCGCCGCGCGGCTCGGTGCCAGCGACGCTGCAAAGATCGGCCTCAACGTCGAGCTCGACGCGATCGCGGCCGTGGTCGTCGGGGGCACGGCCTTGTCGGGGGGACGGGCGACGATCTTCGGAACGGTCATCGGCGCGCTGATCATGCAGGTCATCGCGACGAGCTTCAACATGCTGCTCGTTCCGTACGCATGGTCGCTCGCGCTCAAGGCCGCAATTATCGTCATTGCCGTTTATCTCCAGCGGCCCAAGCGGGTCTAGCGATTTCATGAGGAAAGTCGCCGTCACCTCCGCTGGCTCCGTCCCGCTCGCTCCTGCATCGCGCGGGCGCGTGCTCGGAGCGAAAGCGATCTCGGTGCTCCAGCGCCAGGGAGCGCTCGTCGCGCTGATCCTCGTCTGCATCTTCGGGGCGTCGCGCTACTACGCGTTCGCGACGCCGGAGAACCTGCTGAACGTACTGCGCCAGAACAGCATGCTCGGCCTCGTCGCGCTGGGAATGACGTTCGTGATCCTCACGGGCGGCATCGACCTGTCGGTCGGCGCGCTGCTCGCCGTGGCCGGCGTCGTCATGGCGACGCTGTCGCCGCAGGGCGCGCTCGTCGCGGTGGTTGGTGGCGTTGCGGCGGCGGCGACGCTCGGCCTCGTGAACGGGCTGGTCATCGCGAAGGCACGCATCCAGCCCTTCGTGATGACGCTCGCAATGCTCATCGCCGCGCGAGGCGCGGCACTCGCGGTGACGGCGGAGCAGTCCATACCGGTGGATCGTGCCGCGACCGGAATCACCTGGCTCGGCCGCGGGACGATCGGGCCGATCCCCGTTCCCGTGATTCTCTGCGCGCTCGCCTATGTCCTCGGATGGGTGATGCTGCGCTACACCCGCTTCGGCCGGTATGTGTTCGCCGTCGGCGACAACGAGGAAGCCGCGCGGCTCATGGGGCTCAAGGCGGACGGCGTCGTGATTCGCACGTACGTGCTGAGCGGTGCGCTCGCTGGTGTCGCTGGCGTCATCCTCGCCGCGCGGCTCGGTGCGGGCCAACCCGTGGCCGGCATGGGATGGGAGCTCGATGCGATCGCGGCGGTGGTCGTCGGAGGCACGCTGCTCACCGGCGGTCAGGGCGGTGCAGGCGCGACGCTGATCGGTGTGCTGCTGCTCGGCATCATCTTCAACCTGTTCAACCTCGAGGGGACGATCAGCCCGTGGTGGCAGTTCGTCGTTCGAGGCGGGTTCCTGCTCGGGGTCGTGCTCCTCCAGGCAAAGCTTCAGCACCGCGTACACGATGAGTGACGTCGCCGCCATCGCGACGAGCGGCGATCCGCGGGAGCGCGTCATGCGCGAGTTCGCCTCGCGCCACGGTGCGCCGGCAGCGCTGGTGGCGCGCGGGCCCGGGCGCGTGAACCTCATCGGCGACCACACCGACTACAACGACGGCTTCGTGCTTCCGATGGCGATCGACCGCGCGGTGTGGATCGCGCTGCGGCCGCGCAGCGATGGCCGAGTCTCGGTGCACTCGCTCGATTTCGGCGAGACGCGCGAGTTCGATCCCGCCGATGATGCGCGCCGCGACGATGGCTGGGTGGAATACATCCGCGGCGTCGCGTGGGCGCTCCGGGGCGCGGGTCGCCCGCTGTGCGGGTGGGACGGCGTGACGATGGGCGACGTCCCCGTCGGAGCGGGACTGAGCTCGAGCGCGGCGCTGGAGCTCGCGGCCGCGCGGGCATTCTCCGCCTCGTGCTCCTTCCCGTGGGAGCCCGAGCAGATGGCCCTCCTCGCGCAGCGCGCCGAGAACGACTGGGTGGGCGTGAACTGCGGCATCATGGACCAGCTCATCTCCGCGTCGGGCAAGGCGGGTCACGCGATGCTCATCGATTGTCGGTCGCTGGAGACGCGCGCCGTGCCGCTCCCCGAGGGTGTGTCGGTAGTGGTCCTCGACACGGCGACGCGTCGCGGGCTCGTCGGCACCGCGTACAACGAGCGGCGCGCCCAGTGCGAGGCGGCGGCCGCCGTGCTCGGCGTCCCGATGCTCCGCGACGTTGACCTCCCGACCTTTCACCGGCGCTCGGCGGAGCTGAACTCCGTCACCTGCCGGCGCGCCCGGCATGTCATTACCGAGAATGCGCGAGTGCTCGCCGCGGCGGATGCACTGACCGCGGGCGACGTGAAGACCGTCGGGCGGCTCATGAACGAAAGCCACATCAGCCTTCGGGATGACTTCCAGGTCTCACGCGATGAGCTCGACATCATGGCGGACATCGCCTGCAACCGTCCCGGCTGCCATGGCGCCCGCATGACCGGCGCGGGTTTCGGAGGTTGCGCCGTCGCGCTCGTCGATACCGCCGCTGCACCGGAGTTCACGAGCTACGTGGCGTGCGAGTACGAGCGCGCTACCGGGCTTCACCCTGCCATCTATGTGTGCGCCGCGGCCGAGGGCGCCACGGTCGAACGGTTATAGCATTCGAACGAGCGCTATCCAATGCTT
>JANPKQ010000175.1:0-4870 GCA_031426115.1 Gemmatimonadaceae bacterium | reverse complement strand
GGAGGCAGCGCCGCACGCCCGCGGATCGGCGGTACGAACGCGCGAACCTCGTCATCGAAGATCATGAGCCCCACGCGGTCTCCACCGCTTGCGGCGACATCGGCACGCGACAATGCCGAGGCGAGGACATGCTCGAATCGCGGAAGCACGCCGGCCTGCTGCGTCATCATCCGGCCGGCGTCCACGAGGATCATCACCGTCTGTCCCTGTTCCACGGCGTACTCGCGCGTGATGAGCGTCCGGCGCTTCGCCGTCGCCTTCCAGTCGATGTGCCGTGGATCGTCGCCGACGCTGTAGGCCCGCAGGCTCGCGAAGCTCGTTCCCTCGCCACGAAGCCGGACGCTGCGGATACCGACATCGCGGAGGCGGTGCTGGAGCGCGAGCAGGCGAAAGCGGCGTATCCCGGCGATGGATGGACTGACGAGGATCGAGTCGTCCATCGGAAATGCGACCGACCGCTCGACGAGCCCCAGTCGTCCACTGACCCGGACGACGACCGGGCCGAGGGGCTGCACGCCACGCGTAACACCACGCACGCGACGACGAGCAGCCGCTTCGCCCCGCGCTGCGAGGAGCAGCGCCGTCCCATCCGGATCGAGGTCCAGCAGTCCGTCCGGCAACCTGTGAAACACGGCGATGCGCAACGGACTGCGCCAGTGCGATCGCACAGTGTAGCCGATGGCTTCCTCGTCGCCGACGCCGACGACCCGCGGCGCGGCACGCGTGAGCTCGAGGCCGGCGCGCCCCGGCGCCAACAGCGCATCGCCAAGCGCGAGGACGAGCACCGCGAGCGATGCGCCGGCGGAAACCATGAGCCCGATCCGGCTCCCCGACAGCAGCCAGAGCGGCGCGACGATCGCTGCAGCGGCCGCGAGTCGCCGCGTCGGGACGAAGGTGAGGAGGCGTCCCAGGAGGATCACTGCGGTACCGGCACCCGGGCGAGCACGCTCTCGATGACATCGTCGCCCGAACGTCCTTCTACCTCAAGCTCCGGGGAGAGGACAATGCGGTGTCGCAGAACGGGCGCTGCGTATTCCTTCACGTCGTCAGGAGTGACGAAGTCGCGTCCGGCAAGAACGGCTGCAGCGCGTGCTGCACGAAACAGCGCGACTGTCGCGCGGGGAGATCCGCCGAGGGTCAACGCAGGATCCTCGCGCGTCGCGCGCACGATCGACGCGATGTATGCCTGGACCTCGGGTGACACCGTGACCGTGTCCACTGCCGTCCGCAACTGGCGGCACTGCTCAGGATTCAGCACGGGAGGCGGCGTCACATCGGCCGCACGCTCGGCGTCGAAGCCCGCCGCGTACCGCTGAAGGATTCGAAGCTCCGCCTCCGCTGCCGGGTAGCCGACGCGAATCTTCAGGAGGAATCGATCCAGCTGCGCCTCGGGGAGCGGATACGTCCCTTCGTACTCGACCGGGTTCTGTGTCGCGAATACCGTGAACAGATCGCCGAGCGGGCGCGGCTTGCCGTCGATCGTCACCTGCCGCTCCGCCATCGCCTCGAGCAGTGCCGCCTGCGTCTTGGCCGGCGCGCGGTTGATCTCGTCCCCGAGGAGCAGGTCGGCGAAGATCGGCCCGGGATGAAACTCGAATGAGCGTCCGACATCATGGAGGATGTTCACGCCGATGATGTCCGACGGCATGAGGTCGGGAGTGAACTGGATGCGGCCGAACTTTGCGTTGAGCGCGCCGGCGAGCACCCGCACGAGGAGTGTCTTGGCGGTTCCCGGCACGCCTTCCACGAGCGCGTGTCCGCGCGCGAGGAAGACGACCAGTGCCTGCTCGATGACCTGCTCCTGTCCGACGATCCGCTCCGCGGTGACCTCGCGAAGCCGACGGAGCATGTCTGCAATCTCTTCGGCTGTCATGACGGGCTGAGGGTCCTCTCGATATTGGCGATCGCCGCACCGCCGGCCTCGAAGCGGTCCGGGGTCGGGCGATCGTGGATCATCTTCAACAGAACATCGACATCGCCGGCGACCGAGGGATGCCTCGCGGCCAGGGACGAGAGATACTCCGCGTCCGATGCAGAACGAAGGGTCCCGATCGGATGGCGGCGTCGGAGACCCCGCAGCAGGCGGCCGAGCGCCGTGCGTGCGGCGTTTACCTGGGCGTACGCGCCAGCGAGCGCGCCGACGTGCTCGAGCGGCGACCGACGCTCATTGCGCGGGCGGGGCCTGGGTGGAATGGGACGCACGCCCAGCGCGAGGAGGAGGAGCCCCGCTGCGAGCAGCAGCTGCAGCACCGCGCGGCCTCCGGTCGTGTTCGCGAGCTCGCGGCGGAGCGTCCGCATGACGCTCGCGTGCATTCCATGCCCTTGGTGGTACTCCGCGAACACCAGTGTCGGCCGGCGCCCGGGAGCGATCCATTCCAGCATTCGCACCGGAAGCACCGCATTGGTCTTCTCGCGGAGCTGGGCATTCGCCAGCAGCGAGCCGTGCGACATCATGACGACGCGGCCACGGCCGAGCGGGAATCGGACGACAACCGGGTACACGCTGTCGGTGTCGATCTCGAGTCCCTTCACCGCAAGAATCACCTCGAGGTTGTCGGGTGCCTCATCGGTGGTCCGGAAGACGAGGCCGGGCCAGCGCGCTGCAGGGGCCGGCGCGCCGAGCGCGTTCCACGCGGCACTGTCTACGGGCACGACCCCGAGTGGGGGGATCGGGCGAACGACGAGGCCAAGCGAGTCCCCGAAGTTCGACCGGAACTCGGGGACGAGCAGCAACCCCGCACCGCGCCTCACCGCTTCGAGGACCGCGGACACCTCCCGGCTCGTCGGGCCCACCGCCGGGCGCAGAATCACGTACGTCGCGGTGCTGTCGAGCGGCCCTTCGAACCGATCAAGCAGCCTCGTCGCCGGCCAGCCAAGGCGGCGGCTGACCTCGAACAATCCGCGTGCGCCTCCGGGATCGGATGCGTAAGTCGTCAGCAGCCCGCCCGAGTCGCTCAACGCCGACGGGGAGAAGAGAAACCCGAGTGCGAGGATCGTCACGAATGCCACGAGCACGCGTCGTGGCGTGATCGTCCAGCGGCCGGCGTCAGCCATTCCCGTCCATGACACGCACCGCAAGCGCATGGAGTCGCGCGTATCGATCGGCATCGCAGGGACGCAGCCCGTACGCGACAAGCTCGTAGGTGCGCGCGAATTCGTGTACTGCCTGGATCGGCGCGGCTGGACGGCGTCGCAACTCGCGCAGGTAGTCGCCGATCGTCTTCGATGGATGCACGCGCAGCAGGTCGCGATTCGCGAGCGCCCCGATCAGTGCGATGTACAGTGCGTGGGCGGCCCCGGTGAAGTCACCCGCAGCCGCGAGCTCCTGCGCCACCGCCCATGCGTCGCGCGAGCGTCCGGAGCGCAGCATGTCGCCGGCTCCCATCCGCGGCTGACGATCGAGCATGCGCAGGCGGACGTAGTAGATCAGCGCGGCGATCGCGAGGATGACGACGAGCGCGACACCGAGGCGGCGTGCGAGCTCGCGGTCCAGCGAGAAGTCGAGGTACTTCGTCCACCACAGCGGTGATGGAAGGCCCCACCGACCACCCGGATTGAACTCGCGCGCCTTGAAGACAGCCGCGACGGTATCGGCGATCGCCGTCTGCGCGACGGCGGGTACTTCCTGGAGCACCGCGCTAGTTCGCCGGGACCGGCGCGCCCGCGCCGGCGAGCTGCGCGCTGAGGATCTCGATGTCGAAGCCCTCCTGACGGATGCGCGCGTCGTAATACAGGAGCGTCTCGGCGATGACGACGATTGGCAGGCCGACGATATAGGCGAGCATCCCGGGAAGCTGCAGCAGCAGCGACGAGCTCGTCGTGGTTGCGTCCGCGTCGCCCCGGGCGACTGCCACGCCAACGATGATCCCGACGACCATGGAGATGGCGATCGAGATGGCAAAGAGGATCGCCCAGGCGAGGAAGAGCGTGCCGAGGATCCTCCACTTCTGGTTTACCGACAGCTGCGAGGACCGGCTGAAGCCTGCGCCGACGCCGCGATTTTCGAGAAGCGATGCCGCGGGCACGGCGAAGAAGCGCGCCAGAAAGTAGAACATCGGAATGAGAAGGAAGAAAGCGCCCAAAAAAACGATGCACCACTTGGCGAGCCAGCTCCCCACGAGGGACCCGAATCGGCCGAAGGCCCGACCGACCGCCGCGCCGGTCTCGATGTCCCTGCCGAGGTACCGCTCTGACGCGCTCACCATCAGCGCTCCCCACATGACGGGATACCACAGGAAGCTGACGAGGGCGAGCGCGATGATCACTCCGAAGAGCGCGCCCACGTTCTCGGACGCGGTCTCGAACATCCGCAGGAGCGGGATCATCAACGCGATTACCGGGAGGTAGAGCAGCGTCGACAATGTCAGGAATGACACGAAGTGCTCCCGATAGAGCCGGAACGTGCCGTCTACGATCTCGGTTGCGCTTCGCGGGCGGAAGGCTTTTTCGGTCAAGGCTCCTCGGGGTCGTGGGGAGCCGGAAGATGTCCCTCGTGAGAGGGCGGCGCCAGCGTCGAATGGAGAAACGAAGAACGGCCGGGCATCGCCCGGCCGTCCACGTCATGCCGCAGTGCTCCGTCGCTTTACCGGGTGCCGGGGACGAACTGCCACCGCGCCATGACGTTCGCCCGCACTGTCTGCTCACCGGCGGCGATGGGCGTGTCGGCGGCCTGCTGCTCGATGCCGCGCATCATCGCGGACGCCGGCTGCGGGCGATAGAAGCCGCCAGAGGTGAGCTCGAGGAGCGGCCCGAGCCGCCCACCAGCGGCCGTCGCCATCGCTTCGGCATCAGCACGCGCGGCGATCACGGCGTTGGCGAGCGCCTGACGCCGGACCGCAACCTCGCGGGAGGAAAACATGTCGAGCGCGCC
>JANPKQ010000174.1:0-5982 GCA_031426115.1 Gemmatimonadaceae bacterium | reverse complement strand
CAGCTCCGGCTCGCCAACCCCGACATCAAGTGGCAGGAGAACCGGCAGAGCAACTTCGGTCTCGACCTCGGCATCCTCGAGGATCGGGTGACGATGACCGCCGACTACTATCGCTCCACGTCCACCGGCCTCCTCGTCACGGCGCCGCTTCCCTGGAGCCTTGGCCTCGGTGAGGATGTATCGCGCAATCCCGTCGTGAACGCGGGCTCGATGCGCAACAGCGGGTTCGAGTTCGGCCTCACGCATCGCGCTGCGGGAGCGAGCACCACCGGATTCCGGCTGTCGACGACCGCCACGCTGACGACGACGAAGAACGAGGTGCTCTCGCTCGGGAATGGCGGGCAGCCGCTGTTCGATGAGACCGGTGCCGCTCGCACCGCGGTTGGGGGCGCGCTCGGGACGTTCTATCTCGTTCGCACCAACGGCATCTTCCAGACGCCGGCCGAAGTTGCGGCGCACACCACGACGGTCAACGGCGCGGTGCGGATCATCCAGCCCGGCGCGCAGCCCGGCGACCTTCGCTTCGTGGATTCCAACGCCGATGGTCTCATCAACGACGACGATCGCGTCGAGGTCGGCAACGGCACGCCGAAATACTCGGGCGGCCTGTTCTTCGATGGCGGCTACAACGCGTTCGACTTCCAGCTGAACATGCGCGGCGCGGGCGGACACAAGATCTTCAACGTCGCCCGGTACTGGACGGACCGCACCGACGACCCGTCGAACTACCGCAAAGGCTTCGCGCCATGGACGCCGCAGAACCGCAGCACGACGACGCCTCGTGCGTTCGCGGCCGGCAACGCAAATACGCGATTCCTGTCGGACCGCTGGATCGAGGACGGCGACTACTGGAGAATCCAGAACATCGTCGTCGGCTACCTCCTTCCGACGTCGCTGACTGCCCGACTCGGGGCATCGTCGGAAACGCGCTCGCGCGTGTTCGTCAACATCCAGAACCTGCACACCTTCACGGGCTTCTCGAACTGGGATCCGGAGACGCTCGGGTACGGCAACCCGCTCGGTCGCGGCATCGATGACGGCCGCATCTATCCGAACGTGCGCACCTTCAGCTTCGGCCTCGAGCTCAAGCTGTGACCGCCCTCGACGCCAGAGAAACCCAAATGCGCTCACCCATCCCAATCATGCGAATCCATACCATTGTCGCGGCGCTGCTGCTCGCGACGACCGTCTCAGGCTGCGTGGACCTGAAAGTCA
The DNA here is from genome assembly GCA_031426115.1 of Gemmatimonadaceae bacterium. Classification (GTDB taxonomy): domain Bacteria; phylum Gemmatimonadota; class Gemmatimonadetes; order Gemmatimonadales; family Gemmatimonadaceae; genus JANPKQ01. The sequence goes on along the minus strand of JANPKQ010000174.1, from coordinate 4,767 downwards.
CGAATCCGAACCAGCCGAGCAGCGAGTCGTTCTGGCAGGACGCCGACGATGCGAACCGCGGCCTGACCGCGGCCTATAACGGCCTGCTGGAGCTTGGCGTCTTCAGTCGCTGGCATGCGTTCGCCAACGACATCCGGTCGGACATCGGCACCGCGCGGACGAGTCCGTGGGGTGATCTCGCCAACTTCAACGCATTCCAGCTCAGCGATTACAACTTCGAGATCAACCGGCACATCTGGGCGCACAACTACATGCTGGTGCAGCGGGCGAATCTCGTCATCGCCAACGTGCCGGGCATCAACATGAACGTCGTGGACCGGAACCGGATCGTTGCGGAAGCAAAGTTCCTCCGGGCGCTTGCGTACTACAACCTCGTAACGCTCTACGAGAACATCCCGCTGATCACCACGCCGCCACTTCCGACGGATCGGTTCGATGCCGCGACGCCGGCGGCGACCTTCGCGCAGATCGAGAAGGACCTCGTCGAGGCGGCCGCTGACCTGCCCGAGGTCGGGCTGACGGCGACGGGGCGCGCCACGAAGGGTGCGGCGCTCGCGGAGCTCGGGCGTGTCCGTCTGCAGATGGCGGGCGTGCTCGACATGCCGGCGAAGTGGGGCGAAGCCGCCACCGCACTCGGCACGGTTGTGGCCTCAGGGAAATACTCGCTCCTCGCGAACTACGCGGACAACTTCCGCGAGTCGCGCGACAACAACAACCCGGAGTCGGTGTTCGAGGTCGAGACCGAGGACATGTTTCCGGTCGGCGTCACGGGGATCAGCTTTCCGAAGATGATCGGGCCCTGTTATCGGCCGGGAAACCCGCGCCCGGTCGGTGTGCCCTCCGAGTACAACCCGACGTTCTGCGACGGCCGGCCGACACGCTGGTACTTCGACACCTTCATGACGTCGCGGACGACCACTGGGCTCGTGGACCCGCGGCTCGATGCGACGCTCCTGTACAGCCGGCCGGACCGCGCGACGGAGCAGGTGTATGGCAGGGATCGCGCGTCCTACTTCATCGACAACCCGCAGTCCACGGCCCGGGAAGACACGATGATCTTCTTCCGGAAATACGGCGAGACCGAGCTGAACACCGAGCAGCGCTGGGACAACCCGGTGAACTACAAGGTCATCCGTTACGCCGATGTCCTGCTGATGCAGGCAGAGGCGCTGAACGAGTCGAACCAGACGCCGCTTGCCTTCGCGCCGCTCAACCTCGTTCGCCAGCGCGCCGGCAAGTCGGTGCTCTCCGGGCTCACCACGGCCGCAGTGCGGGACACGATCCTGTACGAGCGGATGTTCGAGCTCGGCCTGGAGTCGTCGCGGTTCAACGACCTGAGGCGACACGACCGGCTGCTTCCGTCGCTGTCGTCACGCGACTCCGACTTCCTGACATTCATTACCGGCAAGTCGGAGCGACTGCCGATTCCGACCACGGAACGGAACCTGAACCCCGGCCTGAAACAGAACAACGGCTGGTAGTGGTGCTCGCTGTTCAAGCGTCAACAACGAAATAACCACGGAGGCCACGGAGGCCACGGAAACGGCAAGAGCTCAACCAGGGCAATGCGGCGGGCTGGTTGCCACTGAGCTCATGAACTTGACGTTGGTTTTTCTGTGGCCTCCGTGGTTGTTTCAGCTGTTGATTTGTTGTTCCCAGTTCATGCCACGATCGTTTCCAGTTTCTTCCGCTCATCCGTGAGCGAGACCAGAGATCCGCGCCGATGAGATTCCCGATTCGCGTTCCCGTGGTAGTGCTGATGGGCCTTGGCACCGCCTGCTCCAACAACGGGACGGGCTCGACCAACAACGGACAGAATCCACCAGTCTGTTCGAACACGTTCACCAATCCCATCGGCGTCGGCGCCGATCCGTGGGTCCTCCGGGCAAACGACAAGTACTACAGCATCGAGTCGCGCGACAACGGCATCTTCGTCTATCGCTCGGACACGCTCACGAGCCTCAAACAGAATGCGGTCAAGGTGTGGACGCCATCGAGCTCGGGGTGGAACCAGACCGACATCTGGGCGCCGGAGCTCCACAGGATCGGCGACCGCTGGTACATCTACTACGCCGCGGGGCAGCCAGGCCCGAGCGGCCCGGATGCGGGCTTCACCGACCAGCGTGCCGGCGTGCTCGAGTCCACCGGCACCGATCCGCAGGGTCCCTATCTCGACAAGGGGATGCTCTACACCGGTGACGACATCGCCGGCCGCACGAACAACGTGTGGGCGATCGACCTCACCGTCGCGAGGATCAACGGGGAGCTGTACGCGGTGTGGTCCGGCTGGGAGCAGAACCGCCCGACGCACGTGACACCGCAGCACACGTACATCGCGCGGATGTCCGACCCGTGGACGATTGCGACGAATCGCGTGAAGATCAGCTCACCCGACCAGCCGTGGGAGGATGGTCCGCAGCTCGATCTCCAGGAGGGCCCCACCTTCCTCGTGAACGGCGCGAACACCTTCATCGTGTACTCGGCGCGCGAGTCCTTTCTCCCCGACTATCGGCTCGGTCTCCTCAAGCTCGCCTCGCCGACGGCGAATCCCCTCGACCCCGCGAGCTGGACGAAGACAGGGCCGGTGTTCATCGGACTTCCGGCGGCTGGCGTACACGGCGTCGGCCACGCGAGCTTCACCGTCTCGCCCGACGGCACCGAGAACTGGATCGTGTATCACGCGAAGTCGGTGAGCTCACCGGGTTGGGACGACCGGATGGTCCGCACCCAGAAGTTCACCTGGAACGCGGACGGCACGCCGAACTTCGGCACTCCGACGGCAACCGGCGCGCCGGTCGCCGTGCCGTCCGGACAGTGCCGCTGACCGAAGGCCGCCACCGCCTCATCCTGTTCCGCGGCATCGCGCTCGCGCTGCCATGGGTCCTTCTTCTGTTGCTCGAGCTGGGCCTGCGCGCCGGCGGCTACGGCAGCGACTACCCGCTCTTCGTGCCGCACGCGGCGCAGCCTCACTATCTCGTCACGAACGGGGCAGTCGCATGGCGGTACTTCGGCAACGGACCCTTCCGGCCGACGCCCGAGCTCGACCTCTTTCGCGCTGAGAAGCAGCCCGGTGCGTTCCGCGTCTTCATGCAGGGCGAGTCGTCGGCGCAGGGATATCCCTATGGGCACGGCGGTGCGCCCTCGCGGATGCTCGAGCAGCGCCTCCAGGCGACCTTCCCGGACCGGGAGATCGAAGTCGTCAACACGGCGCTGACCGCGGTCAATTCCTGGACGCTCCTCGACCAGGCTGACGAGATCATTGCGCAGCGCCCCGATGCGATTGTCATCTACACCGGCCACAACGAGTACTACGGCGCCCTCGGTGTCGGATCGACGCGCTCGCTCGGTGGTTGGCGACCGCTGCTGAAGGCGAAGCTCATGATGCGGCACGTGCGCACGGTGCAGCTCATGGATGCGGCGGTGAGCGGGGCGATCGGCGCAGCGCGAAGCGGCCCCGCGGCAACAGCGCCGCGGACGGTGATGCAACTGATGGCCGGCGATCGGGGAATTCCCTTCGACTCGCCACGCCGCGCCGAGGGCGTCGAGCAGTTCCGCACGAATCTCGGACACCTCCTCGCTCGCTACAGTGCGCGCGGAATCGCGGTGCTCATCGGGACGGTCGCCAGCAACGAGCGCGACCAGCCGCCGCTCGTCAGCACCCTTGCGGCGACTACCGACTCCAGCGCGTGGTGGGTCGGCTACCGCACCGGCATCGATGCACTCGCGCGGGGTGATACCGCGCTCGCCGAGCTCACCCTCGATGCGGTGGCAGCGCTCGACAGCACGGGGGCGGTCGCGCAATACGTTCTCGGCCGGCTGTACACGGCGCGCGGCGACAGCGCCCGGGCGCGCGCTGCCTTTCGCGCGGCGAAGGACCACGACGCACTCCCCTTCCGCGCACCCGAAGCGATGAACGCCGTCATCCGCGAGGAGGCGGCGCGACACGGCGCGACCGTCGTCGAAACCCAGGCGGCCCTCGAGCGGCGCTCACCGGGCGGTATCGTCGGCGGTGCGCTGATGCTCGAGCACCTCCATCCAAACCTCGACGGCTACTTCATCATCGCAGAGGCGTTCCACGAGGTGCTGAAGCCGCGCGCGATAGCTGGGGCGGTAGCGGCGGTTGACGTTCCGAGCGCGCGGGCGCGCGCGGATATTCCAGTGACCGCGATGGACTCACTGATCGGCGTCCTCCGCACTGACCGGCTCGTGTCGGGGTGGCCCTTCCGGCCGAAGGGCGCCGAGCGGACACCGATCGTCGATACCCTTCACCCCGCGACGCCGGTGCAGCAGCTCGCGCAGGCCGTCGTTGTTGGAAATCTTCCGTGGCCGGAGGCGACGGAGCGGCTGCGTGTCGCTACGGAGCGCTCCGGGGAGCACGAGGAGTCGATTCGCGCGGCGCTCGCGCTTGCCCTGGAGTACAGCTACTCGGCGACGCCACTGATGGATGCCGCGCGGGTGGCGATTCTCATGCGGCGTCATGACGAGGCGTTGGGGTATGTACGTGCCGCCAACCGTCGTCGCGAGACGGCGAGCAGCGTCGAGCTCGTCGGCCTGCTGATGATGCGTCAGGGCGACTATGCCGGTGCGCTTCCGCATCTTCGCCGGGCCGTCAGCCTCGCGCCGGGCGACGAGCGCATCGCACTCGCCTTCCGTGCGGCGGGTGCCATCCCCGACCTCGAGCGGAAGCGCGCAGGGGCGCCACGTGACACGAACATCCTCTACGATCTCGGCGGCGCCTACGCATTGACCCAGCAGTACGAGAAGGCG
>JANPKQ010000173.1:0-2207 GCA_031426115.1 Gemmatimonadaceae bacterium | reverse complement strand
GACCTCACGACGCTGGGTAAGGTCATCGGCGGCGGGCTTCCCGTCGCTGTATACGGCGGCCGCGCGGACCTGATGCGTCTCATCGCACCGAGCGGTCCCGTTTACCAGGCGGGCACCCTCTCCGGCAACCCGCTCGCCATGGCGGCGGGCATCGCGACGCTCACTGCACTGACTCCGGCGGTGCACGAGCAGGTCGCGCGCGCAACGGCGCGGCTGGTCGGAGGTCTCCGGGCGGCGGCGGCGCGCGTCGGAGTGCCCTTCACGGCCGATTGTGCGGGCTCGATGTTCGGCTTCTTCTTCCGCGCCGAGCCGGTGCGCTCGTACCGCGATGCTCGCGATGCCGACGTCGCCTTCTTCCGCCGTTTCTTTCACGCTGCGCTCGAACGGGGCGTCTACGTGGCGCCATCGGCGTTCGAAGCCGGCTTCGTCTCCTCGGCGCACCGCGACGCCGACATCGACGAGGCGCTTGGAAAGCTCGAGGAAGCGATGAGGGTGGCTCGTGGGGCGTAGACTCATCGCCGCCGCCGTGGTGGCCCTGCTGGCCTGTAGTGCCGCCACCGGCACGGGTGGAGCGCCGCGGCGAGAGGGCGTCGCCCGTCAGGGGCGGACGGTCCGCATCGCGCTCGCGACGAGCACGCGAACGGCGAGGCTCTCCGCCACGGGCGGTTGGCGACTGTACGAGCGCGGGGGAGCCAGCGTTCTCGTTCGTGGAAGTGCGTCGGACGTCTGGACGGTCGAGCGGGATGGCGCGCAGCTGCGCGCGGTGCACGCCGGCGGCGGTCGCACACCGCTCGGCATCGGGCCCTTCGTGGCCCGGCCGGAAGACGAGCGGTCGTTCATCCGGGTCGGCACGAGGCGGTATCGGGGTGAGATCTTCGTGACGGTCGCCGACTCGGGACTGATGGTGGTGAATCACCTCCCGGTCGAGTCATACCTGCGCGGTGTTGTGCCGCTCGAGATTGGGGATCGGGTGGCCGGTGAGGAAAGCGCCGTGGCGGCGCAGGCGGTTGCGGCGAGGAGCTACACCTATGCCCGGCTCGCGGAGCTCGGCCCCGCGCCGCGGCGTTCGTGGGACCTGCTCTCGTCCGTGAGCGACCAGGTGTACGGAGGTGTCGACGCCGAGAAACCGATCGCTGATGCCGGCGTGATGATGACAGGCAACCTCGTCCTGAGGTACGCGGGTCGCATCGTCAACGCCGTGTACTCCTCGACCTGCGGGGGGAGCACAGCCGAGGCGCCGGAGCTGTGGCAGACGCAGGGCGAGCCCTATCTCCAGCGTGTCAGCGATCGCATCCCCGGGACGGACCGGTACTACTGCGATGCATCGCCGCGCTTCGCCTGGACGCGGACGCTCGACGCCCGGACGTTCGCCTCGGCGCTCGATAGCTACCTGCGCACCTACGCCTCGGTCTCGGGCGCGATCGGAACCGTTCGCACCGTGGAGCTGGAAAGCCTCACGCCGTCCAGCCGGGTCGGGACGCTTGCTATCGTCACCGACCGCGCGCGGCACGTCCTCCGTGGCAACGCCATCCGCTACGTGCTCCGGCCGACTGGTGGCGAGATCCTCAACAGCACGTATTTTACGATCGAGCCCACCGCCGGCCCCGATCGCCGACTGACCAAACTGACCATCACGGGCCATGGCTATGGCCATGGCGTCGGAATGTGCCAGTGGGGCGCGATCGGGCGATCCCGCGCCGGTCAGGACTTTCGGACGATCCTTCAAACCTATTACCCGGGGACGACCGTTGAACCGATTTCGTGAACGGTCGGCGTCACTTGGCATCGCCCTGCTGATGGTGGTGATGGCGGCGCCGGTCACCGCGCATGCGCAGGGGTTGTTCGAGCGCCTGAACCTCGACCGCCTGAAGCTCACGGCGATGGGCGGCTCCTACGGCGCCATCAGGCCGTCGCAGATGGAGGCGACCCAGGCCTACTCCCTCCACGCGGATTACGGCGAGATCGCCGAGCGGTGGCGGGTGGTGTTCAACGTCACCTACTGGGGATCGCACTATACCGAGAGCATCGTGCGCGGCTTCGCCGATTCGCTCGGCCGCTCGGTCGAAGATCCCGAAGGAAATGCGGAAGTGATCGCCTCGGGCGTCGCGGTCTCCGACATCGCGGTCGGTGGCGACGTGCGCTGGATGTCGCCGATGCGCTTCGTGCGGTTCCAGCCCTACCTCGGCGGGAACGTCAGCGTGCACGTG
>JANPKQ010000172.1:0-6149 GCA_031426115.1 Gemmatimonadaceae bacterium | reverse complement strand
CGTATCGCACGCGACGGTGTTCACCGCGGGAACGGTCCCCTTCGGCGTGCTCGGCGGATTCGCCACCGAACCGGCGAAGAGGACGCATTGCACCCCCGGCAGCGCATCATGGGTCGCGGTCGCCGTCCATCCCGCGCGCGTCGCTTCCCGAATCGCGATGCGCACTCCGTTGCCGGCGAGGAAGATCAACGCGTCGGGCGAGGTCGCATAAGTCGCGTGATCCTCGAAGTACTCCGCCTGCGCCGACGCGACCATCGCGAGATCGAACTGCAGGCGCTCGAGTGGATCGGTCGGAGGGCCCTTCGTCGCCGACTTCGTCGCACTGCCGGCCGGCTGCATCTTCATGTACGCCTCGTATCCGAACTCATCGATCGTCACGATGCTGTCCGGGAGATACGCGAGCGAATCCTGGTAGTGCCCCATGGTCTTCTTCCAATCACTCGGCAGGTAACTGTAGAGGGACCCGTACCACATCCCGCCACTGAAGCGCGACTGGTCGTCGATCCACCGGAAGTTGGCGGACCCTCGCGTCGGCGCCTTTACCTCGGGATCGTTGATGAGACTCCACGCGTCGCGCATCCGCCCGAACTCGGCCTTCGCGAGATCAGTCCGCGCCTGGGTCCGGCCATCGTACTGAGACCCGCGCATGGTGGGCTGCGTCGCGATCTTCAGGTGAACGACGCGACCATCGCCATCCACCGTCGCGATGAGCATTCCCGGGTCGATGAGAATCTGGCAGCGCTTTCCGCCAGCCCACAGTGCGGTGCAAACAAACTGGCCGATCGACTCACGCTTCGCGGCGTCGTACATCACGGCGTAGTCGTTGCCCGCCCGCATGTCCTCCCGGGCGAAGAACGAGAACGGCGATGGAATTCTCGGCTCCTGCTGGCAGCCGAGGATGCCGAGCACCAGCCCGGCGAGGCAGACGTGCGGTAAGGTGAGCATTAGATGATTGGAGGGGACCGGTTCAGGACGCCCCGACGTGCGAGCGAGTCACCCTCGAAGGGCGTGGCGGTGAGACTCGACGCCGAGACGCCCATCACGGCCGTTGCCCTATCCGCGTTCGTCCGCGTGATCCGCGGCTGCAGTTTGCACTTGCCGTTGCCGTTGTCCTTGCCTCTCCGCGGCCGATGCGCACGGGGTGAATGCGATGGATGTCGTCGCTCCGCGGCCGCCGACAATCTTTGCCTCGTGCCTACCCAGAGCGAGCGAAAAGCCCTCCTGTTCTTCGCCGCCGTGGCCCTGCTCGGGGCGGGATGGAGGGTGGTGCGTGCGGCGAACGCCCCGGATCCAGCGGCTGAGGAGCGGGCCGCGCTGGCCGCACAGATCGCCGCCGTCGATTCAGTGCGAGCGAGACGTCACGGGAGGGCGCGCGGCGCGTCCTTAGCGAGGACGAGGCCGCCCCCCGCGGGTCGCGCGAAACCAGTTGCCCCGGCCGCTCCACCGGCGCCCGTCAACGTGGACGAAGCGACCGCTGCCGAGCTCGAGTCGCTGCCACGGATCGGGCCGGCGCTCGCCAAACGCATCGTCGAGGACCGGGAGGCGAACGGTCCGTTCGGTTCGCTGGAGGCGTTCCAACGGGTGAAAGGGATCGGGCCAGCGATGGCCAGGACGCTCGCGCCGCGCGTGACCTTCTCTACAAGTCGGCGTCCTAATGATGCCTCCATGTACAGGCCCATCACCCGACCTCCGGTGTGGCCTGCGGCACACCCGGCCAAGCTGCGATGCTGACTGCACTTGGCGCACCGGATGAGTCACCCGTGGCGGCTGACGTTTCCCGGGCTTCGCCGCCCTTCACGCGCGACCTCGATTGGGCATCCATGGCCGTTCCCGTACCTGCCACTCCTGAGCGGATCGGAGACCTCCTCATGCGTGAGGGGCTCATTACGCGCGAGCAACTCGACAAGGCGCTCCAGGAGCAGAAGCAGAACGGCACCCGGATCGGGTACGCCCTCGTGAAGCTCGGCTTCGTCCAGGAGACGGAGATCACCCGGATGCTCGCGCGGCAGTTCCGCATGCCGGCCGTGGACCTCTCCAAGTTCGAGGTCGATCCCCGGATCGCGAAGCTGATCCCCGCCGACCTCGCGATCAAGCACCTGATCCTCCCGCTGAAGCGCGATGGCCGGACGCTCACCGTCGCCATGGCCGACCCGACGAACCTCGGGGTCATCGACGACCTGAAGTTCATCACCCGCTACGACATCCAGCCGGTGATCGCGGGCGAGTTTACGCTGCGCAACCACATCGAGAAGCACTACGAGTCCTCGGATGCGCAGATGCAGACGCTGCTCCAGGACATCGCCGATGCCGACAGCGAAGTGGAGGTCCTCGAGGACCAGACCGAGTCGGAGCTCACCGCTGCCGCGATGGCGCAGGCGGTGGACGACGCGCCGGTCGTCAAGCTCATCAACGCGATCCTCACCGACGCGGTGAAGCGCGGCGCGTCCGACATCCACTTCGAGTGCTTCGAGCACGAGCTCCGGGTGCGCTACCGGATCGACGGCGCCCTCCAGGAAGTGATGAAGCCGCCGATGAAGCTGAAGGCCGCGCTCATCTCGCGCTTCAAGATCATGTCGTCGCTGAACATCGCCGAGCGCCGCGTGCCGCAGGACGGCCGCATCAAGCTCAAGATGGGCAAGAAGGTCATCGACTATCGCGTCTCCACGCTGCCGACGCTGTTCGGCGAAAAGGTCGTGCTCCGAATCCTCGACAAGGGCAACCTGACGCTGGACCTCGAGAAGTTCGGCATCGAGCCCCGCGCCGAGCGCGAGCTGATGGAAGCGGTCGCCAACCCGTACGGGATGGTGCTCGTCACCGGCCCGACAGGATCCGGCAAGACGACGACGCTCTACTCGGCGCTGTCGAAGGTCAACAACATCGACGTCAACATCATGACGGCGGAAGATCCGGTCGAGTACAACCTCTTCGGGATCAACCAGGTGCTCGTGCGCACCGAGATCGGGATGACGTTCGCCGCCGCGCTGAAGGCGTTCCTTCGGCAGGATCCGAACATCATCATGCTCGGCGAGATCCGCGACCTGGAAACGGGCGGCATCGCCATCAAGGCGGCGCTCACCGGCCACCTCGTGCTCTCGACGCTGCACACGAACTCGGCGCCGGAAACGGTGACGCGTCTTCTCGACATGGGTCTCGAGCCCTTCAACGTCGCCTCGGCGCTCAACCTCGTGCTCGCCCAGCGCCTCCTGCGCCGCATCTGCGGCGCATGCAAGGCCAAGTACGAGCCCGACGCGCTCGAGCTCGGCACCGCGAAGGTGAAGCCCGACACGACGCTGCGGTCGATGCGATTCACGGAAGAGTCGCTCGAGGGCGCGAAGCTCCGCGCGTCGAAGGAAGCGGCTCCGTTCCTCACGAACCTCAGCCTCGACACCTGCATCGGCGAGCTCCCGTTCTTCCGGGGCAAGGGCTGCGATGCGTGCAACGGCAGCGGGCTCAAGGGACGTCAGGGACTCTACGAAGTCATGTTCATGACCCCGCACATCCGGAAGCTCATTCTCCAGAACGTCGGTGCCGCCGAGATCCGCGATGGCGCCGTCGATGAGGGAATGCTGACGCTCCGCATGGACGGCTGGCTGAAGGTAATGAAGGGGATCACGACGCTCGAGCAGGTCGTGCGTGAGACGGCTGTCTAGTTCGGGAGGCGGTGCGGCCGTTCGGTCGCGCCGCCGCTCTCATATCAGGAAGAGGTAGCGAATGTCTGCAACCGCGGCTCCCACGGGTATCAACCTGCGCACGCTGCTCGAGGAAATGATCGAGCGGGATGCGTCCGACCTGCACATCACCGCCGGTGAACGGCCGAAGCTGCGGATCGATGGCGACATCACCGACGCCAAGACCGAGCAGGTCATGACGCCGAAGGAGACGCTGCAGATCGCCTACTCGGTGCTGACCGAAAACCAGAAGAAGAAGTTCGAGACCGAGGACGAGCTCGACTTCTCTTTCGGCATCGCCAACCTCGCGCGCTTCCGCGGAAACTGCTTCAAGCAGCGCGGCTGCGTCTCGATGGTGATCCGGCAGATCCCGATCATGATCAAGACCTTCACGGACCTCGGCCTTCCGCCCTCGATCGGGCGCATGGCGGAGAAGCCGCGCGGCCTCATCCTCGTCACCGGCCCGACGGGCTCGGGCAAGTCCACGACCCTCGCGGCGATGATCGACAAGATCAACCGCGAACGAAAGGGCCACATCATCACGGTCGAGGACCCGATCGAGTTCATCCACAAGCACCAGGGATGCATCGTCAACCAGCGCGAAGTGGGCAGCGACACGAAGTCGTTCCAGAACGCGCTGAAGTACGCGCTGCGTGAGGATCCCGATGTCATCCTCGTGGGCGAAATGCGCGACCTGGAAACGATCCAGGCCGCGCTGACGATCGCCGAGACGGGCCACCTCGCCCTCGCGACGCTGCACACGAACAGTGCGGCCGAGGCGATCAACCGCATCGTGGACGTGTTCCCGTCACACCAGCAGAGCCAGGTGCGCGCGCAGCTCGCGTTCGTGCTCGAGGGGATCGTCACCCAGACGCTGCTGCCGAAGGCGAAGGGCCGCGGCCGCGCGATGGCCGCGGAGATCCTCATCGTCACGCCGGCGATCCGCGCGATGATCCGCGAGGACAAGGTCCACCAGATCTACTCCGCGATGCAGGCCGGCAAGAAGTACGGCATGCAGACGCTGAACGACGCCCTGTACGCGCTGTACATGTCACGCGAGGTGACGGCGGAGGAGTGCCTCCGCGTCTCCGGCGAGCCGAACGAGTTCCTGAAGATGATCGGCCAGCAGCCGGTGGATGAGGGGATGGACCCGAAGGATCGCAAGCTTGCCGGCCCGCCGGGCAAGACGGCTGCCGGAAACGGCGCTGGACGTCGCTAGACCACACCCTGAGGATTCAAGATGCCTACATTTACGTATACGGCGCGCGACCCGAAGGGTCAGATCAAGAACGCGACGATCGACGCCGCGTCACGCGACGACGTCGTCGCGCAGCTCCGCCGCCAGCGGATGAACGTCGTCAAGATCAACGAGGAGACGAAGAAGCAGAAAGTCGGCAAGATCACCATGCGCGACATCGTGATCTTCACCCGGCAGGTCTCCTCGATGATCAATTCCGGCCTGCCGCTCGTCCAGGCGCTCGTCATTCTCGCCAAGCAGTCCGAGAACAAGAGCCTCCAGACGGTGACGAGGGCGGTCGTGTTCGACGTCGAGTCCGGCAACACCGTCGCCGACGCGCTCGGGAAGCACCCGAAGGCGTTCAACGAGCTGTACGTCAACATGGTTGCCGCCGGCGAAGCGGGTGGTATTCTCGACACGATTCTCCTGCGCCTCGCGACGTTCATGGAAAAGAACGACGCCCTCGTGCGAAAGGTGAAGGGCGCCATGATCTACCCGGGCGTCATCATGACCGTTGCCGGCATTGCGATCGCGACCCTGCTGCTCTTCGTCATTCCGGTGTTCGAGAGCATGTTCGGCTCGGTCGGCATGGCGCTGCCGCTCCCGACCCGGATCGTCATCGGGGCCTCGCGCTTCCTGAAGGGCTACTGGTGGGCGGTCGGCGGCGGGATCATGGCCCTCAGCTTCCTCCTCAAGAACTACTACAAGACGTCGAACGGGAAGCTCGTCATCGATCGCCTGCTCCTGAAGGTGCCGGTGCTCGGCGACGTGCTGAAGAAGTCGGCCGTCTCGCGCTTCACGCGCACGCTCGGCACGCTGATCAGCTCCGGCGTCAGCATCCTCGACGGCCTCGAGATCACGGCGAAGACCGCGGGCAACCGCGTCATCTCTGACGCCATCATGGCGTCTAGAAGCTCGATCGCCGGTGGTGACACGATCGCCGGCCCGCTCCAGAAGTCGGCGGTGTTCCCGCCGATGGTCATCTCGATGATCGCCGTCGGTGAGCAGACCGGTGGACTGGACGAGATGCTTTCCAAGATCGCGGACTTCTACGACGAAGAGGTCGACGCAGCCGTGTCCGGACTGCTCGCGATGCTCGAGCCGCTCATGATCGTGTTTCTCGGTATCGTGGTCGGCGGCATGGTCGTGGCCATGTACCTCCCGATCTTCGACATGATGAGCGCGGTGCAATAGGCTCAGGCTCGAAGGACGGACGGGGCGCCAGGCCTTGTGCCGGGCGCCCC
>JANPKQ010000171.1:0-25799 GCA_031426115.1 Gemmatimonadaceae bacterium | reverse complement strand
CTTCTAAAAAAGCCCGACGACACACGGAATCCGTTCACGGCGCAAGGATCCATGCGCCGACCTGCACTACATGCCGTTGCAGTCCTTCATGCTCTTCATCCCTTCATGCTCTTCCAGTCACGGCTTCTGGAGACCCCGACGACCCGCGGGATCCCGGAAGCGCACTACTTGATCGTGACGTACCGCTCGAGCCGCGCGACTTCAGCCGCATCGACGTACTTGCCGATCTCACGACGGAACTTGTCGATCTGCGGGTACGGCCGGTACTCCTTGAACTCGCGCAGCATCTTCGCGGCGACGCCGGGGATGAGCTGGATCTCCTCGTCGCTCGCCGTGTTCAGGTCGATCGGAGTCCACAGGCGCGCGTAGACGCTGTCGCGCTGTGCCTCGCTGAGCTTCGGGGCGAGGATCTTGTCCACGGCGACCATACTCCGGTACGGACGGCCCGCCACGAGCGCCGCGGCCGTCGCGGAATCGATACCGGGAACCGTCGCGAGCTGTGCCGCGGTCGCCGTGTTCGGATCCATGAAGGCGTTGGCAGCACTGTCCATCGCTGGAGCGACGGTCGCCGCGGCGGCGGCGAGCTGCGCGGAATCACCGGTCGCACGTGCAGTGTCGGTGCCCGCATCCTTGGGGGCACATGCAGCCATCACGGCGATAATCGTTGCAGCGCCGACGAACGCGAGCGAATGGGTGGATCTCTTCATCAAGGTCTCCTGGGTGTGGGCAGCCCCGTGCGGGCGCCGCAGCATGAACGGTAAGCCCGCCGGGACCACGCAGGCAAGGATGCGATCCGTGTCCGCTCACCGGGCCGGGAGACCGTTCACCGAGAAGTCGTTGAGGCCCGCCGTGCTCGGGGCGACTGTGCAGCATGATCGCATCGGCACTCATTCTGACCGGCCTCCTCGCCGTCGCCCCACCGCAAACCGACTCGCTCGGCGTGCGCGGCACTGTCCGCGCCGCCAACGGCACCCCGATCGAAGGCGCCAACGTCTTCCTCCTCGAGACGCTCGAAGGCGCACTGACCGGCGCTGACGGGCGCTTCCTCGTACGCACGGGGCACACGGGAATCGCGACGCTCGTCGTGCGCCGGATCGGCTTCAGGCCAGCCCAACTCGACATCAGCATCCCGTCGGCACCCCTCACCATCGCGCTCGCCACCGAAGCCGCGACCCTCTCCACCGTGCAGGTGCAGGCCGGACGGTGGACCGCGGGCGATGAGCGCGGCGCGACGCTCTCCACCCTCGAAGTCGTGACGACGCCCGGCGCCGCCGCGAACGTCAACCGCGCCATCCAGACGCTGCCCGGCACCCAGAATGTGGACGAGGGAACGGCACTGTTCGTCCGTGGCGGCGACTACACCGAGACGAAAGTGCTCCTCGACGGCGCCGTGCTCCTCAATACGACGCAGCTTCGCACGCCCACCGGAACCTTCGTCGGCACAGTTGATCCCTTCCTCCTCGACGGAATCTTCTTCTCCTCCGGCGGATTCGGCGCGCGTTACGGCAACGCACTCTCCGGCATCGCCAGCCTCCGCACCCTCGGGCGTCCCTCCCGAACCTCGGCAACCGCCTCAGCCGGCCTCGCCGCGCTCTCCGGCGCCATTGCGGTCGCCCTGCCCCGGACGCTTGGCGTTCGAGGTGCCGCCAACCGACTCGACCTCGCGCCGTTCATTCGGCTGAATGGTGCTCCACACCGCTACGACCCCGCGCCGGTAGGCCACGACATCAGCGGAAGTGTCGCGTGGAACTACCGACCGTCCGGCGAGGTGAAGCTCTTCGCCCTCGAGCAGCAGTCCCGCCTCGGCATCGGCGTCGATGAAGCGTCGTTCGGCGGCACCTTCGATGTCGAGTCGGGGAGCGGCACGAGCATCGTGAACTGGCGCGACCTGTTCGGCTCCGTCGCGTCGTCGGCGAGCGCGTCCATCTCGCGCCTCACCGACCGCGAAGGCTTCGGTGCGTATCGGCTCGAAACGAAGCTGCGCTCCGCGCAGGTCTCCGGAATGCTGGAGTGGGAGTCCACCGGTCGCGCCCCGACACTGCGCGCCGGCGGCGAATGGGAGCGCTCTACCTCTGCATTCGACGGTTCGATCCCGCTGAGCGGCGATCACGTTGGGCCCAGCGCGGGCACAATGCCGCTTCGCTCGAGCGGCGCCGGGGAGCGCGGAGCGATCTTCGGCGAGACCGAGTGGCGCATCGCGTCGCGGCTCGGCGTCACCGCCGGCCTGCGCACCGATCGCTCGAGCCTCACCGATCGCTCGACGATCGACCCGCGACTCTCCGTTGCACTGGCCGTGCACCCGAAGGCGACGCTCACCGCGGCGTGGGGGATCTATCACCAGGTCCCGGATCCGATGCTCTTCGATCGCGAATTCGGAGATCCAACGTTGGCACCGATGCGCGCCACGCAGGCGGTCATCGGCGGCCAGGTGGATGGAGCGACGCACTCGCTGCGCGTCGAGCTGTACCAGAAGCGGTACCGCGAGCTCGCGCTGCTGACCCGCGATCACGACGTATTTGCCGGCGGCGCCGGCACGAGCCGCGGCGCGGACGTCTGGATGAAGGGTCCGCTGTTCGCGGCCATCGATGCCCGCGTTGCGTACAGCCTCGTATCCGCGCGCCGCACCGATCCGCTCTCCGGTTCCATCGCGCGCGCGCCCTTTGACGTCACTCACAGCGTCACTGCGACGGCCGAGCGACAGTGGCCGGGATCCATCCGGAGCGCCGTCGCGTATCGCCATGCGACCGGGCGGCCGTTCACGCCCGTCGTCGGGGCGACCCGCGATCTCCTCGACGGTGCATGGACGCCGATCTACGGACCGGCGATGAGCGAGCGCCTCCCTGCGTATCACCGCATCGACGCGTCCGCGAGCTGGTTCCGGCGCTTCGGGCCCTCACTGCAGGGGGTCGTGTTCTGGTCGATCTCGAACGTGCTCGATCGCGAGAACATCCACGCCTACCGCTATTCCGCCGACTACACCCGGCGCATCCCGAGTCGCAGCATCTTCAATCGCGCGCACTACTTCGGCGCATCGATCACGCGGCTGTGACGCGTCGACTCCGCGCATGCCGCCGTGCGCATCACCCGGTTCATCGCACCATCCCGTCACTCGCCGTACCTTCACACCATCAGGAGCAACACATGCGCTTCCCCGTCCTTGCTGTCTTTTGCATCGCCACCCTTGCAACCATGACCGACGCGGCATCCGCGCAACAGCTCACGGGTCGGGACAGATGGGCGGACTCTGCCCGGCGCGAGATCGAAGCCGGCTCCGCCGCCGGGGACATGGAGCGCCTCCAGTCGGCCCGCGCGATGCTCGAGCGCGCCCTCACCGCATTTCCGAACGACGCACTCCTGCTTCACTACCAGGGCTATGAGTTCTATCGGGAAGCGACGCTGATGCAGGGAATGAAGCGCGACGAGAAGGAGATCCGTGCGGTACTCGAAGCGGCCGAGGAGACGTTCGCACGCTCCGCGAAGAAGCTCGACATGGCCGAGACGCATGCGCTCCGCTCCTCCGTCATCGGCCAGTCGATCGGATCGAATCCGCTGCGCGGCATGACGCTCGGGCCGAAGTCCAACTCGGCGATGGATCGCGCCGTCGAGCTCGGGCCGAACAACCCCCGTGTCTGGCTGATGCGCGGCATCAGTGCCATGTTCACGCCGGGGATGTTCGGCGGCGGTGATGACAAGGCCGAGGAGTTTCTCACGAAAGCGGTGACGCTGTTCGCCACCGACAAGCCCGCACCGCCGGCGCCGTCGTGGGGCTATGCCGAGGCCCACATCTGGCTCGGTCAGCTTCGCCAGAAACAGGGACGCATCGCCGATGCACGGAAGGCATACACCACCGCTCTCGAGATCCAGCCCGACAACCAGTGGGTCCGGAACGTACTCCTTCCCGGACTCGATCGTGCCGCTCGCTGAGCCACCGCGGCGGCGGTTCTGGCTTCTCTACGCCGCCGCGTGGACTCCCCTCGCCGCGATCTATGCGCTGCTGATCGCGCAGCCGGACATGCCGGTGATCGACGCGATCGCCGGCAGCCTGGCGAGCGTCGTGCCCGCTGCCCTCCTCGGCGTCGGCGTCGTGCGGTTGACGGAACGCATCATGGACGCGAGGCCGGGACGGGTGCGGTTCCTCGCGATGCACACAGCGCTCGCCGTGCTCTACGGGGGAGCGTGGTGTGCCGCGATCATCGCCTCCATGTACTGGGGCGCCCCGCGCAGCGTCTACGATGCCTTCATCAGGACTGCGGCGGGGTGGCAGTTCGTCTCGGGGCTGATGCTCTATGCGCTGCTCGCGGGGATCGCCGCCGCCATTCGCTCGTCGCGCCGCCTGCGAGAAGGAGAGGCGGCCGCGGTGCGCAACGAGGCACTGCGCGTGCGCGCCGAGCTTCAGGCACTTCGGGCGCAGCTCAATCCGCACTTTCTCTTCAACACTCTTCATTCGGTGACCGCGCTCGTTCGTCGCGATCCGCTGAAGGCCGAAGCGGCGCTGGAGCGCTTCGGCGACCTCCTTCGCTACGTGCTCGACGTCAACCGCGAGATCCTCGACGAGGTTGCCGTCGCCGATGAGCTGGACTTCGTGCGCAGCTATCTCTCCCTCGAGCAGCTGCGGCTTGGAGATCGTCTCCGCGTCGAGGAGGACGTCGACCCCGAGACGCTCGACTGCCTCATTCCATCATTTACGCTGCAGCCGCTCGTCGAGAACGCGATCCGCCACGGCATTGCCCCACACGCGCGCACCGGGACGCTTCGCATCGCGTCGCATCTCGAAGGAATCCGAGTGGTGATGACCGTCTCCGACGACGGCGATGGCGCGGTCGCCGAATCACTGGGCAGCGCCGAAGGGCTCGGCCTGCGCGCGGTGCGTCAGCGCCTCGAGGCGCGGTACGGCAGCAACGCCAGCTTCGAGGTCACGACGCGCCCTGGCGATGGCTTCGCCGTGCGCATCACCCTTCCCGCGGGCGCGAGCCCGCGCACGCGTTCACGCGTGACGAAGCCCCTGACGCAATCGGCGAGCATCGCGTGACCCGTGTGCGCGCGCTCATCGTCGAGGACGAGCCTCTCGCGCGGCAGCAGCTTGGTGAGCTCATCAGCGAGGTATCGTGGCTCCAGTGCATCGGCGAAGCGGCCACGGGCTCGGCAGCGGTGCAGATGATCGATGAGCTCGAGCCCGACCTCGTCTTTCTCGACATCCAGATGCCGGAGCTCAGCGGCCTCGATGTGCTGGAGAGAATCTCTCATCATCCCGGTGTCATCTTCACGACCGCGTTCGACGACTACGCAGTCGCCGCGTTCGAGCTCGGCGCGCTCGACTACCTCATGAAGCCGTTCGGGCGGGATCGGTTCACCGCGGCCGTAGACCGCGCACGACGCACGATCGAGGCGGCACCCGAGGAATCGGTGCGCGATCGCGCGAGCGTCGCGCTCGCCGCGAACGGGCCCGTGGCGCGCGTCTTCGTGCGCGATCGGGGAAAGATCCTCCCGATCCCCGTCCAGGAGATCGAGCGTCTCGAGGCCGAAGATGACTACGTCGCGCTGCACGCGCGCGGGCGCCGGTTTCTGGTGTACGTCCCGCTCGGCGATCTCGAGAAGCGGCTCGATCCGGATCGCTTCCTCCGGGTGCACCGGTCGCACATCGTGAATCTCGATCATGTCAGCGCGCTCGTCCCCTACGACGCGACGCGGCTCCAGGTGGAGATGCGCGACGGAACGAAGATCATGGCGAGCCGGACGCGGTCGCGGGAGCTGCGGCACCTCGCGATCTAGTTCTCTCTCGCGCGCGGGATGATCCAACAAGGGGCGCCGGATCACCGGCGCCCCTTGTGTGCATCACCGCCCGATCATGGAACGTTCGGTCGCGTGTACGGCTTGGGAACGTTCGGGTTGTCGTTGATCTCCGAGATCGGAAGGGTCCAGCAACTCACATCGTCGCTGAAGCGCTCGCCGGTGGTGGTGCCCGGGTACAGGCCTTTCTGGAACAGGTCCACATTGTAGTACTTCTTGTACCGGCGCAGGTCCCCGAGCCGGTGGTTGTCGAGATAGAAATCCCGGCTGCGCTGCACGCGGAGCTCCGCCATGAGCTCGTCGCCGGTCAACGTAACGGGCGGCCGCAACCCAACGGCGCGCCGCTCGTTCACGAACGTGTTCGTCGCGGCGGTTGGCCCATCAGCCTCGGCGACGACGTACCGCGCCTCGAGACCCGACGCGATGCGGACGTACCCGCCCTGGACGAACGTCGCGCCCGCCGTGGTCCCCGTGTAGCTGCTGTAGGACGGCGGCGAATGCGGGATCGGGTTCGTCGCGGCGAGTGTTCCGCCGCGGCGCGGGATCCGTGGATCTCCCTTCGTGACATCATACGGCGCGAGACTGTCGGGCAGCCCGGGTCGGACGATTCGCGTGCGTCCGATCGTGTCGAAGGGCGTGTTCAGCAGCGTGGCGTTATTGCCGCCGCCCGTCGTCGATCCGATGCGGTTGTGCATCCAGTTGTTCTCGCGGGTGCTGTTCGACGAGTAATAGTTCCGCATCTCGAACGCGGCCGGCACCTGAGTGGCGTAGGTGATCGCCTTCGCCTTGTCGTTCAGATTCAGTGACGCGCGCGCAGCGCCAACGAGCGCAAAGAACCGGATCGAGTCGGCAACCACGGCGGCCGTGGACGCCGGGTTCAGCGACAGCGCGTGCGCCTTCGCAGCCGTTGCGACGGCGATGGCCTCATCGAATCGCACGAGAGCCCGACGGAACAAGGTGTCGGGCGACAGGGGCGCGCTGAGGTCAATCGGCGACTCGCACACCATCTCGGCGAGATACACATACGCATACCCGCCGTAGGCGAGCGTGCGCGCCAGCCGGAGATCCCGCGAGGCCGTGTCGCCGAGGATGATCTTGAGGCGCCGCGCGCCATCGTCGGCGAGGAAGCGCGTGCGGTGGATGTTGTTGTAGAGAAAGAATGACCATGTGCCGTTCTCCGGCTGGATGTCGCGCCGGTCGATGAGCCCTTCCTCGAAGAAGACGGCCCGGTTGTGCAGCTCATCGGTGAAGACGCCGTTCCAGTAAGCGACGTTGCCATGCATGAACTGGAACTCGCCGACGACACCGTTCGGAATGAGACCGGCGTAACGCGGATCGGTGAGTGAAGGTTCCTGGATCGCGCCGGGATTGTCGGCCGCGAGGAAGTCGTCGCACGCGGTCACCCCGCTCGCCGCGACGAGCGCAACGAGCGAAGCGGAACGGGCGAGGCGACGAAGGTGCCCTGAGAGCATCGGATGCAGGCTCCGCATCAGAAGGTGAGGTTGACGGTGCCGACGAAGCGGCGGGTCATCGGGGGCGCATAGGCATCGACGCGTACGAAGTTGCGGCCACCGTACGAGGTGACTTCGGGGTCGAGCCCCGAGTAATCGGTCCAGAGTCCGAGGTTGCGGCCGGCGAGCGTGAACGTCGCGCTGCTCGGACCCAGTCGCCGGACCACCGCCCGAGGCACGGTGTAGCTGAGCGAGATCTCGCGAAGCTTGACGAAGTCGGCCTTTTCAATGAAGGCGCCCGGCACGGACCTCCAGACGAGCAGCTCCTTGTTCAGCAGCGTGTCCGCGGCCGTCTGCGGGAAGCGTGCGCGCGGATCATTGACGACGGCGCAATTGTCGTTTGCGGTCTGGCAGCGGTTGCGCTCCTTCAGGTTGAACAGCTTGTGGCCACCCTTGTAGTCGAGGAGGCCGTAGAGCCGGAAGTTCCGGAAGAAGGTGATCGTATTGGAGAATCCAATCTCCCGCGTCGGCGCCGACGGACCGAGATACTCCGCCGTGTCGAGGACGACGGCGCCGCTCAGTACCTGCGGCGATCCATCGGGGTTTCGCTTCGGAAGCGCTGCCCAGTACCCGCCGAGCGGGTAGCCCTCGCGGTGCTGCTGCACGGCGCCGTACGCCTGGCCGCCGGGCGTCTCGCTGACCTTCTCGATCCCGAATGCCTCGAGACGGTTGCGGTTGGTTGCCACCGTGAGCCTGCTGTTCCACGTCAGCGCGTCGCGCTGCAGCGGCGTCGCGTCGATCCCGAGCTCGATGCCGCTGTTATTGACCTCGCCAAGATTCTCGAACCGCGAGACCGGGAACCCGGTGGACGGCGCGGTCGGCACGGACACGAGCATGTCCGTCGTCGTCTTGTTGTAGTAGGTGAAGTCGATCCCGACGCGCTCGTCGAGCAGGCCCGCGTCGAACCCAAGCTCGATCTCCTGCCCCTTCTCCGCCCGGAGATCCGGGTTTCCGTACGACGAGATGCGAAGGGCGGAAGCCGTGGAGTTGGACAGAGTGACCCGGTCGATCGTGTAAGTCTGGGTCGCGGAATACGCCGACGGCGCGCGGCCGGCGGCGCCCCACGCCGTGCGCAGGCGCAGGCTGCTCACCCGTGCGGCGTCGAGCGCGCGGCTGAGCGACGGCTCCTCCCCCAGCACCCATGACGCGGAGAGCTTGGGGTAGAGAATGATGTCGAAGTTCGTTCCGAAGGACGAATGATCATCGGCGCGGAGCGCGCCCGTGACGAACACCCGGTTGTTCCACCCGACCTGCTCCTGGATGTAGTAGCCGAGCGAATTGTTCTCCGTGAAGGTGTTGCGTCCGAGCGTCGTCGTCGCGGTGCCGATCAGCGTGACGTCCGGCGCACCGAGTCCGCGACCCTCCGCGATGAGCGACTCGGTGCGGTTCGCGGCGACCTGTGCACCGAAGGACGTGGTCAGCTCGATGTTGGGCCGGAACGAGTACGGCATGCTCCCGGCGTAGTCGATGCTGAGAATGCGCGTGATCGGATTCTGCCCGAGGCTCGCGCCGCCGGGCTCACCCTCGTCACCTGGAAGGAAGAGCAGCGCGGCCTGGCTCACGGTGTTGTCGAGGCCGACCGTGAGGCGATTCCGGAACCAGGAGAACGGGGTGTAGTTCACGGTGCCGCCGAAGGTGAGCCGCTCGGCCTTCGTCCGGTTGTTGTAGGCGTTCGATCGAACCGGGTTGACCGTGGACCAGCCAGGTCCGATCGCGTCGGCTGTGCGCAGCCCGGGACGCCCGCGGGACGCGCTGAGCAGAATACCCGCGGGCGACTCGTCGCTGAGCGGGAGCCGGAGGTCGGTCTGCGCGAAGTTCACGAGGACGCTGAAGTCCATCTTCTCGGTGGCCGTGAAGGCGAAGTTCCCACGGACCGAGAGCTTGTTGCTGAAGCTGTTGTGGAAGACGCCCTGATCCCCATCGCGGTTGCCGCCGAGGTAGAAGGAGTGGCGGTCGCCGCCCCCCGTGAGCGAGAGCGAAACGCGCTGCATGTTGCCGTCGCGGATGGCGTTGGGGTCACGGCGGATGGGGTTGTCGGTCAGCACAGTGTTCAACGGCATTCCCTGGCACCCGGGCCACGTGGGCAGCCTCGACAGCGTGTCGAACGCGACCATGCGCGCGGCATCGCAGGTCGTGTAGTTCGTCGGCGTGTCGAGCTTCCACTCCGTCGTGCCGTAGTCCACGCGCGTCGTCCAGCGGAGATCCTGCTGGCCGCGCGTCCCCTTCTTCGTGATGATCTGAATGACACCATTCGCCGCCTCGGCGCCGTACAGCGTCGCGGCCGCCGGTCCCTTGAGGATCTCGATCGACTCGATGTCGTTCGGGTTCAGGAAGTCGAGCGCCGACGTGATCTGCGCCGACTGGGCGAGGCCCGACGCACCGAAGCCCGTCGGCGCGAAGTTGCCGAGGCTCTCGGTGCTGAACCGGATGCCGTCGATGTAGACCACCGGCTTGTAGCCGCTGATCGAGCTGGCACCGCGGATGCGAATCTCACCCGCGGTTCCGGGAGTGCCGGAGCCCGGCAGGATCGTCACTCCGGGCGACTTGCCCTGCAGAATCTCGGTGAGGTTGAGGACGCTCGCCTTTTCCGAGAGCTCCGCGACGTTCACCGTCGTCACCGAGTTTCCGATCGTACGTGCCTCGGCGCCGAGTCCCGTTCCCGTGACGACGACCTTGTCGAGCTGGAGTGCGCTGATCGCGAGCGCGAAGTCCACTCGCGTCTCTGCGCCTGGCGGAACGGTGACCGGCTTCGTGCTCGGGGTGTAGCCGATGCGGCGAACCGTCAACGTTCGATCGCCTGAGGGGACGTTGATGAGGGCGAACTCGCCCTCGGCGCCCGTGACGCCGCCGATCGTCGTGCCCGTGATGCTGACCTGCGCACCGGCGAGCGGCCGCTGATTGGTCACGTCGGTGACCCGACCCCGGACGGTGCCCGTCTGCGCGGCGGAAACCGAGGTGACACCGAGCGACAGCGCGGCGACGGCCGCGAGTGACGCGGCCCAATGACAATACGAACGCATGCGCGCTCCTGTGTGGTGGGTGAAGCAAAACGCGAACGCCCCGCGGGGCCGAGCCGTTTCGAGTTCGTGACCTGGCCGACCCTTGCCGGCCGCGGAGCGGCCACAACTGCGTGCGAGACGTCGCCTATGCTACCGGCGGTGCCCGAGTGCGGCAAGGAGGACGATGCCGGGCGTCAGCGGAAGGTTCCCGGGCTCACGTCATACACGATCTGGTGTGCCCCGACATCCTCCTCGGGGGCCCAGAACCCGAGTTGCTGGGACCACGTGGTGTCCGCCAGGCGCCTGCCACCCAGACTGAGAAATCCGGCCGCGCGCGTCGTGACGACCCCGATCGCCCGGAGGTCGGCGAGCCCGCGAAAGGCCGTCGTGCGGCGCTCGGCAACGATTCGATTCGCCGTCCCGATACCGATGCCGGGAACGCGCATCAGCTGCGCGCGGGACGCCGTGCGAATCTCCACGGGGAAGCGTTCCGGATGCGTCAGCGCCCACGCGACCTTCGGGTCGAGCGAGAGCGGGAGGTTGCCGTCCTCGCCATACACGACCTCTTCCTTCGTGAAGCCGTAGTGCCGAAGAAGGTGGTCGGCCTGGTACAGCCGCTGTTCGCGCAGCACCGGCGTCGCATGCTGGCCCTCCATGGGAGTGTCGCGGATGGGCCGGAAGGCACTGAACTGGGCGTGATGGATCCCGCCTCCTGCATAGAGCTCGCTCACCTTGCCGATGATGGTGCGATCGGTGTCGGGGCTCGCGCCGACGACGAGCTGCATCGTCATCCCGGCGGTGCCGCCGGGATGCAGCCCGTCTCGCGGGCGGCCGGCCGCTTCCTCACCGCGCCCGCGCAGCACGTGCACGCGCGCGGATTCGAGCGTCGCCATCGTCGTACCGAAGCTCTTGTCGGGGGCGATGCTCGCGAGGCTCTCGCCGCACGGCGCCTCGAGGTTCAGCGACACCCGCGTCGCCAGCGCGGTGATGCGCTCGACCTGCGCGGCGTCGGCGCCGGGGATGATCTTCACGTGGATGTAGCCACGGAAGAAATGCTTCTCGCGCAGCAGCTCGAGCACCCGGATGAGGTCATCCATCACCTTCACGGGGCGGCCGGCGATACCCGTCGTGAGGAACAGTCCCTCGCACCATCCGCGACGATGGGCGCTCAGGAAGATGCGCACGAGCTCCTCGGGCTTCAGCAGCGTTCGCGGCATCTCCCGATCGCGGCGCATCGGGCAGTAGTGGCAGTTGAAGGTGCACGCATTCGTCATGAGGATGCGTAGCAGCGTCTTGGGCGGACCCCCACCGCCGGGCCGGACGGTTCGGATGTTGAGCGGCCGCAGCGCCCCAACGTCGTTCGCATGTCGCAGCCTCGGCGGCAGGCTCGGGTCGCGTCCACCCGCACCCTCGCGATCGTCTGCCGCGAGCGACATCAGGATGGCGAGCTTGTCGTCCAGGTCGAGTTCGGGCATGGGGCCTCCGGGGTGGAGGGGTAATGTGCCCGAACAAAAGCCGAAATACAATGGGTAAACGGCGTGGACGGCAACGGCGCGCTCGGCTATGTGAGAGTTCTACGCCGTCTCAGCAGGGAGCGGGTAGTTCTCGGCTGTCCGCTGCTGGTGGTGATCGATATGGTCGGAAAGGCGTGCGACGAGCGGCAAGCAGCTCGGCTACAAGCTCTCAGGCTAGCGGCAGGGGCGTTGCCGGGAACGGCGGAACGACAAGCGCAACGATGCCCCGGCCGCTCCGCCATTCCTTCCCCCGAGTTCCGCCGTGGCAAGTATCTGAAGGCTGGCAGCCAAGCTGCTTGCCGCTCGTCGCACGTCTTTCAAATCGTCCCGCCACGCCACCAGCAGCGCGTAGCTGGCAGCAGGCAGCTTGGCGAAACGGCGGCACCCCGGGACGGCATCGGGCTTGTAAGCGCCCGATGCCGCACTGCCAGCCCCTACTTCCCCGCCCTCGCATGCCAGATCGCGAGCAGCTCCTTCTCCCGCTCCGGCGTCATCCCCGCCTTGAGCTCCGCCTGCCTCGCCGCCGGCAGCGTCTTGAACCAGTCCAGCGTGTCCTTCGCCGTCACGGCCAGCGGCCGGAACGTCAGCCCGCTCTTGATCTCCGGCGTCAGGTCGAACCGCGCGAACCCCTCGCGCCCGTTGCGCGGCGGCTGCCAGACAGGAAGGTCGCTGTAAGGCCGAACCTTTTGCTCGAGCAGGAAGTCGGTTCCCGGCCAGGTGAACTTCACCTCGACGTTCGCATCGGTCACCGCGCGAATTCCGTACAGCAGCTCGGCCATCGTCCGTCCCCCCTTCGGACCAACCCCGTTGAACGTCCCCGTCGTCCCCTGCTCCACGAGGCGCACCACCCACTCCGACAGGTCGCGCGCGTCGATGATCTGCACGGGATCGGTGGGATCACCGGCCGCGAGGACTTCGCCACCGCGGTCGATCCGCACCGGCCAGTAGCTGAAGCGATCGGTATCGTCGCCCGGCCCGATGATGAGTCCCGGGCGGACGACGGTCGTGCGATTCCCGAAGACCGCCCGCGCTTCCTTCTCCGCCAGCGCCTTCGACAGGCCATACGGCAGCGGACGCCCCTCGGCCACCGGCGTGTTCTCACGCGTGAACACCTGCGCGTCCGAGGTCATCGGGATGCGGCTCGTGTCGAAATACACCGACCGCGTCGAGATGAACACGTACTGTCCCACGGAATCCTTCAGCGCCGCGGCGCTGTCGTGCACCCACTGCGGATTCGTCGCGGAGTTGTCGATCACCGCATCCCATTTCCGTCCCTTGAGGGACGCGAGATCGTTCGTCGCGCGATCGCCGTGCAGCTTTTCCACTGTCGGGAAGAGCTGCGGATTCGTGCGGCCGCGGTTGAACAGCGTGATCGTGTGGCCGCGCGCGAGCGCGTACTCCACCTGCCGCGGACCGATGAAGCTCGTTCCGCCAAGAATGAGAATCCTCTTCGGTGCGACGCGTCCCTGCTTCGGCGCCGCTGCTCGCGACGGGTGCGAACTCGCGGCGGCGACAACGGGGAGAATGCCGAGGCCGAGTGCTCCGCTCGCGACAGCGGCGGTGCGGAGGAAGTCACGGCGGTTGGTGGACATCGGTTCGCCTCGGGGAGAGATGGATGGACTCTGCGTCATTGCGCGGGCGACCGTTGCCGCGCTGTTCGCCGCCACCGTAATATGCGTACCGGCACAGCGCCCGCGAGTCCGAGCTGTGAAAGGTCCCATCACCCGCTGAGGTCGCGATGCCCCTGTCTCGCCGGTCGGTCCTGAAGCGCGGTGTCGGAGCCGTCGCGGCCATGCTCCTTCCGCCACTCCCTGCGTGCGCGGCCAGTACCCAGCCCGGCCTCATCCGCAAGCTCATCCCGTCAACCAGGGAGCAGTTGCCCGTCATCGGCCTCGGCTCCGCGGGGACGTTCAATCTGCGGCCGGACAGCGCCGACGCCGCTGCGGCGAAGGAAGTCATCCGGCTGTTCCGCGAGCTCGGCGGCAAGGTCATCGACACCGCGCCGACTTACCAGCGGTCGGAGCTGTTCATCGGCGAGACCATTCGCGACCTCGGCATCAGCGAGTCGCTCTTCCTCGCCACGAAGGTGAACGTCGGCGATGCAGGCAAGGAAGCCGCGGGGCAGCAGATGGAGAACTCGCTCCGCGTGTTCGGGCGGAAGAGCGTGGACCTCATCCAGGTGTGGAACCTCGGCGGCAGCATCCGTTCGCTCTCCGCGGCGACGCTCGCCGAGCATCTCGAGGTGCTCGCGGAGTGGAAGAAGTCCGGGCGCATCCGGTATCTCGGGATCACGACGTCGCGCGATCCGCAGTACGCGGACATGGAAGCGGCGATGAAGGCGTATCCGCTCGACTTCGTGCAGCTCGATTACTCGATCGGCGATCGTGTCCCGGAGGAGCGCCTGCTTCCGCTTGCGAAGGACAGGGGGATCGCCGTGCTCACCAACCGACCGTTCACCACGGGCAACCTGTTTGGCCGGGTGGCTGGGAAGCCGCTTCCGGCGTGGGCGTCGGAGTTCGACTGCACGAGCTGGGCGCAGTTCTTCCTGAAGTTCGTCGTCTCTCATCCGGCGGTGACCTGCGCCATTCCGGCGACGGGCGACCCGAAGCACCTTCGGGACAACATGGGAGCTGGAGTCGGGCGCCTTCCCGATGAAGCGATGCGGAAGCGGATGGCGGAACTCTTCGCGACGCTGTAGCACGATTCGAGCATGAGCGGAACGCGGGTTCGTCTCTCCGCGTTCGCTCCTCATGCTCCAGGCCATGACTTCGAGAACCGTTCCGACGACGGCCTTCACCGACCAGACGCCGGGGACATCCGGCCTCAGGAAGCGCGTGTCGGTGTTCCTGCAGCCGAACTACCTCGAGAACTTCGTGCAGGCGACGTTCGATGCCGTCGCGCTTCCGCGAGGGAGCACGCTCGTCGTCGGCGGTGACGGCCGCTATCACAACGCCGAGGCAATCCAGGTCATCCTCCGGATGGCGGCGGCGAACGGGGTTGGACGGGTGCTCGTTGGACGGGACGGGATTCTTTCGACACCCGCCGCATCGGCGGTGATCCGCGCACGCACGGCGAGCGGCGGGATCATTCTCTCGGCGAGCCACAATCCTGGGGGTCCCGAGGGCGATTTCGGCATCAAGTTCAACATGGCGAACGGCGGGCCAGCCCCGGAGAAGGTCACCGCTGCGATCGCGGCGGCATCGCGCACACTGCGCGAGTACCGCATCGCCGACACCGCGGACGTACCGCTCGGGCAGATCGGCAGCCGCGACGTCGATGGAATGACGGTCGAGGTCATCGATCCTGTCGCCGACTATGCGGCGCTCATGGAGTCGCTGTTCGATTTCGACGCGATGCGCGCGTTGCTCACGAACGGCTCGTTCCGGGTGGCTTTCGATGCGATGCATGCGGTGACCGGGCCGTATGCACACGCGATCCTGGAGCAGCGACTCGGCGCACCCGCGGGGACGGTGATGAACGGTACACCGCTTCCCGACTTCGGCGGCGGGCATCCGGATCCGAACCTCGTCCATGCGCGCGACCTGGTGGAGCTGATGTTCGGGAACGATGCGCCCGACTTCGGAGCCGCCTCCGATGGCGACGGTGACCGGAACATGATCCTCGGCAAGGGATTCTTCGTCACGCCATCGGACAGCCTTGCGCTGCTCACTGCGAACGCCACGCTGGCACCGGGTTACGCGAAGGGCTTGTCCGGTGTCGCGCGGTCGATGCCGACGAGCGCCGCTGCCGACCGCGTCGCGACTGCGCTCGGGATCCCGGCGTTCGAGACGCCGACCGGCTGGAAGTTCTTCGGGAACCTGATGGACGCCGGACTCGCGACACTCTGCGGCGAGGAGAGCTTCGGAACCGGTTCCGACCACGTGCGCGAGAAGGATGGACTCTGGGCCGTGCTCTTCTGGCTCAACATCCTCGCGGCCCGGCGCGAGTCGGTCGCGGACATCGTGCGTGCACACTGGAGGCGCTTCGGCCGCAACTATTACTCGCGCCACGACTACGAGGAAGTGGCCGCCGACGCCGCACGCGGGGTCATCGCGCACCTGAGGGCGCAGCTCCCGCGGCTCATTGGCGCCACCGTCGCCGGCGAGCGCGTGTCGATCGCCGACGACTTCACCTATCACGACCCGGTGGACGGAAGCGTCAGCGGGCAGCAGGGCATCCGGATCATTCTCGATTCGGGCTCGCGGATCGTCTTCCGTCTCTCGGGAACGGGGACGGTCGGCGCGACCATCCGCGTCTATCTCGAACGCTACGAGGCCGATCCCGCTCGGCAGGATCTCGATCCACAGCAGGCGCTCGCGCCGCTGATCGATGCTGCGCTTCAGCTCGCGGAGCTTCGCGTACGCAGCGGCCGCGATGCGCCGACGGTGATCACCTGAGGCGACTTGTCGCGCGGCTGCTGCTGTGGATCGTCGGGTGCTGGCTGGTCGTCGGATCGCTGTGGCAGGCTGTCGTTCCCGGCGGGTGGCTGACCGTGTCGATTGCAGCGATCGTCTCGACTGCCCCGCTCGCGGTGCTCATCCGCGGATTCACGCGCTCGCGGTATCGATCGGCCTTCACGCGCCTGTGGATCCTTCGGCCTTTCTGGTACGCGCAGCTGCTGCTGCCGTTGCTTGCCATCAGCGGGCTGGTTGGCGCACTCGTCGGGACTACCTTCGGTGACGCAGGACGCTCCGGTCGCATGGCGATGGGCGTCGTCGGCATCGTGCTCGTCATCATCGGAGTGTGGGGATACGTCGGCGCGCGGAGGGTGGTCGTGCGCGCGCTGGAGGTGGCGTTCGACACGCTGCCACCCGGACTCGAGGGCATGCGCATCGTGCAGCTCTCCGACCTTCACGTCGGGCCGCACACATCGCGCCGGCATCTGGCGCGCATTGCGCGCGCGGCGCGTGACGCGCGGCCGGACCTCATCGCGATCACCGGCGACCAGGTCGATGACTACGCCGGCGATGTCGATCACTTCGTCGCCGCCTTCGGGGCGCTCGCGGCGCCGCAGGGAGTCTTCGCGATCGCCGGCAACCACGACGTGTATGCCGGGTGGGACGCGGTCCGTCACGGACTCGAGGCCGGGGGGATCCGCGTCCTCGTGAACGATGCCGTGCCCATCGAGCGGAACGGATCGCGCTTCTGGCTCGCCGGCACCGGCGACCCGGCCGGCCGCAGCTGGCGCCGCGGATCAGCGACCGGCGTCGGACCCGACATCGAGCGAACGATGCTGCGCGCCCGACCGGGAGAGTTCGTCATCGCGCTCGCGCACAACCCCGCGCTGTGGCCCGCGCTCGCGAAACGCGGCGTGGATCTCACCCTCAGCGGGCACACCCATCACGGCCAGTTCTCCATCCCGCGTCTCGGATGGAGTCTCGCATCGCCCTTCCTCGAGCACGCGATGGGGATGCACCGGGACGGCCGATCGGTGCTGTACATCAATCCTGGTACCAACTACTGGGGGGTACCGTTCAGGATCGGTGCGTTGCCGGAGGTGACTGTGGTGACGCTGCGAACGGCGGCGGGCGTGGTGAAGGGGCGGGTGCGAGCGGCGAGCTAAAGAGCGGCCAGCTTTACTGACCGCAGCTACGTACTGAACTTCACTGCTTACTGCGCACGCACTGCGTACGGGCTACTGCGCACGGGTGCATGAGGGCGTCGCAGTGCGTAGTCGTGCGCAGTCCCAGTGGTCGCCCCCGGGGGAATGAACGGCGGCATCGAGCGTCCGCTCCGCCTCGGCCGGTTGCCCGGATTCCTTCCAACGTCCGCCGTTCGGCCTGCCGTGCCCGTCCCGCTCTCGCGGTGTGTACTCGGTACCCGGTACGAAATGCGTGCGCAGTAAGCAATGCAGGTCCGTACGTCGTCGCGGTCAGTTGAGGGAGCTCTTCTCAGCTCGGTCCAACTCGCGCTTTCCTCAGCCTTCGAGACTGCGCAGTTCTTCCGGCGTCAAGCGAAGACGCGCGGCTTCCACGTTCTCCTCGAGGTGCTTCACCTTCGATGTCCCGGGGATCGGGAGCATGACGCGCGACCGCGCGAGCAGCCAGGCCAGCGCGACCTGAAGCGTGCTGACGCCACGCTGACGGGCGAGCGTCTCGAGCCGGCGACGCCCCGCCGCGGCATCGGTACCGAGCGAGCCCGCACCGAGCGGGTACCAGGGGATGAATGCAATGCCCTCGCGCTCGCAGTAGTCCACGACGGCATCCCACTCGCGGTCGAGGACGTTGTAGCGATTCTGCACGGACACGATCGGCACGACGCGACGAGCACGCTCGATCTCGTCGACGCCGACCTCGGACAGCCCGACGTGACGCACGAGCCCCTCGCTCACGATGTCCGCGAGGAAACCGAACTGCTCGTCCTCGGGCACATCCGAAACGATGCGGTGCAACTGCCAGAGGTCGATGCGATCCAGCTTCAGCCGGCGCAGGCTGCCCTCGAGTTGCGCGCGCAGGTACGCCGGCCGGCCGTTCTCCCTCCAGTCGTCCGGGCCGGGCCGCTCGAACCCTGCCTTCGTCGCGATGACGAGCCCCGGTGGATAGGGATGCAGCGCCTCGGCGATGAGCTCCTCGGAGATGTTCGGTCCGTAGGAGTCGGCAGTGTCGATGAAATCCACCCCGAGCTCCACGGTGCGGCGAAGGACGCGAATCGCTTCCGCGCGGTCGGTCGGCGGACCGAAGACTCCCTTCCCAGTGATCCGCATCGCACCGAAACCCATTCGATTGACGGTGAGGTCGCCGCCGAGGGAGATGGTGCCGGCGTCGGTCGCGGGGAGATCGCTGTTGGGCGCTGATCGGGGTGTTCTCATGTCGTCTCTGTTGGAGAAATCGTCGGCTGGCGTTTTCGCACGAGCCATACCGTGTCGCCAATCATCGCACGCGGCTCCCCGCGCAGCGGTCGCCTGAACTTCGAGCGCCTGCGGAAGCGAACGCCCCGCCACTCGACGAGAGCGGCGGGGCGTTCCATGCATCAGGGATTGAACTGTCTTACGGCGGGCAGCTTCCCGACGTGCCGGTTTGCACCGCACACGTCCGTGCGTTCGACAGACCCGCGGCGTCCTTCACCGTGAGACTGACACTGAACGTGCCGGTCGATGCAAACCGCCGCGTCGCCGATACACCGGTCGCGGTCGTGCCATCGCCGAAGTTCCATGTGTGGGACGCGATCCCGACATCATCGGTCGAGCTTCCGCCATCGAAGGTGCATCGCCGGCCGGCGCCGCCCGTGCAGCTCCAGGTGTATCGCGCAACCGGAGAAGCATTGACCGGTGGCGGGGGTGGGGGCGGCGGCGCGGCACCCGATCCGGTGTAGAGCAGCAGGTCCGGCGATCCCGCGCCCTCTCCTCCTACCTTGCCAGCCGTCGCGCTGCCGAGAACCGCACTCGCCACCTCTGCCGGCGACGCGGCGGCGTGCGTCTGCAGGTAGAGCGCAGCCGCGCCGACGACATGCGGCGTCGCCATCGACGTCCCGCTGATCGTGTTCGTCGCCGTCGCCGACGTGTACCACGACGAGGTGATGCTCGACCCGGGCGCGAAGAGGTCCACGCAGGTGCCGAAGTTCGAGAAGGATGACCGTGCATCGGTGCTCGTCGTCGAGCCGACGGTCAGCGCGCTCGCAACACGCGCGGGGGACGAGCCGCACGCGTCCACGTTGCTGTTGCCCGCCGCGACGCCGAAGGTCACGCCGTCGGCAATCGCATTCGCGACAGCCTGGTCGAGCGTCGACGAGATGCCGCCGCCGAGGCTCATGTTGGCCGCGGCCGGTTGGCCCGCCGCATGGTCGGAGGCCACCCAGTCCACGCCGGCGATGACACCCGACGTGCTTCCGCTTCCGGTGCAGCCGAGCACGCGAACGGCGACGAGGGACACCTTCTTCGCCATTCCGTATGTCGCGCCGCCAACGGTGCCGGCGACGTGGGTTCCGTGGCCGTTGCAATCGGCGGCGGTCCCACCGATCGTCACCGCGTCGTAGCCCGTGCTCGCGCGCCCGCCGAACTCGCTATGGTCGAACCGAATGCCGGTGTCGATGATGTACACTTTGACGCCGCTGCCGTCCGCGGTGTACTCGTACGTGCCGCTGAGCGGCAGGTCGCGCTGGTCCGAGCGATCGATGCCCCAGGTTGCCGGGCTCTGGATGGTCTCCGCCTGGATGACCTGGTCCTGTTCGATCGCGACGATTCCCGGAGCGCGGCGGAGCGCGTCGATCGCGGCGTCCGGGATCCGCGCGGCGAATCCCTTGATCGCGCGATCATAGGTGAAGAGCAGGTTGCCGCGGTGGGCGGCGACGAGCTGTCGCGCGCGCCCCGGCACATCGCTCTCGTCGGCGCTGAAGACGACGATGTACTGTCCCGGAATTCCCTGCGCCTTCACCGGAGCGAGCGCGAGATTCACTGGGGTCGGCGCCATTGGCCGCACGGACGTCGGAGTGTCCTGACACGCGACGAGGCCGAGCGCGGTGAGGAGGAGCAGGGGGCGCTGCGATCGCTGCATGAGACCGTCCTGGGAACAGGGGAGGGGTATCTCTGCCGGGCCGCCCACTGTAAACATCTGGCCCGCCACGCGCAAGATCCCGCCGGTCCCGTTCGCTCGGCCGCACACGTCATGTTCGCCGTGGAAGTTCGCAGCTCTGCGAAATGGCGTTGACGCTTGGATGCACGAGGACCCCACCTACTAGCGCCCCCCCACCTCGACCCGCGAACCTTCACCCCTCACGCCTGACCGCGACCAATGCTCCCTCCCCTGTCACCCCCTCTCGCCTCCACGTCGCCGCAGACGACGCCCCGCGACGCGCCCCTGCGCATGGGTGCGGACGAGTTCCGGCGCGCAGGCCACGCCCTCGTGGACTCCATCGCCGAATTCCTCGAGCGCATCCCCGAGCGCGGCGTGACGCCTGCCGACACCCCACAGGAAATCGAGGCGCTGATCGATGCGGCCGCGCCGCTCCCGGACGAGGGAACGAGCGCTGACATCCTCCTCCGATCCACGGCAGCGATGCTCTTCGACCACTCGCTGCTCAACGGCCACCCGAGATTCTTCGGCTACATCACGTCATCCCCTGCCCCGATCGGCATGCTCGGCGACCTGCTCGCGGCCTCCGTGAATGCCAACGTCGGCTCGTGGCGGCTGGGGCCCGTTGCGACGGAGATCGAAGCGCAGACCGTGCGCTGGATCGCGGAGCTCATCGGCTACCCCGCCGGCGGCGGTGGGCTGCTCGTCAGCGGCGGCAACATGGCGAACACCGTCCCGCTCCTCGCGGCGCGGGCGGCTGCCGCGCCGTGGGACATCCGGAAGGGAGGCGTCGCCGCCGCAGCCGCGAAGCCGCTCCGCGTCTATGCGTCACAGGAGACCCACACCTGGATCCAGAAGGCCACCGACATGGCGGGCCTCGGGACGAGCGCGATCCGCTGGATTCCCACCGATGCAGAGCTGCGCATGGACACCGCGGCGCTGCGCGATGCGATCGAGCGCGACCGACGCGGAGGCGACCAGCCGATGATGGTCGTCGGAACCGCCGGCTCGGTGAGCACCGGCGCCGTGGATCCGCTGTTCGAGATTGCACGCATCTGCGCCGATGGACGCGTCTGGTTCCACGTCGACGGAGCCTATGGCGCGCTTGCCGCGAAGGTCCCCGGCGCGCCGTCCGATCTCGCGGGACTGTCGCTCGCCGATTCCGTCGCCGTCGATCCGCACAAGTGGCTGTATGCGCCGCTCGAGGCCGGGTGCGTCCTCGTCCGCGACCGCGAGCGGCTGCGCAACGCGTTCTCCTACCACCCGGCGTACTATCACTTCGGTCAGGAAGCCACGAACTTCGTGGACTTCGGCCCGCAGAACTCCCGCGGTTTCCGTGCGCTCAAGGTGTGGCTCGGCCTTCGGCAGGTCGGACGCGCCGGCTACATGAAGATGCTCGGTGACGACATCGCGCTCAGCGAGCGCCTCGCATCGCTCGTCGGCGAGCATCCCGAGCTCGAGCTGCTCACCCAGTCGCTGAGCATCACGACCTTCCGGTACGTGCCGCCGGAGCTCCGCGCTCGCATTGGCGAGGCCGACGCCGAAGCCCATATCGGCGCGCTGAACGAGGCGCTGCTGGAACGAATCCAGCAATGCGGAGAGCTGTTCGTCTCCAATGCCGTGATCCGCGGGCGGTACGCGCTGCGAGCATGCATCGTGAACTTCAACACCGCGGTCTCCGACATCAACGCGGTACCCGGCATCGTTGCGCGGCTTGGACGCGAGGTCCACGCGGGCCTCCGCGCAGTGGCGAGCACCGGATCCTGACTCACCCCATCAACCCCTCTCTCCACTCCCATGCGCACAGCTCTGACGATCCTCGCCGGCGTTCTCGCCATCCAGGCATGCGGCGGCAACGATGCCGCCACCACCGACTCCCCCGCGATCGCCACACCGGCGGTCCGCAGCGACTCCGCCGCCCGGTCCGACTCGGTGGCCGCAGCCGCAGCGGCAACCGCTCCGCTGCGCAACGCAGCGGGTCGTGACATGGGCACGTTGACACTCACCGAAGGCCCGCAGGGGCTCAGCGTCAGTGGGCGGCTCACCGGAATGCCGCCCGGCGAGCATGGAATTCACGTCCACATGACCGGCCAGTGCACGCCCCCGTTCACCACCGCGGGTGCCCACTGGAACCCGACGACGCGCCAGCACGGTTCGCAGAATCCGCAGGGGCCGCACCTCGGCGACCTGCCGAACCTCAGCGTCGGGGCCGACAGCACCGCCATCGTGCAGCTGGTCACCGCCGGTGGAACGCTCCGCGGTGCGAACGGCCTGCTCGACGCCGATGGCGCCGCGGTCGTCGTTCACGCGAAGGCCGACGATCTCCGCACGGATCCCTCGGGCGACTCCGGTGACCGGATCGCTTGCGGCGTCGTGACCGGACGGTAGCACGGCCCAGGGCGGGACGGTCGCGCTCGACCCCGACGATCGGTATACTCGGACTCCGAAGTCCCGCGGAATCAACGGTGATTCCGGATGCCTTCGGAGTCGCGCTCGAATCGAGGTAGTGCGTCCGTTCATGCTCGCCGGCAGCGCGTCTCCCAACGACCTTCAGGATCGTTTCGCATTTCTTGCCGAGGCGAGCCGCTGCCTGGCTGCCTCGCTCGATTACGAGGAGACGCTGACGACCGTCGCGGGGATGTCGCTTCCGTACCTGCACGCCTGGTGCATCGTGGACATCATCACGGATGACACCGAGTCGGCGATTCGCCGGCTAGCGGTGCTTCACCCGGATCCACGAAAGACGAGTGCTGCCGCGGAGCTGCAGCGCCGCTACCCTCCGCGCTCCACTGACCTCGTTGGCGCGCCGCGGGTGATCAGTTCCGGCCGCGCGCAGATGGTCTTCGAGGTGTCGGAGGAAACACTCGTCGCATCCGCCCACGACGCGGAGCACCTCGAGCTGCTTCGCACCCTCGGCGTCAGCGCCTATGTCATTGTCCCGATGATCGCGCGCGGCAGAACGCTCGGGGCGATCACCTTCGTCACCGCCGAGACCGGGCGTCGCTTCGGGGACATCGATGTCCACATGGCCGAGGATCTCGCCCATCGGGCCGCGATGGCGATCGACAACGCGCGACTTCATCGCGAAGCGCTCCTCGCGCATGAGGGAGTCGAGATAATTCGCCGCGAGACCATCGCACGCGCAGCGCAGCTCCAGGTTTTCTCGGCGGCTCTCTCCCGCGCATCCACCGAGGGCGAAGTCGCGGAGGCGGTTGTGGTGCATGCCACCGCGGTCTTCGGCGCGGTCGGAACCGTCATCGCGCGGGTCTCGAGCGACGGCGAGGACCTCGAGATCATGTCTGCCGGCGCCATGCCAGCCGACATGCGCGAAGAGTGGCGTCGGTTCCCGATCGCCGCGCCTGTTCCGATGGCCGACGTCGCGCGCAGCGGCGACGCGCTCTTCCTCGAGTCGCGCGAGATGTGGGCAGCGCGATATCCCCACATGATCCCCCTGCTGGAGGCGACAGGGCACCAGGCGAACATCGTCGCCCCGCTTGTGGTCCACGGCACGGTCCTCGGGGTGATCGGCGCCGCGTTCGATGCACCCCGGGCGTTCAGCGAAGACGACAGGGCCCTCGCGCTCGCGGTCGCGCAGCAGGCGGCGCAGGCGCTGGAGCGCGCCCGCCTCTTCGAGGCGGAACGCTCCGCGCGGGCGGAGGCCGAGACCGCCAACCGACACAAGGGCGAGTTCCTCGCCGCCATGAGCCACGAGCTGCGCACGCCGCTCAATGCGATCGCCGGTTACACGCAGCTGCTCGACATGGAGATCTACGGCGCCGTCACCGGAGGGCAGCGCGAGGCGTTGTCGCGCATCGAGATCGCACAGCGGCACCTGCTTCGACTCGTCAACGATGTCCTGAATTTCGAGCGGCTCCAGGCGGGCAAGCTCGATTATGACATCCACCCGATCCGGCTCGGCGACGTCATGGCCGATGTCGACCCGTTGGTCGGTCCCCAGCTGCGCGCGAAGTCGCTCGAGTATTCAGCCGACGTCGAGAGCGACTGCTGGGTGAGCGCAGATCGGGACAAGCTGGTCCAGGCTCTGCTCAACCTCATCTCCAATGCCATCAAGTTCACGCCGGCCGGCGGGCGCGTGTCTGTCGACTGCGCGAAGCGCACTGATGGCAGCGATCCGGAACAGCATGTCTTCCTGCGTGTCACCGACACTGGCGTCGGTATCCCCCGCGCCAAGTTCGAGGCGGTGTTCGAGCCGTTCTTTCAGGTCGATACGACGCTGGCCGGCCGAAGTGGTGGCGCCGGCCTCGGCCTGGC
This sequence comes from Gemmatimonadaceae bacterium, assembly GCA_031426115.1. Classification (GTDB taxonomy): domain Bacteria; phylum Gemmatimonadota; class Gemmatimonadetes; order Gemmatimonadales; family Gemmatimonadaceae; genus JANPKQ01. Next base: position 1,209 of record JANPKQ010000171.1, on the reverse strand, counting down.
GATCAGCCGCGACCTCGTCCGCGGGATGGGCGGGGACCTTCGCGTGCGCAGCGAGCCGGGAGCCGGGGCCTCGTTCACGATCGCGCTATGTCGCGCGAAGGAGCCGCATCGGGGCGGCTGAGGGCGCGTCGTGAGAATCGTCGGGGGCAAGTACGCAGGGCGCGACCTCACGTCGCCGCGCGACTTCCGGGTGCGTCCCACGGCGGAAACCGTCCGCGTCGCGATGATGGAGCTGCTCGCGGCCGACCTGCCGCATGCCCGCGTTCTCGACTTGTTCGCGGGAACCGGCGCGCTCGGCCTCGAAGCGATCTCGCGTGGAGCGCGGACGGCGGACTTCGTGGAGTTCCGCCCGAGCAGCCTGCACGCGCTGCGGGCGAACATCGCCGTCTTCCGGTTGCGGGAGCGAACCCGCGTCTTCAAGCGCGATGCGATTCCGTTCGCGGAAGCGCTGGATGCGGACCGGTACGACATCGCCTTCGTGGATCCGCCATACGGGTCGCGCATGCTCGACCGTGTGCTCGATCATTGGCGGTCGAGCCGCTTCTCGCGCGTGCTCGCCGTCGAACATGCGCGCGAGCACGTGCTCCCCGGTGGCGCGAGCCGTCAGCTCTTCGCCGAAACGGCGATCACGATTTATCGGGCGTGAGCCGCGCCGGTTCGCCGGTCGCGAGGATCAGCGGCCCACCGCGTCAATCACCGCGCGGCGCGTAGAACTCGCCGATGCAGAGCGTGATGATGTGGCTGAGGAGCTCCGGTCCCTGTGAGCCCTGTGGGAGCATCCGTGCTTCCGGCAGCGCGCGCCACGCATCCTTGAACGCGATGATGAGGTGCTCGACGCGGAGGTGGTTGCGCTTGGCTTCGACACAGACGGTGCAGAGGTCGGCGCGGAGCTGGGCATCGGCGTCGAGTGTGGCGAAGAACTTGGCGGTGATGCCGCGCCGCAGCGCGTCCGCGACGAGCGTCGAAAACTCCGAGCCGGCGCTGCCACCGACGTCATCGCGCGACCGCACAACCTCGGGGTACACGACGTCGAAGGTGAGCGAAGGGTGTAATGGCTGGGCCATGACCTGTGGGGCTTGGGGGCGAGCGCAACGACCGCCGAACGACGGGCTCAGAGTACGGCTGCCAGCCGCCAAAGTCAATACAAGTGTTTCAGACTCAACGACTTACGAAGGAATATGTGTACGCCACCGAACATAGGAAACGCTT
>JANPKQ010000170.1:0-4062 GCA_031426115.1 Gemmatimonadaceae bacterium | reverse complement strand
AGCGCATGAGGCGCGCGGCGCACTCGCGGACCTGGCCGACGTTGCCGGGCGCCCCTTCGAGATCAGCCGTGAACACCGTCTGGATGGAGTCGACGATCAGCACGTTCGGGTTCATCGACGCGGCGGTGGCGAGGACTGTCTCGAGGGACGTTTCGGCGAGCAGGCTGACGTCTCCGGCCGTGTCCCCGAGCCGGTTCGCGCGCAGCTTCACCTGCAGAGGCGATTCCTCGCCCGACACGTACAGTACGCGACGGTCGTTGGCCTGGAGGCGACCCGCCACCTGGAGCAACAGCGTCGACTTGCCGATCCCCGGCTCGCCGCCGATGAGCACCATTGACCCGGGGACGATGCCGCCGCCGAGGACGAAATCGAGCTCCCGCATGCCCGTGCTCCAGCGCTCCGACTCGGAGCCTTGAACATCCCGCAGCCTCGGGGCGACCGCGATGGAGCCACCCTCGGCAAATCCCTGCGGGCCGGCGAGGCGCCGCGCGGCGCCGATTCCCTTGGTGGCCGGCTTCGGGGCCACGGTTTCCTCGACCAGCGTGTTCCACTCGCCGCACGTGTCACACCGGCCTGCCCACCGCGAGTGCTCCGCGCCGCACTCGGTGCATCGATAGACGGTGCGAACCTTCGCGCTCACGAGGCCTGAAGACGCGGCGAATAGTTCTCGAAGCGCGTGTATGCCTTGTGGAAATGAAGGTTCACGATGCCCGTCGGCCCGTTGCGCTGCTTGCCAATGATGATCTCCGCGCGCCCCTCGATCGAGTTTCCATCCTTGTCGGTGGGGCCGTCGTACATCTCCTGCCGGTAGATGAACATCACGAGGTCGGCGTCCTGCTCGATCGCGCCCGATTCGCGCAGGTCGGACAGCTGGGGACGGTGGTCGCCAGCGCGCTGCTCGGGGGCGCGCGAAAGCTGCGACAGCGCGAGCACCGGGACCTTGAGCTCCTTCGCGAGCGCTTTCAGGGAGCGTGAGATCTGGCTGATCTCCTGCTGGCGGCTCTCGGAATCGGACGGTCCCTGAATGAGCTGGAGGTAATCCACGATCACCATGCCGATGTTGTTGTCGGCCTTGAGCCGGCGCGACTTCGACCGAATCTCCAGCAGGGTGATCCCCGGCGTATCATCGATCCATATCGGCGCGGTGCTGAGGATTCCCGCGGCGCGCGCGAGGCGCGGGAAGTCGTCGTTGTGCAGCATGCCCTTTCGCAGCCGCTGGGCATCGACGCGGCCCTCGGAGGTCAGCAGGCGCTGCACGAGCGACTCCTTGCTCATCTCGAGGGAGAAGACGGCGATCGGCACGTTGTTCTCGATCGCCGCGTGCTGCGCCATGTTGAGGACGATGGCCGTCTTGCCCATCGAGGGCCGCGCGGCGACGATGACGAGATCCGACGGCTGGAAGCCCGACGTCAGCTCGTCGAGATCCGTAAAACCGCTTGCGACGCCGGTGATCGTCTTGCCGCCCTTCTGGAGCGCCTCGATGCGCTCCATCGTCGGCCAGAGCAGCTCCTTGATGCGCGTGAAGCCTTCGTTGCTCCGCTCCTGGCTGACCTGGAAGATCTTTGCCTCGGCTTCGTCGAGCAGCTGCGCGACGGGTGTGCGTCCCTCGAACGCCTCGGAGACGATCGCGGTCGAGGCCTCGATGAGCCGCCGGAGGAGTGCCTTTTCGCGAACGATCTTCGCGTGGTACTCGACGTGGGCCGCGGTGGGGACGACGTCGATGAGGAAGCCGATGTAATCCTTGCCGCCGCTCGCTTCCAGCTCCCCGTGGCGCGACAGCTCCTCGGCGAGCGTCAGCGGGTCGGCGATCTCGCCGCGCTCGGAGATCGAGACCATCGCGCGGAACATGCGCCGATGGCCCTCGCGGTAGAACATCGTGTCGTCTACGTACTCGGTCGCACGCACGATCGCGTCCGCGTCCATGAGCATGGCCGCGATGACCGCCTGCTCCGCGTCCTCGGAATAGGGAGGACGGCGGCTACGGTATGGGTCAGGTCCTTGGGGCGGAGTCGAGGATTCGTCGGGCGAGCTGGACATCTTCCCAGGTTGGCCGCTTCCATGCTGGGTTTCGCAGGAGCGCAGCCGGGTGGTAGGTGACGATGAGCGGGATTCCGTAGTAGCGGTGCACGGATCCCCGCAGCTTCCCAATGGGAAGCTTGGTCGCGAGCAGCGTCTGCGCGGCGAACGTTCCGAAGGCGACGATCACCTTCGGTCGGATCACCTCGAGTTGCTGCACGAGGTATGGGCTGCATGCTGCAACTTCGTCAGGCAGCGGATTCCGATTGCCGGGCGGCCGATGCTTGAGGACGTTGCAGATGAAGACGTCCTCGCGCCGCAAGTTAATGGCGGCGAGAATCTTCGTGAGGAGCTGACCCGCCTGGCCGACGAATGGCAGCCCGGACGCATCCTCGCTCGCCCCGGGAGCCTCGCCGACGCACACGAGCTCAGCGTCGGCGTTCCCCTCCCCGGGCACCGCTTTCGTGGCCGTGGCGTAGAGTCGGCACCTGGTGCACGCGCGGGTCGTCTCGGCAATGGCCTCGAGCGAGGAAGGCTTGGCATCCGCCGGGCCGAAAAGCTCCCGTGAGGCAACGCCGACGATGATGCCGGCCGGCGCGTTCGGCGCGGTCGGCGGCGCGCCCGGTGTCGCCCCTGCACCGGCGGTGGGGACAACGCCGGGCGATGACACGGGCGCGGTCGGCGACGCGGCGGCTGCGTCATCCGCCCGCGGAAATTCGTAGCGCTTCGACACCGGCGCTGCGGCGCTTCCGGGTAGGGGCGCCATCGTCGGTGTTGCACTCGCGCCTGCCGTTGACTCGGCCTTTCGAGAAGGCGGACGATCCGCGAGCGGGGGCGATGTCCGGCTGCGTTCTGTAAGTGCAGCCGGATCCACGCCGGAGGCCCGGAGCGCTCCCCGCCAATCCGCGCCGTCCCCTGCACTCGGTGCGGGTGCATCGTCGCGACGGGGCTCGGCATCCGCTCGCGCGCGAAGCTGCCGTGGCTGCGCCGAGGGAGCGTCGCCAGCGTCGGCGCGCGGAGCGCTGCCCACTGCGCCGACGATCTTCATCACATCCTCGACCGTCATGCCATCCAGCACGAGCTCGCGCTCGCCAAGCTCGCGCCGCTGCTCGAGATATCGCTTCAGACGTTCCCTAGGTTCCACGGCGCAGCATCTCCACTCGGTCGAGGATCGCATCGGCCACATCGCGCTTGTTCATCAGCGGCAGCACTGCCTCATCTCCATTCCGCGCGATGATCGTCACGCGGTTGGTATCGCCGCCGAAACCAGCTCCCGGCTCGGTGGCGTCGTTGACGACGACGAGATCCAGATCCTTCGCGAGGAGCTTTTTCCGCCCGTTGGCAAGGACGTCGTTGGTCTCGAGCGCGAAGCCGACGATCACGGCTCCCGCCTTGCGACGGTCGCGGGTCGCCATGAGAATGTCCGGGGTCCCGACCAGTTCGACGCTCCCCGGCGCCGATCCTTTCTTGATCTTGGCCGTCGCGACGGATGCCGGGCGGAAGTCGGCGGGTGCCGCCGCCATGACGAGCACGTCGGCCGTTGGCAGGGACGCGCGCACCGCCTCCGCCATCTCCTCCGTCGTCTCCACCGAAGTCACCGAAACGCCACGGGGCGGAGACGCGGACATGGGGCCCGCGACGAGGCGGACCGTCGCCCCGCGCCGCCAGGCCGCGGCGGCGATCTCCACGCCCATCTTTCCGCTGCTCCGGTTCGAGAGATACCGCACTGGATCGAGTGCCTCACGCGTCGGGCCGGCGGTGACGACGACCTCGACTCCGGCGAGCGCGCCGGCCACTTCCAGCATCCGACCGGCATGCGCGACGATCGTCTCCGGCTCGGGCATCCGCCCGGGGCCGCTGCCCTCTCCTGCCGCGAGCGCCCCCGTCTCGGGGTCGAGGATGTGATACCCAAGCTCACGAGCCTGAGCGATGTTGCGCTGCGTCTGGGCGTGCGCCCACATCCGGTCGTTCATGGCGGGAACGAGCAGCACCGGCGCCTCGGTGGCGAGCAGGCACGCCGACAGGAGATCGTCAGCGTGGCCGTGC
>JANPKQ010000169.1:0-1889 GCA_031426115.1 Gemmatimonadaceae bacterium | reverse complement strand
CTGGGTGTGGCGATCGGTGTGCCACCCGCGGTCATCGCCGAGACGTCTCCGCCGCCGATGACCTTCCCCAGCGTCGTGAGGTCCGCCCGAACGCCGAACCGCTCGGCCGCGCCCCCCGGTGCGATGCGAAAACCGGTCATGACCTCATCGAAGATCAGCACCGCTCCGGACTCGTCGGCGAGTCGGCGCAGCGCGGGAAGGAACTCGGGGTCGGGGGCGATGAAGCCTGCATTGCCCACCACCGGCTCGACAATGATGGCGGCGAGGCGGCCCATGTTCCGCCGCACGATCGCTTCCGTGGCCGCGATGTCGTTGAACTCGGCCGTCAGCGTCAGGGCGGCGACTGCATCGGGCACCCCCGGAGAGTTGGGCAACCCCAGCGTCGCGACACCCGACCCGGCGCGCACGAGGAACCCGTCCGCGTGCCCGTGATAGCAGCCGTCGAACTTGAGCACGAGGTCGCGGCCCGTGTGAGCGCGTGCCAGGCGAACCGCGCTCATCGTCGCCTCCGTGCCGCTCGACACGAAGCGCAGCATCTCGAGATGCGGCATCCGGTCCCGGATCATCTCCCCGAGATCGTTCTCGAGGGCTGTCGGAATCCCGAAGCTCGTGCCGCTGCGCATCGTCGTCGCGAGCGCATCGAGCACCTCCGGTGGGGCGTGGCCGAGCACCAGCGGCCCCCACGAGAGGACGAAGTCGATCAGCTCACGACCATCCGCATCCCAGATCCGCGCGCCGGCGCCGCGCGCGACGATGAACGGGTCGCCGCCGACGCCACCGAAGGCGCGCACGGGAGAGTTCACTCCGCCCGGGAACAGCTCCCGGGCCCGCGCCATCAGTGCGGAGGACCGTCCCGTCACCGACCGAAGCTGCCGATGGTCGTCGCGGTGACCGGGAGCGTCCACGATCGGCGCGGGGCGACGAGCGCCGCGTACGTCCCGACCAGCGTCGCATGGAAGTCGTAGTCGTCCTCGACGCGATCGATGCGTACGTCCACGAAACGGCCCGCCGGAACAGGGGCGTCGATGCGCACGATGCCGTCGATGTCATCGGCCTGCCACGGTGCGCGCGCTTCGGCGCGAACACCGATCGTCCCGGCGCGATCGACGATGACGCGGACCGTCCGTCCCACATGGCGCTCGTAGCGATCGGCGGTAATGGACCGCTGGAGCTCCGTGAGCCGCTCGAGCCGCTCCCGCTTCAGCGGCTCCGGCACGTCATCGACCAGCGCGTGCGCGCGCGTCCCTTCCTGCGCCGAGTAGGTGAACGCACCGACGCGGTCGAACTGCGCCTCCTCGAGAAACTCCAGCAGCGCGGCGAAGTCCGCTTCCGTTTCGCCGGGGAACCCGACGATGCACGTCGTGCGGATCGCAATGTCCGGAACCATGCCCCGCACGCGGGCGAGGCGGTCGCGGATCGTCGCGGCGCGCTCGGGTCGTCGCATACGCACCAGCACCGCGTCGGACGCGTGCTGGATGGGCATGTCGAGGTATTTCACGATGCGCGACTCACGCGCCAGTGTCTCCAGCAGCCGCGGGGTCATCCCGGTCGAGTACAGGTAAAGCAGCCGGAACCACGGGATCGATGTCTCGGCGAGCAGCGCTTCGAGCAGCTCCGGCAGGCGCACGCCGTCGCGGCGGTCGCGCCCGTAATGCGCGAGGTCCTGCGCGACGAGGTTGACCTCGAGCGCGCCCTGGAGCTCGAGGAGCTGTGCCTCGCGCACGATCTCATCGCGCGCGAATGATCGATGCTTGCCGCGCATCAGCGGAATCGCGCAGAACGCGCAGCCGTGGTCGCAGCCTTCGCTGACCTTGAGGTAGCGCACGTGCGGGAGGTCGCCGGCATAGGTCCGGACGCCTGGGTGCTCCACCGATGGGTCGCCAAGAACG
>JANPKQ010000168.1:0-14847 GCA_031426115.1 Gemmatimonadaceae bacterium | reverse complement strand
GTATTCGAGCAGGGGAATCAAGTATTTTCTGGATACTCCGAGGAGCTCGCGCAGCTCGGCCGGGCCATACTCCTGGCCTGGCACCATCGACTGCCGCAGGCTGTCGATCAGGCGTTCGATGACCACCGTGTCGTAGTACCGGTCTGGCTCCACGGCGGTCACCGCGCCCGCTCGGTCCAGCAACCGCAGCAACGCCGGCACCCGGTCGCCGTGCCGCACGACGAGCTCCGGAACGCTCGGCGGCTCCCGCCCCGCCGCGGCGAGTGTGTCGGACAGCTCCCCCTGCAACGCGGCTTCGGGTCCCGTGAGCACCGGGCTCCACCCGGAGCGTCGCAGGAGGCCCCCATCGACCGCCACCTCCCCGGCGGCGACCGCGCCGGTGATGACGACGTCGACGAGCTCCGCCGATCCGGTCAGCCTGCCGCGCATCGACTGGAGGGACACCCCCGGCTCGAGCGGGTGCGCCCGATGGTGGTCGTCCAGCGATTCACGCAGCGACTGGCGCAGCGTATCGACGGCGCTTGCGGCGTAGACGCGCGCTCCGATCCGGCGAGCGGTGTCGTGCAGGCGCTCGACGAGGTGCGACACGGCGGACGGGGACAAGCCGAGGCGCACCGGCAGCACGACCTCATCGACGCCGAGGCCGGCGGCTTCCGCGAGCAGCCGCGCGAGGTGAGCTGCGGAGTCGCCCGGGATTCCCGCGCTTCGCCCGCGCCGATGCGGGGGGAGCGGATCCTCGACCACACCTCCACCGATGGTCATCGCGGGCGACGGCGTGCGAAGAACGAACCGGTCCCCCGCCCTCGCGACGATGGCGGTCTCGAGAATGATCCGGGCTGGTACGCGAGTGCCGGGCGAGACCGCCGCATGGCCCGATACCACCCTCGCACCGACATCGGCGGTCCCGAGGTGAAAGCGCACTCGCGCGCGTGAATCGAGGGGGCGATCCAGCGACGGCAACAGGGCGACCTCCGCCCGGATGATCGTCGTCGCGCGCCACGCAGCACCACCGACGAGCACCGACCCGCGCGCCACCTCCGCAACATCGACCGCTGCGAGTGCGATCGCCGCGCGCTCGCCCGGTCCAACTTCCCCGACAATGTCGCCATGTCGCTGCAGTGACCGCACTCGCGCCGTTCGATCCGCGGGCATGATGCGCACCATCTCGTCGCGCCGGAGCGTTCCACTCCACACGGTGCCCGTCACGACGGTGCCCGTTCCACGAACCGTGAATGCGCGATCGACCGGCATCCGGAAGAGGTCATCGGCAGCTCGGCGGGGGGCATCTGCCGCAGCGCGTGTGAGCGCAGCCTTCACCTCCTCGAGGCCCTCGCGACGCAGCGCCGACGCCGTGACGATCTCCGCCTCGGCCAGTGGCGAGTCGGCGAGGAGCGAACGCACATCCTCCTCGACGAGCGCCAGCCAGTCCGCCTCGACGAGATCGCGCTTCGTCAGGACGACGACGCCCCCGCGTACGCCGAGCAGCGACAGGATCGCGAGATGCTCACGCGTCTGTGGCATCGGGCCTTCATCGGCCGCGATGACGAGCATCGCCAGGTCGATGCCGGTCGCACCGGCAAGCATGGTCCGCACGAACGCTTCATGACCGGGCACATCGACGATGCCGAACGTCCCGATGCCATCGAGTCGCAGCGGAGCGAAACCCAGCTCGATCGTGATGCCGCGCCGTTTCTCCTCGGGAAGGCGATCTGTATCCACCCCCGTAAGGGCGTGAACGAGCGCGGTCTTTCCGTGATCGATGTGGCCGGCGGTGCCGATGATCACGCGGGTGCGGCCGGCACCGGCGAGGACGGTGCGCGCTCGTCCCAGCGCTCGGTCTCCCACACGTCGAACGCGCGGAGGCGCCGCCCGTCGGCGAGATGCTCGCGAAGGAACTCCCGCAGCAGGCGCTGGTGTGCGCGACGCTCGCCCTCAACGAGCGCCGGGGCATCGCGTCCGCTCAGCCACGCGGCAAGGGTGCTTCTCGCGCTTGGCGGCAGTGCGCGGTGTGCCGGCTCCAGACGCCCGCACGCATTGCAAAGCACTCCGCCTGCGCGATGACTGAACAGCGCGACCGCGTCCGCCGCGACGAGATTCTCGCAGGCTCCGCAGCGATCCAGCGACGGAGCGAAGCCGAGCTCCCCAACGATGCGCCAGGCACAGCCGAGACTGATGTCCACTGTCTCGTGCTCCGCGGCGATGTCGAGCGCGTCCAGCGATGCGACGAGGATGTCGAACAGCGCGGGATGTGTATCCTCACCGGTGAACCGCAGCGCGAGCTCCGCCAGCGCGGACGCCCCGGTGAAGCGGCCGAGGTCCTCCGCCAACCCCGCGCGCGCCCGCTGCACGTCGAAGGACACGAGGGTATGGAGGTCGCGCCCGGGCTTGGTCGAGATCTCCGCGACCCCGCTCGCAAAGAGGTCGAGCGCGCTCCCGTACCGACTCCGGCTCCGCCGCGCGCCGCGAGCGAGCACCGACTGTACTCCCATCTCGCGGGTCGCGATCCGCACGATCCGCGACGTCTCGAGATAGTCGAAGACGTGGAGAACGACGGCGTCGGTGCGGAGCGGCGGCATGAATGAAAGCTAGCGGCCGAATCGCAGCCGCGCGCCAATGCTCGCAATGCGTCCCGGGGATGCGAAGCCCGCGACAGCCGTGTATTCCCGATCCAGCAGATTGTCCACGCGGGCGGTGAGTTCGGCATCGCTCGCTCCCAAGAGGCTCCCGACCCGGACGGTTCCGGAGAGGCCGGCGAGCGTGTACGTCGGCAAACGCACTGCGACCGAAAACGGGTCATCCTGCAGAAAACGAACATCGTGGCGCCGACCGACGTGGCTCACATCGCCGACAATAGTCACGCGGGAGCCGACCGGTGTGGCGATCACCAATGACCCAGTTCGCGCCGGGCGGCGCGGGAGCGGCGTGTCGGCTTCGGATTCCGTGCGATGGGTTCGTGCAGCCAGGCCGGCAACGTTGGCTCGGACCGATGCGCCCTGCGGGAGGCTGGCGCGCGCCGCGAGCTCCCAGCCGCGGGCAGTTGCCGAGCGCGCGTTTCGGTAGCGGGCGAACGACGGCCCGGCCGCATCGGGCGCGTAGATGATGAGGTCGCGGAACCGCTGGTCGAAGCGCGTCGCCGAGAGCGCAACGGCGTCACCGGCGAAACGCTGCTCGATACCTGCTTCCCAGCTCGTGGAGTGTTCGGGCTCGAGGTCCGGACTGGGGTTGGCGCAGCACCCGCCGGTGATCTCGGGAAACTGCGGTTCCTTGAACGCGGTGCCTCCTGAAGCGCGCACGGTGGTGCTCGACCCGAGCGCGACACCGATTCCGCCGCGCACATTGCCGAGGGTGCCGAAGCGCTCGTTGCGCTCGAGCCGCCCGCCGAGCGTGTACGTCCACCGACTGCGCACGTTGCCGAGGAGCTGGGCGTACGCCGCGCGGCTCCACCGCTCGCGAAGCGCATCCAGCGCCGGGGTATCGCCATTCGTCTCGTTTTCCTGCCAGTCGAAATCGCCGCCAAGGGTCATTGTCGCGCCGGGCACGACGCGCAGGTCCACTCGCGCTTCCGCGCTGCGCCGCAGGGAGAGCGACGCGTAACGAAAGGCGAAATCACCGGGAAAGTCCGCGCGGTCATCGCTGATGTTCTGGAGGCGACTGAGCCCGAGCATCACGCGCGCGTCTACGCGGGGATGGATCGCGTAGCTGCCGTCCAGACCAGCGGCGAGGCGTCGCTCGGTCGAGTAGCTATCGGGATCGAGTGGATCGCCGGTGTACTCGGTCGGAAAATCGTAGCGCGCGTCGCCGTAGCGCCCAGTCAACGACACAGTCGACCGTATTGTCGGTGCGAGGGTGAGTCGCGCGCTGGCCTCGGTGTTCCGGGCGTCGTTGTTGAGGTCGTAGATCCCCGCCGACGCATGGTGCCCACCGCCCACCGAATACCGGGCACGCGGCCCGCCGCCCGAGGTACTCCCATCAACGTCGAGCAGTCCCCGCTGGCCGCCCCGAATTCCCACTTCTGCTCGCGGTCGTCCCGCTCCCTCACGGGTGAAGATCTGGATGACCCCGGCGACCGCATCGCTGCCATACAGGACGCTGGCCGGCCCGCGAATGACCTCGATGCGGTCGACGTTGTCCAGCGTGAGATTCGCAAAGTTGAACGTACCCCCAGGCTCGTTGACGATGACGCCATCGATGAGCACCTGCACATAATCCGGCTCCCCGCCGCGCAGGAACAGCGATGTCTGTGAGCCGGGTGCGCTTGTCTGCACGACGGCCGCACCGGGAACCTCCCGCAGCGCGGCGCCGACGGTCGTGATCCCGCGGGCGCGCAGCGCATCGCCCGCCAGGACCGTCGCGGCCGTCGTCACGACACTCTGCGCCGCGTCGGTGCGCGTGGCGGTGATGACGACGGGATGCAGCCGCGTCGTGTCGCGGGGCTCCTGGGCGCGCGCCGTGGTCGCGGCGATGGCGATGACGAGGGTCGATTGAAGAAGCCGCATGGCAGTTCCCGGTGCGTGGTTGGAGGAAGCAAAGAGGGCCGCGATCAGCGCGATGCAGTCGGCTGCCGCAGCGGAACGAGCGCGGGCGACCCGATGGCAGGGTCCCGCGTGACGACGAGAGGCCACCCGTATACTCGCTCCAGGGTGTCGCCGCGCATCACCGCGGCCGGTTCTCCCGACGCGGCAACGGTGCCGCGGTGCAGCAGGACCATGACGTGGGCGAATCGCGCGACGAGGTTGAGCTGGTGGCTCACGAGCAGGACGGCGTGGCCCTCCCGCGCAAGGCCATCGAGCAGCTCGAACATTTCCATCTCATGCGCGATGTCGAGAAACGTCGTCGGCTCGTCGAGCACGAGCGCCTCGCCATTCTGGGCGAGTGCGCGTGCGATGCGTGCGCGCTGCCACTCGCCCCCCGAGAGCTCGTCCGTCTGTCGCGCGGCCAGGGAATCCAGTCCCGCGCGCTCGAGCGCGGTGCCGACGGCGCGCACGTCCTCGAGGCCGGGCCCGCGCCATGCGCCGACGTGCGGATGACGGCCGAGCCCGACATACTCACGAAGGCGCATTGGAAACACTGCCTCTTCGCGCTGGGGGACGACGGCGATGCGCCGTGCGAACTCGCGCGGGCGCAGGGTGCGCACGTCCACACCATCGACGGTGATGGTGCCGTGTTGCAGCGATTCGCGCCGAAGCAGTGCGCGCACAAGCGTGCTCTTTCCGCTACCGTTCGGACCGACGATCGCCGTCGTTCGCCCGCGGAGCGCCTCGAGCGACACATCCACGACCGCGGCGTCGGCCGCGCGAGCATAGCGAACTGCAACGCCATCGAAGCGGATCATCGGAGGCGCCCCAGCCGCGCAAGGAAGAACGGGACGCCCAGTAGCGCAGTCACCGCCCCGAGCGGTAGCTCGGCGGGAGGCAGTGCAGCACGGGCGATGACGTCCGCACCGATGACGAGCGCGGCCCCGGCGAGCGCAGAGCCGGCGAGCAGTGGTCGATGCTGTCGCACTCCCGCCGCGCGGACGATGTGCGGCACGACGAGTCCCACAAAGCCGACCAGCCCCGCGGCCGCAACCGTCGCCGCCGCGAGAAGCGACGCCAGCAGGAAGATTCGCATGCCAGCACGGTCCACGTCCACGCCGAGGGCCGCAGCGGCCTCCTCGCCGAGCGACAGGACGTCGACCTCGCGCCCGAGCGCGATGAGTGCCCCACCCCCGATCCCGACGTAGATCGCGAGCCATCCGACCCCACGCCACTCGGTATCGGCGAGCGATCCCATCATCCACCACAAGGCGCCGCGCACCGTGCTGGGCGGTGCGTTGGCGAGCACCACCATGATCGCGGCATTGGCGAACGCGCCGACGATGACGCCGGCGAGCACCAGCACGCGCGGATCCGAACGTCCCCCCGCCGCGCGGGCGACCATCACCACGACGGCCACCGCAGCGAGCGATCCTGCGAACGCCGCCAGGGGGACGAACGCCGCGGCGGTGCCGCCGAGGGTGATCGCGACCACCGCGCCGACCGCCGCACCGCCCGATACGCCCAGCAGGTAAGGCTCCGCGAGCGCGTTTCGCAGGGCGCCCTGCAGCGCCGCTCCCGACATCGCGAGCGCGGCGCCGATGAGTGCGGCAGCGGCCACGCGCGGCAGGCGCAGTACGCGGACGATCGTCTCCGTCGTCGGATCGCCCTCTCCGCGGAGCGCGTCCCAGACAGCGCCCGGGGACAGCGGCACAGCGCCGATGGCGATCCCGAGGACGGCGAGCATCGCGAGCCCGAGTGCGCTCGCGATCCAGAACCACGCGCGGCGATCGCCGGAGCGCACTACCACCGCACCTCGGGATGCAGCAGGCGGGCAAGCGCGATCGCGGCTTCGCCCATGCGCACGGACGGCCGCCCCAGGAGGATCTCATCGGCTTCGAGCACGCGCCCCTCGCGCACCGCGCGCAACCCGCGCCACGCCGGCTCCGTCCGAATGCGCGCGGCGAGCGTTGCGTTGACGAGGATGATGTCCGGGTCCCGCGCGTGCACATCCTCGAGTGAGAGTTGCGGCGACACCGCCTCCATGTCGGCGTACGCGTTGACACCCCCCGCGATGTCGATGAGCTGACTGAGGAAGCTCCCTCCTCCGATCGCGATGACCGGTGCGACATCAACGGGCCAGAGCACACGCGGATGCGCGAGTGACCGCGTCCGCATCGCGACCTGGTCGAGCGTGGCGCGCACGGTATCGACCACCGTGCGCGCACGCGCCGTATCCGCGAGCAGTCGCCCGAGGATCGCCGCCGACCGCTCGAAGTGCTCGATGCGGTCTACCTTGAGGGAGAGGGTGCGGATGCCGGCGGCGCGGAAGCGCATCGCGGCAGTGCGGTTGTCGGCGCTGGCGTAGAGAATGACCAGATCCGGACGCGCCGCGAGCACTGCCTCGACGTTCGGGCGGACGCCAGCGCCAAGGTCGGGAACCGCCAACGCTTCGACGGGCCATTCGTCCCAATGCGTTCGCCCGACGAGCCGTGATCCAGCGCCGAGGGCGAAGAGGAGCTCGGTCGTCGCCGGGTTCAGCGAGACGATTTTCGTCGGGGGCGGACCGACCGCGATGGAATCGCCGAAATCATCGACCGCGAAGGACGCGGACGCAGTGCCGCGCACGCTGCCGTCGCCGAGGCAGGCGGCGAGCGTGACGAGCAGGACTGCGGAGACATGGCGTAAATGCACGAAGGGCACCCGTCCTCGAGAGGATGGATGCCCGGAAACGCGAGGGCGCATGCGAGATGCGCCCGTGCGCCACCAGTCCTCCTCCCGAGGAACTGTCGATGTGGCGCGGACGAAAGTCGTCTCCTGGCTCCGGACCGCCGTCGCTCGCCTTCCCGACCGGAGTCAGTGGCGTCGTGAGCGGGGCTTTGCAGGTCCGTTACAGTGGCGGGGCCGCACCGGCATCACACCGGTTTCCGTGGCTCCCGTCCGCAGTTCGATTGTCGCGTGAAGTTATCCCGGCCCCGGCGGCGCGGCAAGCCGCGCGGTGAGCTCGGCTTTCAGCGCAGCCCGTCGCTGCTCGTACACAGCGCGCTCCGCATCAGTGGCGGTAGGGCGCTGAGCAAACGCGGCGTCGAGCTCCGCGATCTCGCGCGCCAGTGTGCTCGCGGGATCATCCTCGACCGGCGCGATCGGGATCGCGATGGCGCGGGGCCGACCCCGGCGGCGCAGCGCGACGACGAGCGCCGCGACCATCACGACCGTCAGGGCGACGATGAGCGCTGTCCTCGGCGTGTCGCGCGATGTCGGCGCATCGGGAACGCGCACGGTCACGACGGCAAGCGCCGCGACATCCCCAGCCTGGAACCGCCGGAACGTTCGCCCCTCGATCGTCGTCGGCGATCCCTCCACCAACCCCGCGCCGGTGAGCTCCGCCCGCTGGTCTTCGAGAAGGACCTCCAGGAGCTGGGTCGGCTGCTCCACGGGAAAGCTCGCGGGAAAGGCCGTGGGCGGGAGTGAATACGTGAATGCGAGACGCTTCAGCCCCGGGGCCACGGGCGCGAACGCGGCGACGCGTCCGTCGGCGACGCGGATGCTCTCGTTCGAGCTCAGCTCAGGGCCGCTCGAGAAATCCTCGAACCCCGACGGGATGACGCCGGTCCATACCGGAGGGCCTCCGTCGGTGGTGATGCGGGTCAGCGTCGTGTCGTTGGAAAGATCATAGATCTCCGCCACGCGTCGCTCGGGGCCGTCGGCCGGCGCGAAGAGCAGGATATGTCGCCCGCGCACTTCGAGCGGCAGCGGGGCCGACGTCGTGTCGAACACCGTGAGTGTCGCCTCGTCTGCGGACGCGATGGCGGGCAGCACGCCCGAAACGTATGCGATCCCGTGATGCACGGTGGATGCGAAATACTGGGTCGTGCTGTCCCGCGAACGATCGTAGCGAATGTGAAACTCGCCGTTGGGGCGAGTGCGGGTGGAGTCGATGGCACGGCCGCCTCCGGAGCCGATGCCGTGCAGCACGACCCACTGGTTCGGCACGGGACGTTCGCCGGCGGGCGCCATCCGGACGATCCGTCCGACGACGCGACCCTCGCTTCTCGCGGATGAGTCGGCGGCGCCCGGGGCCGGAGCCTGTCCGGTGGCCAGCGGTGCCGTAAGGGCGATGCCGACGATCGCCGCGGCGCGACGGATCACCGCACGACGCGCCGCGCGCGGTGCGCGCGGGTGGCTGGTCAGAGGTTGAACTTCCCGAAGTCCTCGGGACGCAGGTTCTCGAGGTGCTCCTTGAGGTCCTGCGCGCTCATGCGCCGCTGCTCCTCGTCCAGCGCGTCGCCTCCGACGACGCCTTCGACATCATCGCCATCCTCGGACTCGGCGTCCTCGGCGGCGACCGCGGTGAGGAGCGACTCGGGTGCGAAGATCGGCGCGGAGAGCCGCAGCGCGATGGCAATGCTGTCCGACGGGCGCGCATCGACGAGCACGACGTCTTCCCCGCGTACCAGGTGTAGCTCCGCGAAGTAAGTGTTCTTCTGCACGCGGGTGATCTGCACGCGGCGAAGCGACCCGCCCAGGCCCACGATGAGGCGCTTGCACAGGTCGTGGGTGAGCGGGCGCTCGCGCTTCATGTTCTTCATCTGCATGACGATCGATTCGGCCTCGGGCTGGCCGATCCAGATCGGAAGGAGTCGGTTCCCTCCCTTCTCCTGGAGAATCACGACGTACGAGTTCGTCGAGCTGTCCAGCCCGAGGCGAGCGACGAACACTTCTACCATCTGAGACCTCTCTGAACCGGTGCAGCGTGGCGGCGCGGGAGCGACTGCGCTCCGTGGAGCCGGCCTACCGGACGGCCCGCTTGAGGGCGGATGCCCGATCCGTGCGCTCCCATGTAAAGTACGTCCGGGCGCGCTTTCCGTTCCCCTCCCGGTGCGGCTCCCGGCCAAAGTGGCCGTAGGCCGCGGTCTCCGAATAGATCGGCTTGCGGAGCTGGAGCGCGTCGATAATCCCGCGCGGGGTGAGCGTGAACACCTCCCGCACCGCGTTCATGATAGCCAGCTCGGGCACCGTGTTCGTCGAGAAGGTATCGACCATGACCGACACGGGCTCAGCGACCCCGATGGCGTAGGCCAGCTGCACTTCGCACCGGCGCGCGAGGCCCGCGGCCACGATGTTCTTGGCGACCCAGCGGGCTGCATAGCAGGCAGACCGGTCCACCTTCGAGGGGTCCTTGCCACTGAATGCGCCGCCACCGTGGCGTCCCATGCCGCCGTAGGTGTCCACGATGATCTTCCGGCCGGTGAGCCCCGCATCACCCTGTGGGCCGCCGATGACGAAGCGGCCCGTGGGGTTGATGTGGTATTTCACCTTCTTCGACAGAAGGTCGGCCGGAATCGCTTCCTCGATCACATCGGAAATGATTGCCCGCCGGATCGTGCGGTTGGAGACGTCCTCGGCGTGCTGCGTCGAGATGACGACGGTGTCCACCGCGACCGGCACGCCGTCCTCGTACACCACGGTCACCTGCGCCTTGCCATCGGGGCGGAGCCACGGAAGGTCTCCGCTCTTGCGTCGATCGGCGAGCGTCTTCGTCAGGCGATGGGCGAGCAGGATCGGCATTGGCATCAGCTCTTCCGTCTCGTCCGTCGCGTAGCCGAACATCATCCCCTGATCACCCGCCCCGCCGGTGTCGACGCCCATGGCGATGTCCGGCGACTGGCGGTCGATCGTGCTGAGCACCGCGCACGTCGCGGCATCGAAGCCGTACGATGCATCCGTATATCCGATGCGCTCGATCGTCGATCGGACGATCTGCGGAATGTGGACATAGGTCGTCGTCGTGATCTCGCCGGCGACGCACGCAAGGCCGGTCGTGACCAGCGTCTCGCAGGCGACGCGGGCTGCCGGATCCTCCTCGAGGATTGCGTCGAGGACTGCGTCCGAGATCTGGTCGGCGATCTTGTCCGGATGGCCTTCGGTGACTGATTCCGACGTGAACAGCGTACGATCGCGCACAGCGGGCAGGGATGAAGGGGTTGGCTCGACGATCGCCCCAATCAGGACGGGTCGAGCCCGCTGATGATATTCCCCTCGACCAATGCAGGCAACCCGCTCTGAAGGAACGACGCATCGCCGAACGCGGCATGCAGTCGGCGCCTGAGCTCGCGCTCCGCCACCGCGGCCGTCCGCGCCCCCATCGCCGCCTGCGCCGCCTCAATCGCGATACCCGAGTCGATACCACGGATCAGGCGCTTCATCAGCGAGACAGACCGCGGTGACACACTGAGCGTGTGCACCCCGAGCCCGATGAGCGCGAACGCCATCAACGGCTGCGACGCCATCTCGCCGCAGACGCAGACATCCAGGCCCGACTGCGACCCGACTTCCTGCGTGCGGTGGATGAGGCGCAGCACCGCCGGGTGGAGCGCCGTGAAGCGCGACGCGAGGTTTGCGTTTCCGCGATCGACGGCGAGCGTGTATTGCACGAGATCATTCGTCCCGATGCTTAGGAAATCCACATCGCCGACGAAGGTATCGACGGCCACGGCGGCTGCGGGCGTCTCGACCATCACCCCGACGGGGACATCCATCCGGTACTCCACACCGCGCTCGTCGAGCTCCGCGGCCGCCTGCGCAAGCAGCTGCTTCGTCCGGAAGACCTCGTCGTAGGTCACGATGAGCGGAAGCATGATCCGCACGTCTCCGTGCACCGCGGCGCGAAGCAGTGCGCGCAGCTGCGTCTTGAACAGCTCCTCTTCATCGAGGCACATGCGGATGGCGCGCCACCCAAGGAAGGGATTGGCCTCGCTCGGATAGCCGCCGACCGGAAGCTTGTCTCCGCCGATGTCGAAAGTGCGGATGATCACGGGCTGCCCGGGGAAGGCGTCCACGACCTTCGCATACGCGAGGTATTGCTCCTCCTCATCCGGCATCGTCGCGCGTCCAACGACGAGGAACTCGGTGCGCATCAATCCGACGCCGCTGGCACCGCTCCGCGCCGCCGCCTCCGCCTCATCGGGGAGGTCCACGTTGGCGCGGAGCACGATCTTCACGCCGTCGAGGGTGACCGCCTCGACCCCGGCGAGGAGCTGCAGCTCGGCCTCATCTTCCGCTTCGCGCAACGCCCGGCGCCGATAAGCGTCCACCTCGGCGTCGCTCGGATTGACTACGAGGACGCCCTCGGACCCGTCGAGCACGACACGCTCGCTCCCGCGCAGCCTGTGCGTCGCATCGCGAAGGCCGACAACGGCCGGGAGGCCGAGCGAGCGGGCGAGGATCGCCACGTGGGACGTCCGCGTTCCTGCATCGGTGGCGATGCCGGCAATCGCGCGACGGTCCAGCTGGACGGTCAGGGTCGGCGTGAGATCGTGCGTCACGAGGATCGCGTGTGCGCCCTGGGGCACGTCTACCGGATCGTGGTCCGGCAGGTTGAGCAGCAGCGAGAGCACACGAATGTGGACATCCGTCAGGTCACCGACGCGCTCGCGCAGCATCGCCTGGTCGTGATGGGCAAAATCCTGACTGCGCTCCATCATCACGACATCGAAGGCCTTCTCCGCGGCGTAGTTGTGGCGGATGAGGCCCTCCACCGCCTTGACGATCGAGGGGTCCTCGAGGAGGTGGTGCTGGAAGTCGAAGATCGCGGCGTCGCGGCCGGCAGTACGCTCGGCGCGCGCCCGAACGCTCGCGATGCGTACCTGCGCGCGGGAAAGGGCATCGTGCAGGCGAGCGATCTCGGGCTCGATCTCCTCGTCACTGATGATGCGGTGCCGTACGTCGGGCACCTCCCAGACGAGGAGGTGCACAGGCCCCACGACGATCCCGGGCGAGGCCGATATCCCGACGATCCGGCTGTCCACCTAGGTCTCGCCGAACTTGGAGGAGATCAGCGTCGCCAGCTGATCGACCGCGGCGTCCGCGTCGGGCCCCTCGGCGCGCAGCATGACCGTGGAGCCGAATTCCGCGGCGAGCATCATGACGCCCATGATGCTCTTGCCGTTCACCTCGAGCTCCTCCCGGCAGATGGTGATATCGCTCTTGAACCGGGCCGCGAGCTTCACGATCTCGGCCGCGGGCCGGGCGTGGACTCCGTTGCGATTCATGATCCGCACTGAGCGTTCCGGCATCAGGTTGCCACCGAGTAGATCGCGAAGAGCGCGAGGAGCACGAGCGCGATGGGCCAGCCTTCGGCCCGTCCGTGAAGGCGGATGAGGACGAGCGCACCGACCGCCGAGCCGATGAGCACGGCGCCGAACAGCGCACGTCCGGTCCCGATGATGTTGTCCACCGCGAGGGGAACGGCGAAGCCGGCCACGAGCGCCGCCGCGCGCGCAATGTGTGGAGGCCCCCGTCGCAGCAGGGGATTCCCGAGTGCAGTCGCAACTCCGAGCCCGCGTCGCCAGCCGGTCTCGAGCCCCCAGACGCGAAGGGCGATATGCCCCGCATTGTACAGCGCCAGGAAGAGAATCACCACGCGCGCAGGGCCGATGCCCGCGCCGAACGCTGCGAGGCCGATGAGTGAGCAGAAGGGCAGCCACGCCGCCCAGACGAGCCGGTCGCCGACGCTCCCGAGCGGCCCGCACAGCGCCGTCCGAAAGCGCTCGATCCGCGCCGGCGGCTCACGATCGAGCTCGGCCCGGGCCAGCGCGCCGACGGCGAGTGCGGCCATGTAGGGATGTGCGTTGAAGTACTGGCTCTCACGCGCCACCGCTTCGCGGTACGCAACTCCTGTCTTGCCACCGTCGAGGAGGCGAAGGGCAGGCTCGATGCAGAATGCAATGCCCGTCCCGAGGAGCACCTCGTAGTTCCACCCGCTCTGGATGGACAGCATGCGCAGATGCATCACGATGCGCGTCGCGAGCGGCAATTCCACGAGTGAGCGCGACGCGGTCATCGGAGGGCGAGCAGTGACAGCCCCCCGACGAGACCGCCGAGAAAGAGCAGTCGGGCGTGCTCCGTGCCGTGGAACAGCTTCCACACCGCGCCGGCAGCGACCGAGGCAGCGAGTGTCACGACCACTGCGCGCGAGATACGCGCATCGACCCCCCACGACGCGACGGACGCCTCGACGACCGGCGCGAAGACGAGCATTGCGATGAGCGTCAGCGCCGCCCCACGGATGAAATCGGCGGTCAGCCCGAAGAGCTGCACGCCGGCGATCGCCGGATAGGACCCGCGATCGAACGCGGGACGGGCGCGACGCGCGACGAGGCCATTGAGCCGGCGCAGCATCACCATGGTCCAGCCGCCAACCCACGCGGTCGCCAGGCCGGCGAGTACGGCCATGGCCAGCGCGCCGGGCCCATGGTCGGCGAAGCGCGCGAACAGTGCGCCTCCGATGACGGACGCGGATCCCCACTCCGGATAGCGCGACGCGCCGACCGGCAGCGTCTCCAGCGCGATGAGCTCGAGTGTCGCACCGACGAGGAGGCCGCTGATGCCGTCGCCGAGCAACGCGCCCGCCACCGTCGCCGCAACGAGCGGCCGCGAGATCTGCGCCTGCGGAAGACTCACGACGTCGAGCCCGAGTAGCGCCCCAAGCAGGACGATGGGAAGGAGGTTCATCGCCATCAGGTCGCGCTCCCCTCGAGGACAGCCGCGAGCGGCAGCGGACGGGCAGACGGAACGTCCTGCGCCGTGATGTCCACCCCGCGGGCCGCCAATCCGCGAAGTTCGGCCTCCTCGTCCGGGGCGAGGAAGATGTAGCGCAACCGCTGAATCCTGCCGGCACGATGATGCAGGCCGCCGAGGTTGACCTTGCGGATGTGCCCGTTCGACTCGATGAGCCGGCGCATCGAGACGATGTCGCCGGTGAGCACGATGCCCCGCCGTTCATCGCGCTCATAGTCGGCGAGGTGCTGCGAGGCCTCGTCCACGGATGCGAAGAGGACCTCCATTTCGGGGGGCACTCCCATCCGGTAGAGCTCCTGCTCCCAATCGCTCGACGCGACCTCGTCGTCGACAAGGACGATGAAGCCGATGTCGAGAGGCTGCCCCCAGCCGACGACAACCTGACCGTGAATGAGCCGGTCGTCGATCCGCATCAGCTCAACGGCCATCCCCGCCTCCGATGACCGTGATGGCCGACTTTCCCCGCTCTGCCGCGTGCCGCGCACTCGCGCGCGGGTCGGGATCCTGACTCATCACGAAGTCGAGGAGCACGGCGAGGCTGACACCCGCGACGAGCGTCAGCGAGTCGCGGGTGCGGATGACCCGGCGCGCCGCGATCGTCGCGCTGCCACCCGGCAGGTCCGTGAAGATCACCCGCGCGCCGGTGGCTTGCGCGATCGAGGCGAGCACCCCCACGATAGCGTCGCCACACAAGCCGCGATTGGTCAACGTGGCGAGGCACACGCCGCGCACGGTGATCTGCGCCACCGCGGGC
>JANPKQ010000167.1:0-7993 GCA_031426115.1 Gemmatimonadaceae bacterium | reverse complement strand
CCGAGTCCTGGCGATCAGGGCACCCGATGGCGCCAAAGTCATGATCGGGACAGATACGGTCGCGACCGGGAGCTGGACCACCGATACGCTCGCACCAGGGAAGTACAACGTCAGCGCGTCGATCGCGACAAGGACGGCCTGCCCCTTTGCCGTCGATCCCAAGACGGTCACGGTGACGGACACCGGCACCGTAACCGTCGAGCTGACCCCGCGGGACTGCGGGTGGATCGCCGTGCACCCGAAGTACGGCGGCAAGTTCGACAACCCGGAGCTCAGCCTTTCGACCTTGGGGTGGAATCGGAAGTATCCGATTCGCGGCACGGCGCCGGTCCGGGTCAAGGTCCCGATCGGCCAGCACCAGGTGCTGATTACCGCCAAATACTGCTACCCCTTTCGCGACACCCGCGGTGTCCGGGCGCAGAACGATTCGACGAATCCGCTGCAGGTCTTCGCGACGCTTGACTGCGGCGGGAAGTAGCCGCGGTCTCCGTCCGGCCGGACCCTCCCTTCGCAATCAGACGGCTAAAGGCCGCCGATCAGAAATCCCACCACGGCACCCGCGGCCGTCCCGAGCCAGAACGTTCGCTGCCGGTACCAGGGCTTCTGGGGGACGTCCAAGAGAACGGTGTGTGAGGCGTTGACACTCGTCGCCTGACCGGTAATGACCGCCCGGGCAATCTCACCGCTGACGTTGTTGACCCTGAAGCGGGCGACGAGCACATCGCGCTGGCGCGGATCGACGACGATCCCCCTGAGGCCGGGCCTGACCCATTGCTGTCCGCCCACGCGAAAGGTGAAGGTCGTGTCCGCCACGTCCACAACCGGGAACCGGACCGCCGTTTCCTGCGCCCGGGCAGCGGCCGGCGCGATCGCGAACAGTGTGATGAGGGAGAGTGCCGAGACGGTGAGTCGCATCATGACCTGAAGAGCCGAAGGATGTCGTTGTAGGACACGACGAGCATGAGAAGGAGCACCAGCGCCACGCCAGTCCCGAGGATATACTGCCTCGTGCGCGCCGAGAAGGGACTTCCCTTCACCGATTCTGCAACCTGAAGCACGACCTGGCCACCGTCGAGCACGGGGATCGGCAGCAGGTTGAGGACTGCGAGATTGACGCTGAGCAGCGCGAGGAGTCCGAGCAATTCGGTCATCCCGGCCTGCGCCGCGCTGGCCGCCTGCTGGGCGATCATGATCGGGCCTCCGAGCTGGTTCATCGCGATATCCCGCTTCACCAGGCCACCGAGGATCGAGAAGATCGACCCAGCCATCTGTCGCGTGTCGCGGGCGCCCTCGACGAATGCCTCGCCGAAGCCCAGGGGCTCATGCCGAACGATCTCTCGCGCTCCCGCGCCAATGCGCCCCACGGTGAGCGTGCCCTTGCCACTGGGGTTGGGGATCTGCTGAGCGGCCGGCTCTACGGTGATGTGCAGGGGCACCGCCTGGCGGATGACTTCGAGGTCGAGCGCCTTGCCCGCTGACGGCGACACCCGCGCCACGAGATCACTGAACGTTTCGACCGGCTCGCCGCCCACGCGTACGATGCTGTCACCAACCTGAAGCCCGGCCTTCTCGGCCGGCGCTCCTGGCGTAAGCTGCCCGATGACCGGCGCCGCATACGGCTCCAGCGCCATCACGTATGCCTGGCGCTTCGGCCCGGAAGCCGTGCCGCCGTCGACGACGATCTCCCCCCGCGTCGTGGTGATGCGCAGTGAGTCGCCGCTCGCCGTGACAATGGCCCGCTCGATCTCGTTCCAGTTCTCGACCGCGACGCCCTGCACGGCCGTAATCGTGTCGCCGCGTCGAATGGCGGCGCGCAACGGCTCGGCACCCTCGAGCTCCTGCACGCTCCCGACGACGCGCGTCGTGATGATGTTGCGGCCGTAGTACGCTGCCATCCCGACGAGAATGGCCAGCGCGAGGAGGGCGTTCATCGTGACGCCAGACAGCAGGATGAAGAGCCGCGCCGCGAGCGACTTCGACTCGAACCAGCGGTCGGGCGGCACCGGGTTGGGTCCGAACGGGACCATGCCATTCGGGTCCCAATCTTTCGGGCGAGGGACGTCACCGCTCTGCTGGCGTCGCGCGGCCTCTTCCTCGCTCCCTCCCTCGAGAAAGGCTGTCGCTTCGTCCTCCCGCGATGCCATGCGAACATAGCCGCCGAGTGGAATCAGCCCCAGGATGTATTGGGTCTCCCCCCATTTCTTGCTCGGGCCGGGGCCGAAGCCCACCGAGAACTTCGGCGCATAAACCCCCATCAGCTTGGCGGCGATGAAGTGCCCGAGCTCGTGGATGAACACCACGACGCCGAAGATGAAAATGAAACCGCCGACGTTCTGCAGGATGGTTAGCATCTGAAAAGCTCACTGACGTGGTGGCGCGCTGCGGCATCTGCCGCGAGCAGCGCGTCTCTCGAGTCCGACGCGGCGCCGCCGAGTGCCGAGAGGGCAGACTCGATGGCGCGCGGTATCTCACCGAAACTGATCCGCCCTTCCAGGAAAAGTGCCACGGCGCGCTCGTTTGCGGCATTGAAGACCGCCGGCGCCGCCCCTCCCGCGCGTCCCGCCCCGACGCCGAGGGCAAGCGCGGGAAAGTCATCGTTCCGGACGGGCTCGAACGTCAAGGGCGAAAGCTCGACCGGATCGAAGGCTGGTACCCCGGTGTCCACGACACGTTCGGGGTGGGTCAGCGCATACAGCACGGGAAGTTCCATGCTTGGCACGCCGACCTGGGCGAGGACGCTTCCATCCACGAATTCGACGAAGGAGTGGACGACGCTCTGCGGGTGGACGACGACCTCGATGCGATCGTACGGCAAACCGAAGAGGAAGTGGGCCTCGATCACCTCGAGCGCCTTGTTGGCGAGCGTCGCGCTGTCCACCGTGATTTTCCGGCCCATCCGCCACGTCGGGTGCTGCAGCGCGTCCGCGATCGTCGCACGCTGAATCCGCGCGCCGCTCCACCCGCGGAACGGCCCGCCCGACGCCGTCAGGATCACTCGGCGGACCTCGCTGGCCGGCCGATCCATCATGCACTGGAGGATCGCACTGTGCTCGCTATCCACCGGCACGATCTCGCCCCCGCCCCGCGCGCACGCGTCCGCGACGAGCACTCCAGCGACAACGAGCGACTCCTTGTTCGCGAGGGCAACGCGTTTGCCGCTCTCCAGCGCCGCGAGCGTCGCGTCGAGTCCCGCGGCGCCGACGACGGCGTTGAGCACGATGTCGACGTCGCCTCGCGTGGCGGCCTCCACGAGGCACGAGGGACCGGTGCGCCAGCCGTCGCGCGGCGAGGCATCGGCATCGACCAGCCCGACGAAGCCCGGCGCGAACTGGAGCGCCTGTTCCTGGAGCAGCGTTGCATTCCCGAACGCGGTCAACGCGGCGACCGAGAAGCGGTCCCCGTGGCGGCCGAGGACACTGAGGGCAGTGGTGCCGATGGATCCGGTGGACCCGAGAATGGCGATCCCGCGTCGGCTCACCGCGACCCCGGCGCGGGAATGAGCATCACGCCGAGGAGCAGGTACGCGATCGGCAGGACGAAGAGCAGGCTGTCGAAGCGGTCGAGGACCCCGCCATGGCCCGGGATGATGCGAGAGCTGTCCTTGACCCCCGCCTCCCGCTTGATGAGCGACTCCGCGAGGTCCCCGACCTGCGCGGCGACGCTGATGAGGATCGCGAAGAGGACGACATCAGTGATCGTCAGCGCGAGCTGGGCGAACGGGACGAGCGCGTAGCGAACGTACAGCCAGCATACGAGCACGGTGACGACGATGCCCCCGATCGCACCCTCGACGGTCTTCCCCGGGCTCACCTTCGGAATGAGCTTGTGGCGGCCAAGTGTTCGCCCGATGGCATAGGCCCCGGTGTCCTGCGCCCATGTGAGCAGGAGGGGGAGAAAGATCAGCGCGGTGCCCGCGGCGGGTCCGACTGCATACGGGTGGTACCGGATCGCATAGCCGTAGCTAAGCATCCCGCCCGTGTAGATGATGCCGAACACCGTAACTGCCACGCTCGTCAGCGGCTTGCCACTCACCCCGCGTCGCCAGATCGCGACGGAAAAGATCGCGAGCACGACGACCGCGGCGCCTGTCAGCGACATCGTGAACGGGGCGACGATCCCCTTGGCAACCACATTCACGACCTGACCGAGTCCGTCACCGAATCGCGGCCGCGCGTCGAAGCGCGCGTCGGCGATGCCAAGGCGGTGTGCATGCACGATCAGCGGCACTGCAGCAGCCAGCGGGATTCCCAGGCGCTCGAGCGGTGTCGCGCCGCCAGCCCTCGCGATGCGAAAGAGCTCCCACGCTCCGATGGCCGCGATGATTCCCAGCAATGCTGCCAGCGCGGCGTCTCCGATCCAGATCACCGCGATGGCGACGGGAATGGCCGCTACGGCGAAGAGGATGCGCCGCGCGAGCTCCGACACCGCGCTAGACCGGCACGCGGCCGAAGCGTCGCTCGCGGCTCTGGAAGTCGAGAATCGCCTCGTACAGCTCGCGGGCGCCGTAGTCCGGCCAGAGTACGGGCGAGATGTACAGCTCCGCGTAGGCGACCTGCCAGAGGAGGAAGTTCGACAGCCGTTGCTCGCCCGACGTCCGGATGAGCAGGTCGGGATCCGGCATGTCGGCGGTGAACAGTCTTTGGCGGATCTCCCGCTCGTCGATGTCCTCGGGGCGCAGGCGGCCCTCGACCGCGTCGCGGGCCAGGAGGCGCGCCGCGCGGACGAGCTCCGCCCGCCCACCGTACGAGATGAAGAGGTTGAGCCGGAGGGTATCGTTATGGGCGGTCTCCGCCATGACGCGCTCGACTGCCGCGCCGGCGGCGGGCGTCAACCGTTCGAGCTCCCCGAACACCGTCACGCGCACACCGCGCTCCCGGAGCTCATCCACTTCGCGCGCAATGTACTCCTCGAGGAGCGTCATCAGCGCGCTGACCTCGGCGGACGGCCGCTGCCAGTTCTCCTGCGAGAACGCGAACAACGACAGCGTATCGAGGCCGACCTCGATAGCCGCCTCGACGACGGCGCGCACGGACTTCATCCCGGAGCGATGCCCGAAGGGGCGAGGCATGCTCCGCTCCCGTGCCCAGCGGCCATTCCCATCCATGATGATCGCGATATGGCGCGGGATCGCGCCATGGACACGGATGCGGGCCAGCAGATCGCTCACCGAGAGAGGCGCCATGGTCCGTCCGTCAGACCTCCATGATGTCCGCTTCCTTGGTCTTCGTGAGCGCTTCGATCTTGCTCATGAAGTCATCATGCAGCTTCTGGACGTCCTTTTCGGCGTGCTTCACGTCGTCCTCGGGTACCTTCTCGAGCTTTTTCAGGCGGTCGCGGGCCTCGGTCCGCCCGTGGCGCACCGTGACACGCCCTTCCTCGGCAAGCTTGTGGACGACCTTCACGAGATCCTTTCGGCGCTGCTCGTTGAGCGAGGGCAGCGGCACTCGGATCACGCCACTCTGCAGTGAGGGGTTCAGCCCGAGATCCGATTCCCGGATCGCCTTCTCGATGATCTGCGCCTGTCCCTTGTCGTACGGCGTCACGAGGAGCAGGCGCGGCTCGGGCGCCGAGACACTCGCGACCTGGTTCAGGGCCATGTTCTGTCCCCACGCCTCGACGCGCACCGTGTCGAGCAGGCTGGCCGAGGCCTTGCCGGTGCGGATGGAGGAGAACTCCTTCTTCGTGTTCTCGAGGCCGCGGTCCATGGCGGTCCGGGCGTCCTTCAGGATCTGCGGAATTGAGCTCATTGAACGAGAGTCCCCACTTGAACGCCGCGAACCGCATCCGCGACGGCACCGGGCTTGTGAATGTTGAGGACGATGATCGGGAGCCTGTTTTCCTTGCACAGCGTGATCGCGGTCTGGTCCATCACGCCAAGCTCCTCCACCATGACATCGCGATAGCTGATCGTCTGGTGCATCGTCGCCTTGGGATCCTTCTTTGGATCCGCCGTGAAGACGCCGTCCACGCTCGTCGCCTTGATGATGACGTCGGCCTTGATCTGGATCGCGCGCAGTGCTGCCGCGGTGTCGGTGGAGAAGTACGGGTTGCCCGTGCCGGCGGCGAAGATGACGGTGCGCCCCTTTTCGAAGTGGCGGATGGCGCGCCGCCGAATGTAGGGCTCGGCAAGTTCCTCCATCCGTATCGCGGTCATGACCCGTGTGTCGACGCCCTGGCGCTCGAGGACGTCCTGAAGTGCCAAGGCGTTGATGACCGTCCCGAGCATGCCCATGTAGTCGGCCGCAACGCGGTCCATTCCGAGCTTCGAGATCTGGGTTCCGCGAACGATGTTGCCGCCACCGATGACAAGGCCGACCCCAGCGCCCATTTCGCCGACCGCCTTGATCTCGCCGGCGAGGCGGGTGATGACGTCGAAGTCGAACCCGAACCCCTTGTCGCCGGCAAGCGCCTCGCCGGAGATCTTCAGGAGAATGCGGTTGTACTTCAACGGCTTGTCTGGCGAGTACACCGGGAAGGGGCCGGACACGACGAGGTCTACGCTTCGCCGAGCTGGTAGCGTACGAAGCGGCGAACCTGAATGTGCTCACCGACCTTGGCGGACGTCTCCTTCACGAGATCGCCGACGGTCTTCTTCGGCTCCTTCACCCAGGCCTGGGACAGGAGTGCGACGTCCTTGTAGTAGGACTCGACCTTCCCTTCGATCATCTTTGCGATGATCTGCTCGGGCTTCCCGCTCTGCCGTGCCTGCTCGGCGAAAATGCGACGCTCCTTCTCGACGGCTTCGGCGGGGACGCCCGTCTTGTCGACGGCCAGCGGTGCCATGCTCGCAATGTGGAGGGCGATCTCTCGCGCGAGCGTCTTGAAGTCATCCGTCCGCGCGACGAAGTCAGTCTCGCAGTTGATCTCGAGCATCACGCCGACCTTGCCGTTGTGATGGATATAGCTCGAGACGAGACCTTCGCTGGTCTGCTTGCCGATCCGCTTGTCCGCCTTCGCGATCCCCTTGGTGCGCAGCGTTTCCGCCGCCTTGTCGATGTCACCCTTCGCTTCCTCGAGGGCGCGCTTGCACTCCATCATGCCCGCGCCGGTCCGCTGGCGGAGCTCCTGAACGTCCTTCGCCGTGAATGCTGTCGTCGTCATGTGTGGAAAGTCCTGCGCTGTCGTGAGAACGCCGCCGGCAAGCTGGCCGGCGGCGTACCAAGTTTACTGTATCCGAGCGTTCAATACTACCCAACTCACTCCGCGGCGGCGTCATCTCCCGCGTCGCCATCCGCGCCTTCAGCGACATCGCCACCTTCACCGCCCTCGCCACCCTCACCGCTCTTGAGGCGCGCGGCGATCGCTTCCGGCTTCGCGCGACGACGGCGTGGACGACGCTTGCGCTTCTTGTCGCCTTCACCTTCCGGCTCAGCGCCGCGATCGGAGCTGTAGGTATAGCTCTCACCTTCCTCGGCTTCCTCGCGCACGGGCGCCTCGCGACGCGCCTCGCCGATCGAGTCGGCAATGGCGTGCGTGATCAGCTCCACCGACCGAATGGCGTCGTCGTTGCCCGCGATCGGAACGGTGATCAGGTCGGGATCGGCGTTGGTATCGACGATGGCGATGAGCGGGATGCCAAGCTTGTTGGCCTCGCTGACCGCAATGCGCTCGCGCTTCGCGTCGATGACGAACATGAGGCCCGGCAGCCGAGTCATGTTCTTGATGCCCGAGAGATTCTTGGAGAGCTTGTCGCGCTGACGGGACATCATCAGCTGCTCCTTCTTCGTGTAGTTCTCGAACTCGCCGCCGGCTTCGATGCCGGTGTCGAGCTCCTTCAGCCGCCGGAGCTGCTTCTTGACGGTCTGGAAGTTCGTCAGCAGCCCGCCGAGCCAGCGGTGCGAGACGTAGGGCATGCCGCAGCGGACGGCCTGCTCCTGCACGGCGTCCTGCGACTGCTTCTTGGTGCCGACGAACATGACGGTGCCGCCGCGCTGGGAGATGTCCCGGACGACGTCGCACGCCTCCTCGAGCAGCGTCAGGGTCTGCTTGAGGT
>JANPKQ010000166.1:0-7108 GCA_031426115.1 Gemmatimonadaceae bacterium | reverse complement strand
CCCACGTCTTCGCATCAAACTCGGCGGCCCACGCTGGAAGTGGCTTGCCGGCGACCCGCCCGAAGAGGCCGAGGTCGCTGACGCAACTTTGTCCGCCCGCGCCGCCGAAGGGGAAGTGCACCATGACGGCGATCTTCCGCTCCCGGGCGAACGGCAGGATCGCCTCCTCGACCCCGCGATTGTCGATGGCGTAGGCGACGCTGATGAAGTCGATCGGCTCGCTGCGGACCAACGACTCGAGGTGCGGCATGTTGAACGCTAATCCGATCCCCGCGCTGAGATACCGGATGCGCCCCTCCTTCTTCGCCTCCTTCAGGACGCCCCAATACGTCGAGTCGAAGGCGGGCGGCAGGTCGACCATGTCGAACCGGGGCACCTTGAGTCTCGCCAACGACGTCTCGATGTACGCCTTCACCGCGGCGGGGTCGGGCATCGGGCCGGCAGGGTAACCCCGCCACGACAGGAAGAGCTTGTTCTGAACCCCAAGCTCGTTGAGAATCGTGACGATGGCGTCCTGCGACTTGAATTCATTCGCGAAGTTCGTGTCGAAGAATCTGCCGCCGTTGTCGACAAACGTCCTGAGAACCTCCTTGAGCGCGACGGGATCCGCGCACCCCGCGTGGTTCGAGAACCCGAGTCCGATGACCGGGAGCAGCTCACCGGAAGACGGAATGGCCCGCTGAATGAGCTTTCCGCCCGACTGCTGAAGGGCGCGGAGCAGCTCCGGCGTCAGCGCCAGTGTAGCGCCGGCTCCGGCGGCGATTCCGAAAAACTCGCGACGGTTGATCATGAGGCGCTCAGGTTGGGGGTTGACGAACGGCGTGAAGAGAAGGGTGAAATGCGGCGTGAAGACCGACGTGAAGAAGGGCGTGAGAAAGCGCGGGGCTCGGTGCCAACCGTACACGCCACTTCACGCTGGCCGACGCTTTTATTCACGTTCCTTATCACGGTGTCCTTCACGCTCCTCATCACGCACGAATCGCGTGAAGCGATGGTCGTGAACCAACCACGGGTCGTATTCACCGTCACGCATTGTGGGACCGGAGTGCCGGACGCGCAAACGAAAGTGTGTAAGCGTTTCGTTCGTGTTCCGTAACCTGATCGAGGTGTTGTCGTCTGGCCGCCACCGCGCCCGCCGTTTACCATTGCGTCATGGTGATTCGCCCAATGATTCGCAGGTCCAAAATGCACCACCTGTGCATTGCCCGGCTCATCGCGCTGCTATGTGTCGCCGCCTGTCGCGCACCGGCGCCGATGCCCGACACCGGCTCGGCCGCCGCGGCCGCACGTACTACGGCCGAGCCGATCTTCCGCCATGTGCAGCTCAGCCCGGGCCGGGTCGTTCTCGGCGAGGCAGTGCCCGTGGCGCTCCTCGAAGCCCTCGGCGCGCACGCCGGTGACACGGTCGTCCCGCTGCCGCGCCGGGCCTTCGACGGAGCGGAACGCATCACGCTCTTCGTGTCCACCGAGCGCACCGTCCGGGGCGCGATCTTCGATTACGCGCACGGCGCCCACTTCGAAGCCATCGTTCGAGACTACGCGACAAGCCTCGGCAGTCCATCGCGCACCGAGGAGCGTCGCGGTGGCGAGGAACCAGTCCAGGTGGCGACATGGGTGGATGCACGCACGATGCTCGTCGTTCGCCGCGATCCAAACCGGAGCGCCTGGACGGTGCGGTCGGAACTGTGGGATCGGGCCTCGACCGGACGTTAGCGGAGTCTTATCAGGGAGCCGAAGTAAGTACTCGCCTGTCCACGCCCCGCGCGAGCAACCATATCGTCATGGGAATGCCCGCCACCGCCATTGGCAGGAGCAACAGGGCGCTGCTGTACGCGGGCGCCAGCAGGTAGGTCGCGGAACGCAGGAAGAATCCCGCGCCGCCGATCATGAACAGAATCCCGAGGGCCTTCGGCAGATATCGCGATCGCATGATGAGATAGCCACGCAGCATCGTCGCAATCCCGTACATGCAGAGGAAAAGCCAGGCAATTGTCCCTGCAATCCTCGTGGCGAGCAGCGCGAGCGCGTTGCGCTGGTCGATGCTGAAGGCGGTCATGCCGCCCGATTCGCGGAGGATGATCGATGCTGCGAAAAAGCTCGATTGCGCGACCGCGAACGTGACCATCGACACGATCCCGAAAAAGGCGCTCAGGAGTGCGAGATTGCGGTCGACGGGCTTGAGCAGGATGTAAAAGAACACGATGAGCGCGACATCGCAGATGCCCTCGACCAGGTAGCTCGCGAACGTCAGGCGGAAGAGCAGTGGGTGCGCGACGATATTGGCCGCCGTCGCCGCCGGATCACCAGCAACGATGATCTTCCCAGGCAGATACATCTCGCCGAGGAATCCGAAGACGATCGACAGCAACATCGCGATGCCAGCGGCACGGGCATATCGCTGAAGCGTTGCGGCATGGTCGGGACTGACAGGGTGCGCGCTGTCCATGGGGGCCGTCTCCGAGAGCAATGTGGACCTATGGGTTCCCCATACGAAGCGAAGGCGCCCGGTGTTTCACCCGTCACCCGAACAGCCGGAAAGTGCGCCGAACGGGGACGCGCCTCAGCGTGGGAGATCGGCCCATGCTATGCGGTACGCGCCACATCTTGTTCGATCCGCCCGCAGCTGGCCACGTCCGAAGCGAACCCGCGGTAATATCTCACGAGGAGACCCTTGCCCATCAAGGCACTGATGGTCGATGTGGATGGCGTTCTGGTCGACGGGCGGCCGGAAGACGGGCGTCACTGGAACACATCTCTCGAAGAGGATCTCGGATTCACGGCCGACGCACTTCAGGAACAGTTTTTCACTCCGTATTGGGAGAACATCGTCCTCGGTCGGGTCGGGTTGGTGGAGCACCTGACGACTGCACTTCGGCAGATCGCTCCAGATGCAAGTCCTGCTGCGGTCGTCTCCTATTGGTTCGAACGGGATTCGCGTGTCGTCGCACCTCTCTTGCTCGAACTGTCGCGTGTTCGCTCCACGGGAATCCGTGTGTATCTGGCGACCAATCAGGAACACCTCAGAGCTGCCTATCTCATGGACAACCTGGGTCTTGCTGAGCACGTGGATGGAATCTTTTACTCAGCGCGCCTTGGAGCGAAGAAGCCTGATGCGGAATTCTTTGCCAGGGTCGAGGCAGCCGTTGGGTTGCCTGGCGACGAGATGCTGCTCATCGACGACAGCCGCCAGAATATCGAGGCGGCGCTGAAGGCGGGATGGAGAGCGTTTCATTGGACGAAGCACAGCTCACCCAGCATCGTACGCAGCTTGTGCACATGAACTGCCGTCGAACGCGGCCTGATAATCGACGGGTCGGCGCGGCAGCACCGTCAACACACTCGTACCAGTGAAGCATGTAATGAATCGTCGGGCAGCGGTGTTGGTAGTCGGGATCGCAGCAACTACAGGGGCCTGCGGCTCTCCGGCGTCGACGCGGGGGGTGGAGACGGTAGCCAGCCCGTCTGCCGCACTAGCTGCCGGATGTCGCGCGACTGTCGCTGGCATCGACGTGTCGACGTGGCGAGAGATTGCGGCCGAAGGATTCACCTTTTGCGTCCCCCCTGACTGGCGGGGGGGCGGGCGGACATGGCGGCGGGGTAGTGCCCGGATCAACTGGGGCAAGGGAACGCATCCACGCCAACAAGTCGCCGTCGTGACGGAGACTATGGTGGCGCCGGCCGGGGCAGCGCCTCAGCCGCCGAGCGGCCCTCCGCCGAACAGCGAGATCCAACGCTTCACCGAGGAGATCGGCGGTCATCGCGCATCGATGTGGCGCAACCGATTCGGGCAGGACTACCACACCGGTGCCGACTGGGAGTCCTTGCAAATCTGGATCGTCGGGGAGGCGACAGATCGCGCAGCGGCCGATCTGCAAATCGCCGTCTTCCGCACGGTACGGTTTCACAGCCGCTGAGTTGGGAAGGGCGGCGAACTGGCGTGACTATGATTCGCTTGACACCTAGCCGTGCGTTGCAGCCGACGAACGCGGTACGTGGCGACAAGAGAGAGCCGCCGGGCTAACGTTGTTGCACCAGATAAGACCGGTGGCACCGTAACCGGGGCCAACCTTACGACACCAACTCCATCCCTGCACTCCACTCACCATGAACTACGGCAAGCGTACGTCCACCCTGCTCGCGCTCCTCGCGCTGCCGTTTGTCGCCGTTGGTTGCGACGACAAACCGCCGCCGTCGCCGACTCCCGGCGCCGCCCTGTCCAGCCCGACGACGCCCGACGCAGCGGCGCCCGAGTCATTTCGGGTGGAGTTCGAGACCACCAAGGGCGAGTTCACGGTCGAAGTCACCCGCGCCTGGGCGCCACGGGGCGCTGACCGATTCCACCGCCTGGTGACGGAAGGCTACTTCACGGACATTCGCTTTTTCCGCGTCCTGCCTGGATTCATGGCGCAGTTCGGCCTCAGTGGCGATCCTGCGCTCAACGCGAGAATGGACAGCATGCGCATTTCTGATGATCCCGTGGCGCAGAGCAACAAGCGCGGGACGCTCACCTTCGCCACGGCGGGCCCCAATACGCGGTCGAACCAGCTTTTCATCAACTATGGCGACAACGTGAGGCTCGATGAAATGGGCTTCTCTCCGCTGGGCAGAGTGGTCGACGGGATGGACGTGGTGGACGCGCTGTACGGCGAGTACGGCGAGGGAGTGCCGAATGGCGCGGGGCCGAGCCAGGATTCGATCGCGAAAAAAGGGAATGAATACCTTCAGCGCGCGTTCCCCAGGCTCGATCACATCAAGTCCGCCGCGATCGTGAAGTAACGACACAGTCCATGAAGAAGCATCGAATCTTCACCACGTCCTTCGCCAGCGTCTATCCCCACTACGTCAGGAAAGCCGAAGTGAAAGGGCGCAAGCGGCAGGATGTGGACGAAGTCATCTGCTGGCTGACGGGCTACAGTCCGACAGCGCTCGCGGAGCAGATCGAACAAAAGAATGACTTCGAGACCTTCTTCAGCGAAGCGCCAGCGCTGAATCCGAACGTCACCAAGATCACCGGCGTCATCTGCGGTGTCCGCATCGAGGAGATCGAGGATCCGCTGATGCGCAACATCCGGTATCTGGACAAGCTGGTGGATGAGCTGGCGAAGGGCAGGCCCATCGACAAGATCCTGCGAAAGTAGAAGAGCGCCGGGGCCCGTTGCGCGCGCCGGACCCGCTGGCGACGCTCGCTGTGCTCCCGTCATTACGAAGGATGTAAACGAACATTGGCGCCATGCACCACACCGCCTTCTCGTGGAGAGTGATGCGTATTGTCTTCCCCCACCGACTCGCGCTGTGCCTCGGCGCCATCGCAGTGCATGCCTGTGCGCGTCCCCAACCAACGGTCCGGACGGAGCCACGGACAGAGACGAGAACGGAGACGCACACAGAGATCGTTGCCGTGCCGGCTGCAGCTCCCGGCGGGATCTCCTTCGCACAGCTCCGCGCGGTGGTCCCGCGAATCCGGGCACTCCGCGCTGAGCCACCGCGCATTGACCTCGTCGTGGGTCAACGCATCGACGTCGCGAGCGCCCTGCGGATCGTTGCGTTGGACTCGGCGGGCCGAGAACTGGGCCGGCTGACCCACTTCGACCAGTTCCTTGATTCCCCGGCAGCTGCGCTCGACGGGCCCGGAGCTGTGCGCGGCCTGCAGCCCGGCGAAGGACTCCTGATTCTCGAGGTCTCGCTCTTTGTGCAATTCGGTGGGCAGGGTCCACCACCTCGCCTGGAAATACCCGTGGTCGTACGGATGCCTTCTCCCACTCCTCCTCGCCCCTCATGATCGCCGAGCTCATCGTCCTCCGGCTTGTCCACATCCTCGGTGGCATTTTCTGGCTGGGCAGCGGCCTCTTCACCACCTTCTTTCTCATCCCCGCGCTCGGTCGCGTCGGACCAGCCGCCGCCGGTTCCGTGATGGGAGCTCTTCAGCAGCGCCGCCTGTTCACGATTCTCCCGGTGGTCGCGGTGTTGACCATGATCTCCGGCGTGCGGCTCTTCCAGATCGTGTCGGGAGGGTTCACGCCCGCGTACATCGACTCGCGACCGGGACAGACATTCCTGTGGAGCGGAGTCGCTGCGTTCGCCGCATTCCTCCTCAGTCTCGGCGTGGCGCGACCGGCGATGGTGCGGGCGGGTGGGCTCGCCACCACGATGGCGGCCCTGCCGGACGAGCAACGCGCACGGCGTGGGGAAGAGATCGAGCGGCTGCGCCGCCGCAGCGGAATCGCAAGCAGCGTCGCGATGGGCTTCCTCATCGCCGCAGCGGCTGGCATGGCAGTAGCGCGCTACCTCGGCTGACCGCCACGAGGAGCTCAACATGAAGTCTCGGATGTCCTTGCGTCACGCCGCCGTGTCGAAGATGCCACTGCTGTGGCTGGTCGCCGCGCTTCTGCTCCTTCCACTGCGCCTGGCGGAGGCGCACCCTGGCGTCGGCATCGTCAGGGATCGCCAGGGCAATGTGTTCTACACGGACCTGGTGCACGTGTGGCGGATCGCTCCGGATGGGAAGAAGTCCATCGCCGTTCGCGACGTCCACACGCACGAGCTCGCAATCGACAGCCTCGGAAACGTCTACGGCGAGGACAATCGCTACCTCGGCAGCGGTGAAGGCGATGACCGCTATCGCCACCGGATCTGGCGTCGCAGCCCGAACGGCCGAGTGACGGACATCGTACCGTGGCGCGCTGGATTCTGGCGCGAGTACGGCTTCGTTCGCGATCGCGCCGGGACCATGTACTGGAGCCAATGTCCAGCGCGTCGCTGTACCGTCTATGGTCGGACGGCGTCCGATTCAGCAACGATCGTCCTGGCGGCGCCCGGCAAGTTCACGACCGCGATCAACTGGATGGCGGCGAGCGCCACGCAGCCGGGCGTGCTCTACGTCGTCGATGGTCCTGCCGTGCGCCGACTCGACTCCTCAGGCAGGGTGACAATGGTCGCGGCGGATGTCGGGACCAACCTCATGGGGCTTTGGCCGAGCGCCGATGGCAACGTCTACGTCGCGGTGTACGGAGCGCGCGCTGTCGTCCGAGTCAGGGTCGCCGATGGGAAGCTCACCACGGTAGCCCGCTCGCCCGCAACGTGGGCTCCCTCCGGCGTGCTGCTCGCGCCG
>JANPKQ010000165.1:0-16034 GCA_031426115.1 Gemmatimonadaceae bacterium | reverse complement strand
TGCGGGGCTTCGACTCGTGCACGTCATCGTCCCCGAAGGCGCGCTCGTCGGGACCCTTCGAGGTTTCGATGATCCTTCCGAGCGAGCGGCCGTCGCACTCGAGGTGCACGCGCGCCGATGCACGCAGCATCAGGAGATCATCGGGGCCAAGCTGGTCGCGGCGGCGGATGTAGACGCCGCCGGGCCGGTCCACGATCGCATCGCCGGCCGCGAACATCATCTGGGTGATCTTGTCCTGGAGCTCGCCAAGGTAGGTGGATGGATGTCCATTGAGGATGACGAGGTCCACCATCATGCCGCGGCGACGCAGGTAGTGATGCGCGGTGAAGAGCTGGCGGAGCGTCGGCAAGCCTTCGGCGGAGTCGATCGTCGCGAGCAGGATGGGCAGGTCGCCCGAGATGCCACTGGCCCAGAGCAGCGGCTGGCCGCCGTGATTCCGCAGCAGCTCCTCCTGCGGTGCGCGGAGGGACGGGTTGCTGTAGAACAGGTGTCCCGCGAGGTCCTGATACACCGCCGAATCGGCCGGCGTGATATGCAGCTCGCGAAGCTCCACCTGCGTCGAGGTCCACGCGAGGTCGAGGGCACGCTGCGCCGCGTGCGACTCGTGATACCGGTCGGCGAGGTCGAAAGCCTGCTCGCGGCTCGTCGCGACGAGCGTCGTGAAGGCGACGGACGCAGACTGTCCCGGAGTCAGCCGCACGCGAACCCGGAGGGCAAAGATCGGATCGAGCACGGCGCCTGTCGTCCCCGATAGCGGCGCGTCGCTCTCGAGCGCAATCGGATTCCGCGTCGTCCGTCCTCGCCCGACGAAGCGCGCGCGGTCCGTCTCGCAGGTCACTGGCCCCACTCGCTCGTCGCCACCGCGATCGACGACGTGTACGCACCAGAGCGACCGCTCCGTCGCCGAGCGCGGACGCCGCGTCGCGGTGATGCCGGCACACCACTCGTGCCACTCCGTCTCGACGAAAAGATTCGCGAACGCCGGATGGGCGCGGTCCGCTTCAGGCTTCGTCAGGACGATCTCACCGTAGCTCGTCAACTCGAGCTCGCGGACGCCGTCGCCGTTGTTCGTCACGGTGACACGCCGGATCTCCGCGCTGTCCTCGGGAACGACAGAGACCTCTGTCCGCGTCTCGATCCCGTGATCCGCGCGGTGGAAGGTGACGCGATCGGTCGCGAGAAAGGCGTGATACCACTCACCCTCGGCGCACACGGGTTGGTGAGCAGACGACCAGGTGTGCCCGCGCGACAGGTCCTTCACGTAGCAGAACTGACCGGTGTGATCCGTGGTGCCATCGGCGCGCCAGCGGGTGACCGCGAGGTCCTCGTAGCGGCTGTAGCCCGACCCGCACGCGCTCACCATGATCGTGTATGGCAGGCGCCCCAGCAGCGCGACGTAGGGTTGCGGGGTGTCGGGAGTGTCGATCTGGCGCACGGCGGGTCGCTCGAGCTCGGGGTCGGGAAGGGCCTCTTCCGGGCGGGTTTCCTGGACGTCCTGGAGGATGAGGCGGCGCGGGATCCGCTCGTGCAGCAGCAGCTCGGCGGAGCGGACTGCGGGATCGGCGTGGAAGCGCCGCGTCCACACGCTCGCGGTGAGCACGTTCGTGAGCGCGACGAAGCCCATTCCGATGTGATGCGCCATGTAGGTGCGGACGACCGCGTACCGGCTTCCGGGGTCGGGGCGCGTGTAGTCGAGCGCGTCGCGGAAGCCATACGGGCCCAACGCGCCCTTTGCCTCGAGGCTGCGAAGGTTCGCAAGCCCGCGCTCCGCATCCACGAGCATCGCCAGCGCCGACGCGTAGGGGGCGACGACGAGGTCGCGCCCGAGACCGCGCTTCAGCGCGAGGTCGGGGACGCCGAACGCGCGGTACTGGTAGGTGAGATGGCGGTCGCGGATGTTGTACGCACTTTCGCTCACCCCCCAGGGGACGCCGTGCTCGGAGCCGTATGCCATCTGCCGGCGCACGGCACCCTGATAGGTCTGGTCGAGGACGGTGCTGGCGAACGACTGCATCACCAGCGCCGGCATCAGGTACTCGAACATGCTGCCGCTCCACGACACCAGCGCGGTCGCGCCGGCCGTGTGCGTCAACGTCCGTCCGAGATGGAACCAGTGCTCCACCGGCACGTCGTTCTTCGCGATCGCGAGGAAGCTGGCAAGCCGCGCTTCGGAGGCGAGAAGGTCGTAGTACGAGTTGTCGAGTGCGTGCGCGGCGTGTTGATACCCAATCGAGAACAGTTTCCGCCGTTCGTCATAGAGGAAGCGGAAGTCCATCTCTCGCGCGAAATCGTCGGCGCGATTCGCGACGGCCTCCAGGCGCGCGATGAGCTCCGATGCGGGAGTCTGGGTTCCGCCGATCTCGCGAAGCGACGGAAAGGTCGGCAGCGTTTCGCCAGCGCGACCGCCACTGCCTGCGGCGTGGAGGTGCCCGAGATTCTCGCGGTGCGCATCGACGAGCCGCGCGGTCCATTCGATCCACTCGCCCGCCGCGGCGATGCCGTCGAAGCCGGGAAGTGCAGCAAGCGTCGCGGTGGCGGAGCGAAGAGGGGCGCTCATCTCCCCGAGCGCCTTGGCGAGGTCGGGCGACTCCATCGCCTGGGTCATCGCGCTACGCGCCCAGTTGAGATCTTCGCGTGCGCTGCGTAGCGCCGCGAGCACATCGGGGTGGTGCAGGGCTTCCGTCGGCTCCGGCGCTCGCAATCGCTCGACGGCGAGCGCCAGTGCGGTCTCCAGCCCGCGCCATGCGGGCGGCCCGAACACCGGCTGGTCCATGACGGCGAGACAGGCCTGACGCAGCGCGATGAGGTGTCCCGCCATGTTCCCGCTGTCCACCGTGGAGATGTACGCGGGCTCGAGCACGCGGAGGTCGTGAAGGTCGTACCAGTTGTAGAAGTGTCCGCCGAAGCGCCGCATGCGCTCGAGCGAGCGCATCGCAAGCTCGAGGCGCCGCGTCATGTCGTCGAGCGTGATGAAGCCGAGGTCGTGCGCACTCGCCGTCGCGATGAGCTGAAGGCCGATGTTGGTGGGCGACGTTCGCATCGCGACCACCGGCATCGGGTCCTCCTGGAAGTTGTCCGGGGCGAGCCAGTTGGTCTCGGCCGTCACGAACCGATCGAAAAAGCGCCAGTGCAGCAGCGCGTAGCGCATCGCATCCGCGCGGCTTTCCGCCGGGAGGCGGCGGTCGCGGCGGGTGAGGGGTGCGCTCACCGCCGAGGCGACCGCGGGAGAGGCGATCCAGAAGGCGAGCAGGGGAAACGCCGCGAGCAGCGCCGCATAGCCGCCCGGCACCATCGCTGCCTTCAGCAGCACCAGCAGGGCGATGCCTCCGGCGAGTGCGACACCGAGCATCATCGGGCGCCAGAGGCTGGTCACCGGGCCCTTGAGGGCGCGTTGTGACTGCGAGAAGCTCTGCCACT
This sequence comes from Gemmatimonadaceae bacterium, assembly GCA_031426115.1. GTDB lineage: Bacteria > Gemmatimonadota > Gemmatimonadetes > Gemmatimonadales > Gemmatimonadaceae > JANPKQ01. The sequence goes on along the minus strand of JANPKQ010000165.1, from coordinate 12,617 downwards.
CGAGCAGGTGTCGGTGGCTGACGAACATCCGCCAGAGCGTACGCGCGATTGCGTCGCCGGACACCCACGCCTGCTGGACGAGGAACACGACCGTCAGGCCAACCTGTTGCGCGCTCGTGACCGCGTCGCGCGCGACCGCCGCGTAGTAGGCGCGCCATGACTTGTCGAAGGGCGGCCGCAGGATCGCGAGCAGCAGCGAGACGATCCATGGCGACGCAATCGCGAGGAGGCCGAGCAGCGTCCATCGGCCCGCGGAGCCGGGGAGGAGGAGCCAGCCCGCAACCAGGAAGATGACCTGCGCAATCTCGACGGTGCTCCGGCGCAGGTTGTCGACGATCTTCCACCGCGAGAGCACCGAGAGCCGGTTCGGCTCCCATCCATCCGGGCCGGGAACGCGCGAGGTCAGCCACTGGAGCAGCTGCCAGTCGCCGCGGATCCAGCGATGCTTTCGGCGCGTGTAGGTGAGGTAGTGCGACGGATAGTCGTCGTACACGTTGATGTCCGTCGCGAGCCCGGCGCGCGCGTAGCTCCCTTCGATCAGGTCGTGGGAAAGAAGGGTGTTCTCCGGGAAGCGGCCGTGGGTCGCCTGCTCGAAGGCATCGACATCGTAGATCCCCTTTCCGGTGAAGCTTCCTTCCCCGTAGAGATCCTGGTACACGTCCGAGACCGCGGTCGTGTACGGATCGACGCCGGGATGTCCGGAGTAGATTCGCGCGAAGCGCGACTTGTGGGCGCTCGGCAGCGACACGCCGACGCGCGGCTGCAGGATGCCGTAGCCACGCACGACGCGACCGAGGTCGGGGTCGAAGACCGCGCGGTTGAGCGGATGCGCGATCGCCCCGACGAGCAGGGGCGCGGAGTCGGGGGGAAGGACGGTGTCCGAGTCGAGCGTGATGACGTATCGCACGCCCTGGAGAGTCGCTGCCTCCCCGACGACCGTCATGAAGGAGTCGGGAGCGCCGCCACGCAGGAAGCGGTTGAACTGTGCGAGCTTCCCGCGCTTCCGCTCCCAGCCCATCCATGTCCGCTCGTGCGCGTTCCAGCGGCGCGGGCGATGGAAGAGGTAGAACGCGACCTGCGCTCCGCCCGAGTACCGCGCGTTGAGCGCGTGCACACCGGCGACGGCGGCCTCGAGGATCGCGGTATCGGTGGGCTGCGTCTCGGCGGGGGCATCGGTGAAGTCGCTGAGGACCGCGAAGTGGAGGTGTGCTTCGCGGTTCGCGAGATACTGCACCTCGAGGTTGTCGAGTGCCTCGTGCACCGCCTCCACGCTCCCGAACAGCGTCGGGACGACGACGGCGGTGCGGAACTCCTCGGGAACGCCGGCTTCGCTGAGGTCGAGCTTCGGAAGGACGCGCGGGGGGAGGAAGGCGGCGACGAGCTGGTTCATTACGCTCACCGCCATGTCGCTCGCCGGGACGAGCGCGACGGCAACGACGAAGATCCAGGCGGCGCGCGCCTCGGGGCCAGCCAGCCAGAGGAGCGCGGCGAGTGCCGCGAGGGTTCCGGCGATAATGCCGCCGACGAAGATGACGTTCGGATGCCGGAGCACCCACCGGTGAAACGACTCCCCGATGGCCGGCGTGTAGCCGGTCGCGGCTTCCAGCTCGGCGATGCCACCGCCGATGAGATAGTGGCCAACGTGCGCACGCACCGGGTCGGCACCGGCCTGGTTGGATCCGGCGCGCGCCAGGTCGATCACGGTCGCTGCGACCGCCTGCTCGCTCTGCCCGGTGCGCTTCGCGATTCGCTCGACGACGTGCCGGTAGTGATCGCGTGTCGAGAACGTCATGCGCGCATAGTCGCTCGAGGGATCGCCGCGCAGCGCGACCTCGACGACACTCTGGCGCTCGACGAACCGGCGCCAGTCCATGCGCGCGATGGCGCGAAGGCTCGTGATGCTGTTCGCCATCATGAGCTGGGTCAGCGCGAGGCGCTGGGTCGAGCGAAAGGCCAGCTCCTCGGCGCTGAGACCGCGCTGCGCGAGCCATTGCTCGAGCGCGCCGAGCGGCGAGAACGACTCCTGCGTCAGGCGGAGCTGGTGCAGCACGCGCGAGACGAAGATCGGTGCCAGGGTCGGCGACTCGACGGCGAGGTCGTCGAGCGTTTCGCGAAGGTGCCGGCTGTCCGCTTCGAGGATGCGTGCTGCCGCGCGATCGGCGGCCTCGACCTCGTCGAGGCGTTGTACCGTGCGCAGCGCCATACGGCGCACATTCTCGATGAGGCCGAGGCGCAGCATCGCGGGGATCGCCCACAGCTCCCCGATCCGCAGGGGTGCGTCCTCCTGCACGGCGCGCACGAAGAGGTCGACGTTGTCGATGTCCACGCGACCCTCGGTGTGCGAGATCAGCGTGATGACGAGGTCGTAGACGCGGGGATATCCGGCGAGGAGCCCGTCAGCGAGCTCGGGGAGCTCGCGATAGTAGCTCCGCGGCAGGCTCTCGCGGACTTCGCGGATGTGCTCCTGCACGACGTGGAAGTTGTCGAGCAGCCATTCACCGGCGGGGCCGACATCGGCGCCCGACGCGGCTGCCGCGGTCAGTCGCTCGTGGGCGTCGGCGAGGATGCCGCGGGTGCTTTCGAGCCGTGCCAGCAACGGAGTCCGGCGCCGGCCTCGACCCGTGACGAGCGTGTGGCTTCGTGCCTGGGTGCGGGCGCGCTCGATGAGATGGTCGGCACCGAGCAGGTCTCCGCGAATCGGGCCCGCGAGCGTCTCATCGCCATCGGAGACGTCCGCGAAGAACAGGCGAGCGAGAAAGCGGGGGAGGCGGAGGGTCGGAATGGCGATGAAGGGCGAAGGCGGCGCTCGCGCACGCGAGCGTTTTGTCCTCCGGGTCGGAAGTCCGCCCGGCGGCGACAGCCTAAACGTAAGCCCTTCACGCAACGCTCGCGACACGCTCCCCCGCGAACGTCTCACTGAATCGCTCCATTTCCTCCAGCTGTGGACTGCACTGCAGCAGCAGCAGGTCCACCCCTGCGGCCGCGAGCTCGCCGACGCGCTCGGCCACCTGATCGTGAGTTCCCACGAGCCCGAGCCGGAGTCCGCGGTTGGACACCGAGTAGTCCTGCAGGCTGACCTGCTGTTCGAGCTTCGTGTTGCCGATCCAGTCCGCGTAGTTGCGGTAGCCCGGTGACCCGGGAACCACCGTCGTGATGCGCTCGACCTCGCGCTGCGCCTCGGCTTCGGTCGAGCGGACGATCGCATAGCCCGCGACGCCGAAGGTCAGCGGCGGCAGGTCGATGCCGAGCGACTCGGATGCCTCCTCGCGCCGACGTCGCATGTCGGCGATGCGCGCCGCAATGCGGTCGGGCGGATCGCCATGCATCACGTAGGCATCGCATTGCCGTGCGATCAGCGAGCGCGCCGCATCGGACTCGCCGCCGGCGTAGATGGTCGGCCGACGGCGGCCGTGGCGGCGAATCGGCTTCGGCTCGAGGACCAGGTCCTCCACCTGGTAATACTTTCCGGCGTAGTCGAACGATGGACTGTTCCACGCTCCGTCCACGACGTCGAGCCATTCGTGCGTGCGCGCATACCGGTCGTCGTGCGCATCGAAGCTCGCGCCGTAGCGGCGCGCTTCGTCCTTCCACCACGCTGATACGACGTTGAGCGACAACCGCCCGTTCGAGATGCGGTCGATCGTCGCCGCCTGCTTCGCGAGGATCGCCGGCGGATGAAAGCTCGGACGCACCGCGACCATGAGCTCGAGGCGGTCGGTCACCGCGGCCAGGGCCGCCGCCGTGGACCAGGCATCGAGCGATGGCGCCTCGATCCCCTTGATGTCATTGAGCAGCAGCTCGGCGATCAGGGTGAGGTCATATCCAAGCTCCTCGCTGCGCTGGGCGAGTCGCCGTACGTATGCCCACGACGCTTCCATCCGCTCGTCCTCGACGTTGCGCAGCCAACCGCCGAACACCGGGAGCCAGTAGCCGTACCGCATCAGCGAATCCCCACGGTATCGGTGATCCCGGCGCGAAGCTCGAGATAATCGACGAGCCGCTCGAAGGGATCGAAGCCGACGACGTTCGGCGCGTCCGCGACGAAGTTCGACAACGCGTTGATGTCGTAGAAGTAGTGTTGTCCGTCGCGGTCATCGATTAGCAGCTCGATCCCGCCGACGTCGATCCTCGCCGCGCGGGCGATGAGCTCGACTTGCCGGATGATCTCGCGCGACGGTGTCGTGCCTTCCACGCGAAGCCCGCTGCGCGGAGCGTCCACGGCGCAGGCGCCGCGGACGAGCTCGACCCCGCCCGTCGTCTGGCATGCATCGGCGGGGCAGAGATCGAACGAGCCCGATGCCGGGAAGACATCGATGGCGTACAGGTAATCGCCGCCCACCGTCTCGACGCGGGTGATGTGCCCGTTCCGCAGCGGCGCGGCCTCCTGCACGAGGGCGGTACTGTCGATCCCGAGATCGATACGCCCGGCTGCCACGGCATCGGCGAGCGCATCCTCGGATTCGTAGCGCACGATGCCAGCGCCCGATCCGCCGATGTTCGCCTTCACGAGGATGGGGTACCGGAGGCCCCGCGCCGCACGCACGGCGCCGGCAGCCGAGTTGATGACGCGGGAGCGTGGGAACGGGAGCCCGAGGCTTCGCAGCAGGTCGAGCTGGTTGGCCTTGGAAAGCTCGAGCGCATACGCCGCGGACCCGTTGACCACGGGGACGCCGATCTGCTCGAGATGCCGAAGCCAGTGAAGCGTGTAGAACGTCGTCTGCGCATTCCCGCGCAGGTAGGCGGAGGGGCTTGCCCGGTTCACGACGAGCGACCACGGTGTGGACGTCGCGGCCGGGTCGTAGCTCGCCGACGCGGCATCGAGCCGCACCCAGGGCAGCTCGCGCCGGTCGAGCGCCGCGAAGAGCGGGCGGAACCAGTCGGGGTGCTCGTGAAAGATCGCGATCGGCAGGGGCGCAGTCGTCGTGCTCATGCGGAACTCCTGAGAGAGGTGAGCCGCACTGCGCGCACTGCTGTCATCGACACCCGCGTGCGATATGCACGACGGTGGCGTCAACGACGAAGCCCGGGCAGCGATGATCGCCGCCCGGGCTCTCGCGTTTTTAGCACCTTGTTTAACGTGGCGGCAATAGGCGGCAAATCACCACGATCGATCGATTGTTCCGCAGATTAATCGGAACGCGCAGTGGATGTCAAGCGCCTGCGCGGCGCACCCCGCGTGCGTGCGGTCGTGCTCACTCCGCGCGCAACATCGCCACGAGCTCGGTCCTCGTAGCGCGCCGCGCCGGAATCGCGCATGCCACCAGCGCGACGGCGCCGAGGATCACCGTCACTCCGATCAACGTCGCCGGGTCGGCCGCCTTCACTTCGAATAGCAGGTTCTCGATCCACCGCCCAAGCGCAATCGATGCGGCGATACCTGCGCCGAGTCCGAGGGCCACGGGACGCATGCCCTCACCCATCACGAGCTGTTGCACGCGATTGGCGGGAGCGCCGAGCGCCATGCGCACACCGAGCTCTCCCATGCGACCGACGAGTGACTGCGCGATGACGCCATAGATCCCGATGCTCGCGGTGAGGAGCGCCATGACGGCGAACATGAGGAGGAGCCCCACCTGGAATCGCCGCTGTGCGACCGCTGCCGACACGACCTGCTCCATTGTTCGCGCCTTCGCGACCGAGACTGTCGGGTCGAGGCGCCGCAGAACGGCACGCGCCGCGCTGGTGATGGCCGCCGGGTCACCGGCGGTGCGCACGAGAATCGATGCCTCCGCGGGACCGCGGCTCCAGTACGGGACATAGGCGATGACCGACCCTTCCTTCTCGAGCGTCGAGGTCCGCACATCGGCGACGATCCCGATGACCTCGCCCACTGGATCGTTGCTCCCCGGCACCATCCGCTTCCCGATCGGGTCCTGACCCGGAAAGAGCGCACTGGCGGCGCGCTCGGACAGCACGACCACAGCGCGTGCTCGATCGCCGTCCTCGAATTCCCGTCCGCGGCCGACCGGTGTCCCCATCGTCTCGAAGTATCCGGGACTGACCAGCCGAATGCCGCCGACCGGGCGCTCGGCGTCGGGCCGCGGGTCGTTCTCCAGCGACAGCATGTCGGTCTGCGCCTCGCCTTCCAGCGGCAGCGCCGTCGTCAGCGCGGCCGATGTCACACCCGGCAGTGCGGCGAGCTCGGTGATCGCGTTCGCGTGGAACCGGGCGCGTGTGTCGCTCGATGAGTACTTCGCCCTCGGCAGCGCGATGTCGAGCGCGAGCAGGCGCTCGGTTTCGAATCCGCGATCCACCGCGAGCACCCGCATGAAGCTCCGCAGGAACAGTCCCGTACCGACCAGCAGCAGGGTGCTCAACGCGATTTGCGACGCGATGAAGAGACCGCGCCGGCGCGTCGCCCCGCGCGTTGCAGTGGCGGTACGCCCTCCGGATTTCAACGCCTCGGCGGGATGAGCTCCTGCGAGGCGAAGCGCGGGATACACGCCGACGACGAACCCGACCACGATGGCCACGATCGCTCCCACGGCGAAGATCCGCCCATCGAGGGCAACTTCGTCGATGCGCGGCAGGGAGGATGGGGCCGCGGCGACCAGGGCGCCCAGGCCCCAGTACGCGAGCAGGAATCCGAGCGCCCCGCCCACGATTGCGAGCAGGGTGCTCTCCGCCAGCGCGAGCCGCGTGAGCCGGCCGCGGCCCGCTCCGAGCGCTATCCGCACTGCGGCCTCGCGACGCCGGCCGATGTTTCGCGCCAGGGAGAGACTGGCGAGGTTCACGCAAACGATGAGCAGCACGGCGGCAACGGCGCCGAGCAGGAACAGCAGGGGACGCCGCGCTCCCCCCACGACCTGCTCCTGGAGCGGCGTGACGGACGTGCGGATCGTCATCCCCGACGATCCCCGCGCGACGATCGACGCCACGATCGCGTCGAGCTGCGACTTTACGGCCGCCGGTTGCACACCCGAGCGCAGCCGGGCAAGTGCGACGTAGTCGAACTCACCCGGTGTCGTCATCTCGCGCGGCGTCAGCGCAAGCGGCTTGTACACATCGATCTCGCGCGGCAATCCGACGAGCGGTCCGAGCGCGTCGCCCGGGGGAAGCGTGAACCCGCGCGGAAGCACGCCGGCGACGATGTGCGGAGTGTCGTTCAGGAGGATGGTGCGGCCAACGATCGACCGATCGCCTCCATACTGGACTCGCCAGAAGTCATCGCTGAGGAGGACGACGCGGTCGCTGCCGGGGACGTCCTCGTTCGCCGTGAAGCCACGACCGATCGCCGGCCGCACGCCGAGCAGCGGGAGAAAATTCGACGACACCCGAGCACCGCCAAGGCGGCGAGGATCGCCGTCACCGGTGAGCGTGACGGGAAGCTTCCGGAGTGCGGCGGCATCCTCGCACCCGCCGAACCCTTGCTGCCAGGCGAGCAGATGGCTCGCATTGGCGCCGAAGCTCGGGTACGCATCCGCCATCTCGGCAATCGACTCGCGGATGACCACCAGGCGATCCACGTCCGCGTACGGGAGTGGCCGCAGCACGATGTGATCGACGAGGGAGAAGATCACTGTCGTCGCGCCGAGCCCGAAGGCGAGCGTCAGCACCGCGGCCGACGTGAAGCGAGGCGCCTTGCGCAGGCCGCGCGCCGCGAACTTCACGTCGGTCATCAACGATTCGAGTCGTTCACGCATCGGTCGCGGCCTCCTGAGGGATGAGTCGGGCGTGACGGGAATGCATGTGAGACACCGACGAGTGCGGAGAGCGACGGCTCGCGATCACCGCGCCGGGCGGTCGGTAACGGCTGCAAGCACTCGCTGGAGCACACCATCCACCGCGTTCCCGTCGATCCACCGCGCCACGATGACCAGATCGTGCTCGGGATCGCAGACGATCGCGTTGGTGCCATTGCCGATGTGGACGAACACGGATTCGCCCCCGCTCGGGTATCGCTTGCGGCCGGGGTTGAGGAAGAAGTTCATGAAGCCGTAGTCGGGCTGCGCCGGGGTCGGCGTGCGCGCGCGGCGCAGCCACGCCTCCGAGATGACCTGCTTGTCGCCCCACTTCCCGTTGCGCAGCGTCAGCAGGCCGAAGCGCGCCTGGTCGTACGCACTGATGAACATTCCACCACCCCAGTGGCCGCCGCCGCCGACCGCCTGCACGAGCCGGCCGTCCAGCACGATCCACGAGTTGTCATATCCGTACCAGCGCCAGGTCGGTGACGCACCGATCGGGTCCATGACGTACTCGCGGAGCACCTCGGGCAGCGGGCGCCGCCAGACGTTGAGCGCCGCAAGAGCGAGGACGTTGACGCGCGTGTCGTTGTACTCGTAGGCGCTGCCCGCCTCGACGCGCTCGCGTGTCCACCACGTCGCGGGCTGGGTGGCCGGGCGGTCGGCCCACTCCGGCTTCCCCCACAACGTGCCCTCCCAGTCGCTGACCTGCCGCAGCAGGTGATCCCAGGTGATCCCCCGGTTGTGCGGCGTCGCGAAGAGATCGATCGGTCGCCGCGCATCGAAGCGGCCCCGCCCACCTTCGGTGGCGAGCGCTGGTGCCGTGGCGTGGAGAATCGGCGCCATGTAGCTGCGAACGGGATCATCGACGTTCCGGATCATGCCGCGATCCACGGCGAGTCCGACGACCGTCGCGACGAAGCTCTTGGTGACGCTGAAGGTCATGTCCACTCGCTCCGGCTCGCCCCACGACGCGACGATGTAGCCGCGGCGGATGATCACCCCGGTCTGCGGACCGCGCTCGCTGAACGGACCAACGGCGCCACCGAACGGCTCCCGTCCGAACGTCTGGTAATGGGCCTCTTCCAGGTCTCGCGGCGACCGCGACTCCTTCGACTTCGCGAACGCGATGGCCTCCTCGAGCTTCGCCGAATCGAGTCCAACCTCCGCGGGACGGCGCCGCTCCCACCCGTCACCAGCGGCGGGAACGTACGCCGCCCCCGACCGTGGGGCGGAGGACGTCGTGCGCTGCGCAGCCGCGGGCGCCGCGATGAGCATCGCGATCGTGAACGCCAGGCGGGGTGCCGTGCGTAGACGGGTGGGCGTGCGTGTCGCCGCAGGGCACCGGGTCGACCCATCCACCACCGTTCCTCTCATCCGACTTCCTCCATCGCTGGTGACTGCGCCTGCGCGCCCCCGCACAACCCGTCCGCATGGTGCATGACGCCACAGCAGCATAGTGCTATCTTCACCCCCGTTCGTGCCAGTCGGGCTTCGCGCCCGGGCGTCGGCGTGCCACCGATGTCTGCGCACGTCACAGCGAGGGTGGGATGAACTGCATCTCCACCGCATCCCGAGTCCCGATGAGATCGCGAGACGCATGAGAATCGGCATCCCGAAGGAAATCCATGCCGGCGAGCGCCGGGTGGCGGCGACTCCCGACTCCGTGCGGGAGCTCATCAAGCTCGGATTCACCGTTGGCATCGAGGCGGGTGCTGGTGATGCGGCCCACTTCACCGACGATGGGTATCGCGAGGCGGGCGCCGAGGTGCTCCCCGATGCTGCCGAGGTGTGGAAGGGCGCCGACATCGTGCTCAAGGTGCGTCCTCCCGAGCAGACGCCGCGCGGCCTTCACGAAGCCGACATGCTCCGCGGCGGAGCGGCGCTCGTCGGTTTCGTCTGGCCCGCGCAGAACGCGGCGCTCCTCGACCGCCTCGCTGCCCGCGGTGTCACGGTGTTCGCGATGGACACCGTGCCACGCATCTCGCGCGCACAGAAGCTCGACGCACTGTCATCGATGGCCAACATCGCCGGCTACCGCGCCGTCATCGAGGCGGCGAATCATTTCGGCCGCTTCTTCACCGGCCAGGTCACCGCGGCGGGCAAGGTCCCTCCTGCAAAGGTCATGGTCATCGGGGCCGGCGTCGCCGGCCTTGCGGCCATCGGAGCGGCGACCGGGCTCGGGGCCATCGTTCGCGCGTTCGATACGCGACCCGAGGTGCGGGATCAGGTGAAGAGCATGGGCGGCCAGTTCCTCACGGTGGACATCGAGGAAGAGGGCACGGGGCAGGGCGGGTACGCGAAGGTGATGAGCGCGGCGTTCATCAAGGCGGAGATGGAGCTCTTCGCTGCGCAGGCGCGCGAGGTGGACATCATCATCACGACGGCGCTCGTCCCCGGGAAGCCCGCCCCGAAGCTCATCACGGAGGCGATGATCATGTCGATGGCGCGTGGCAGCGTCATTGTCGATCTCGCGGCGGAGCAGGGAGGCAACAGCGAGCTGACGGTTCCCGGTGAAGTCGTCGTGCGGCACGGCGTCACGATCATCGGCTACACCGACCTGCCCAGCCGGCTCCCGACGCAGTCGAGTCGGCTGTACGCGACGAACGTGCGCAACCTCATCGCCGAGCTCACGCCGAAGAAGGATGGCACGATCGCGGTGAACATGGATGACGAGGTCATCCGCGGTGCGACCGTCGTGCGGGCCGGCGCGGTGGTCTGGCCCCCGCCGGCGATCGTCCCGGTTGCCCCGGCGCGAAAGCCGGTCGCCGGCACGCCGGTGGTGAACACCGCACTCTCCGCCGGCAAGACGCCGGGCACGGGATGGGGCTCGGCGGTCGGGCTCATTGCCGGAACGGCAGCGGTGCTTGCGATCGGCGCGGTGGCACCGGCGTCCTTCCTCACGCACTTCACGGTCTTCGTGCTGGCGTGCTTCATCGGATTCAAGGTCGTCTGGAGCGTCACCCCATCGCTGCACACCCCCCTGATGAGCGTCACCAATGCCATCAGCGGCATCATCGTCATCGGGGCGCTGATCGAGGTGTCCGGTCCGCTCACGAGTCTCGTGACGATCCTCGCGATCGTCGCGATCCTCATCTCGACCATCAACATCGCTGGCGGGTTCCTCGTGACCCAGCGCATGCTCAAGCTCTTCCAGAAGTAGGAGAACGAACGCATGGCTGTCGGCATCAGCGCCGCCGCGTACCTCGCGGCGGGTGTGCTCTTCATCCTCAGTCTCGGCGGGCTGAGTCGTCCGGAAACGGCGCGACGCGGCAACGTCTACGGGATGATCGGGATGGCGATCGCTATTCTCGCGACGCTGTCCATGGATCGCGTCACGAGCTACGGGGCGATCATCGCCGCGATGGCAGTGGGCGGCACGATCGGCATCGTGATCGCGCGACGCGTCGTGATGACGGACATGCCGCAGCTCGTCGCGATCCTCCACAGCTTCGTCGGTCTTGCAGCCGTGCTCGTCGGCTTCGCGAGCTACCTCGACCCGACCATCACCCTCACCGGCGTCGAGCGCACGATCCACGAAACGGAGATCTACCTTGGCGTGCTCATCGGCGCGGTGACCTTCACCGGGTCCATCGTTGCCTTCGGCAAGCTCCAGGGAATCGTGCGGAGCAATCCGCTGATGCTGCCGGGGCGCCACTGGATGAACCTCACCCTCTTGCTCGTGGTCCTCTGGCTCGGCTGGCGCTTCGTCGGTGCCGAACCGCGGGACGGGCTCCTCGAGCTCTCGGTGATGACGGGGATCGCGTTCGTCTTCGGCATTCACATGGTGATGGCGATCGGGGGCGCCGACATGCCGGTGGTGGTCTCGATGCTGAACAGCTACTCCGGCTGGGCCGCGGCGGCCACGGGCTTCATGCTCTCGAACGACCTGCTCATCGTCACCGGTGCGCTCGTCGGCTCGAGCGGCGCGATCCTGAGCCACATCATGTGCAAGGCGATGAACCGCCACTTCCTCAGCGTCATCGCCGGCGGCTTCGGCGATGCCAAGGGTGGCACGCCGGTGGCGATCGGCGAGGGGCAGGAGGTCGTGCCGGTCACCGCCGAGGAGGCCGCGCAGATCCTGAAGGACGCGGACAGCGTCGTCATCGTCCCTGGCTACGGGATGGCGGTGGCACAGGCGCAGTACCCGGTGTACGAGATCACCCGCAAGCTTCGCGAGGACGGCGTCAATGTCCGCTTCGCGATCCATCCCGTCGCCGGCCGGATGCCGGGGCACATGAACGTGCTGCTCGCCGAGGCGCGCGTGCCCTATGACATCGTCCTCGAGATGGATGAGATCAACAAGGAGTTCCCGCACACCGATGCAGTGCTCGTCATCGGCGCGAACGACATCGTGAACCCGAGTGCCGAGACCGACCCGAACAGCCCGATCGCGGGCATGCCCGTCCTCGAGGTGTGGAAGGCGAAGACGGTCATCGTCATGAAGCGCAGCATGGCGACGGGATACGCGGGGGTGGAGAATCCGCTGTTCTTCGAGGAGAACACGCGGATGCTCTTCGGGGACGCCAAGAAGAGCGTCGAAGCCATTCAGGCAGCGTTGGGACGGTGAGCGGTAGTGTCGCACCCTGAGTAGCGGATTGCGGTAGCGAGCTGGAGGGGCTACATCAGGGCGTACCTTTTCATGTGGAGGAAGGCATGCGAATGAGACGCACCCTGTTTCCGCTCCTGGCCGTCGGCACCTTCGCCGCCTGCGCACCCGCCGGAGATGACACCCGCACCGAAGCCGTGAGCGCCGGCACGGTCGCCGCACCCGCGACGGATCCCGCGGCCGTTCGCCGCACGATCGATTCCGTCAACGTCGCCCTCGCCGACGCGCTGCAGAAGGAGGACGCGGCGGCCCACAACGCCTTTTATGCGCCCGATGGAATGGCGATGATGGCGAACACCCCGGCCTCGAAGGGGCGCGACGCCATT
>JANPKQ010000164.1:0-7168 GCA_031426115.1 Gemmatimonadaceae bacterium | reverse complement strand
AAACCACACCCAAGGCGTCGTGCTTTAAACCCCCCCCTGGCGGGCAACCACCCCAACCCCCGCCGTTCGTACACCCTTACCCCCGGGCGGCGGGGGGTGGCCGCCGGGCCCCCCGGCTCGCTGCACTGCGCTACGGCCTCGGCGCGGCGCCGTCCACGAGGGCCTGATACACGAGCGTCGGGAACTTGCCGGCGACATCGCTCCGGTTGGGCATGAGCTGGATCATGAACACCATCACGAGCCGCTCCTTCGGATCGACCTTGTAGGTCGTTGCATAGGCACCGCCCCATGAAAAGGTGCCGACGGACGCGAAGCCGTCGGCGCCGAGTCGGTCCACGGTGGCGAACCCGAGTCCGAACCCCTGGCCGCGATCGTTGTACAGCGTCCCGACCTGGTTCGTGCTCATCAGCTCCACGCTCCGCGGCGACAGGATGCGCGTGGTTCCGAGAGCGCCGCCCTGGCGCAGCATCTCGAGGAGCCGTGCGTAGTCGGCGGCCGTCGAGACCATGCCCGCACCGCCGGCAAAGTTGCGACGCGGACCGTCTACGTAATGTCCCTGGCCTCGTGCGCCGTCGGGTGCGCGCACGGCGCGGCCGGTGCTGTCGCTCATGTACACCGCGGTGAGCCGTGCCCGCTTGTCCACCGGCAGGAAGAAGTGCGTGTCCTTCATGCCGAGCGGGGCCGTAATGCGGGTGCGGACAAATTCATCGAGCGCGATGCCCGATGCGCGCTCGACGACGCAACCGAGAATGTCGGTGTTGTAGCCGTACACCCACGCTGCCCCGGGTTGCGCGACGAAGGGAATCGTCGCGAGACGCTCCATCGTCGTGCAGATCGCCTCATCCTTGTCGGCGGTGTACCATCCCCAGCCGGCTTCGGGCCCGAGCCCCTTCGCAGCATACTGCTGGGCGACGAAGCCATCGGTACCGTAGGAGATCCCCGCGGTGTGCGTGAGGAGGTCGAAGATGGTGATCGCACGGCGCGCCGGACCCGTCGTCCGCCCCGTGTCGGCGCGGTTGGCGACGGTAGTGCGCGCGAAGCCCGGGATGTAGCGGCTGACCGGATCGTTCAGCGCGAGCTTTCCCTCTTCGATGAGGATCATCGCGGCGACGCTGGTGATTGCCTTCGTCTGCGAGGCGATGCGGAAGATCGCGTCGGGCGTCATGCGTCTGCCCGCCTCGCGGTCCGCCCAGCCGACAGTGCGCTGGTACACCGGCTTCCCGTCCTGAAGCACGAGCGCCACCGCGCCGGCGATGCGGTTCGAGTCCACGCTCTCCTCGAGGAAGCGGTCGATGCGGGTCAATCGCTCGGGCGCGAAGCGTCGCTGGGCGGCTGCCGGGGCTGCGATGAGAAACGCAGTGAGTGAAACGAGGGCGAGGGTGCGCATGGTCGGATGGCGTGGGGGACGACTGCGAGTCGGACTCGGTACGGTGTCCGAGCATAACGCGCCGGGCGATACCTCGCCAACCCGCTCCGCTTCTTGCACCGCACCTCGCCATGCCGATGAAGCTGGGGATGTGCGGATTCACCATCGGAGCCGCCGCGTACTTCAAGCGATTCCGGGTCGTCGAGGTCCAGCAGACATTCTACGACCCGCCGCCGGTGACGACGCTCGAGAAGTGGCGCGCGGGGGCGTTTGCGGAGTTCGAGTTCACCATGAAGGCGTGGCAGGTCATCACTCATCTCGGTACGAGCCGAACGTATCGACGGCTGCGGCGTCCCTTCAGTGACCGGGAGCGTGCGGAGGCGGGGGGATTCAGGCTCAACGACACGACGCGCGCGGCGTGGGAGACGACGCTGGAAGGCGCGCGGGCATTGCGAGCGACAGCGATCCTTCTTCAGTGTCCGCCGAGCTTCAAGCCCACCGACGAGAATACCGAGGCGATGCGCTGCTTCCTCGGCGTCGTCGAACGGCCAGCGGGCGTGCGGCTGCTCTGGGAGCCGCGCGGCCCATGGCCCGACGACATCGTGCTCGCCCTGTGCCGCGACCTCGATCTGGTGCACGCCGTCGATCCGTTCGTTCGTCCCTCGGTCACGCCGGAGGCGCCGTACTGGCGGCTGCATGGAAACCGTAGTCATTACGCGCGCTACACGGACGACGAGCTGCGCCAGATCATCGCCTGGCTGCCGTCGGATGGGGTGACCGATGCGTATGTGATGTTCAACAACATCCCGCGCGTTCACGATGTGAAGCGTTTCAGGGAGCTGCTCGGGGAGGCGGAGTGAGGTCAGGCGCGGCCTCGCGCACGGCCGCGAGCGCCCTATATTCGCCGCATGGCGAACGAGCCCGTGCCACTGCGCCAGTATACGGAGAGGGAAGTCCGACTGATTTTGAAGTCGGCCGTCGAGCTGCAGCAGGGGGTCGCGGGTCGCACGGGTGCGACCTCGGAGGGGATGTCACTCGCGGAGCTCGAGCAGGTCGCGATCGAGGCCGGACTCGACCCGAGCTTCGTGCGCCAGGCAGCGCTGCGTCTCGACGCGCCGCATTCCTCCGAGGAGCCCAATGCCTTCCTCGGCAGCCCGACGCACATCGTCGTCGAGCGCGTCGTGGATGTCGTGATCGATGAGGCCGGGTTCGACCAGTTTCTCGACGTCGTCCGTGCCGCGACGCATGAAGTGGGGGAGGTGAGCTCCATCGGGCGCCAGTTCGGCTGGAAGGGACGCATGGACGGCGCGAAGACCGAGGTGAGCGTGTCCGCCGGTGACAGGCGCACCACGGTCCGCGTGCGCGTCGAGCTCGATGAAGTCGCGGTGGGTCACTTCATGTTGAAGGGAGTGCTGTTCGGTGTCGGCGGTGGGGTCGTTGGCGCGGCCGTCGCATCGACGCTTCTCGGCCCGCTCAGCGTCGTCATCGGCGCGGGAGCGCTCGCATCAGGCTACCTCTGGTCACGCCGCGGGTTGCGGGGTGAGACGGCCAGGTTCTATGAGCGAGCGAATGACTTGGCCGATGCGGTCGCGACGCGAGCGGCCGGGATGGGACGGGGGATCGCGGCCCCTGACGTTCGCAGGCTGCCTCCCCTGCACGGGATTCAGTCCCAAAGTTGAGCATGAATGCAGGTGCGACCGGAGCCTCGCTCGAGGCTCCGGTCCCCTGGTCCTACTTCTCGGCCAGCACTTCTCCGAGCGCGTCGAGCCGCTCGCCCCAGTACTGCTTGAGCCGAGTTGCGGTCTCCTCGTCGGGCAGCTTCATGTGCACGAGCGCGACCGAGCTTTTTGACTGGCCCTTCGCGGTGAACCCGGCGGCGATGATGGTTCCGTCCTCCCACCCAAGCCGGATGGACTTCGGCGCCGTTGCAGTGCGGGCTTTCACCGTCGCGCCATCGAGCCAGCGCCGCCGCATCTTCGCGTCGGCCCACGCCTCGAACAGTATTGCGACCGGCACGTTGTACGTGCGCGACTTGCCCGCCTCGTAGGCGCCGTCGCGCCGCTGGCCGCGCGCGCGAAGTCCCTTGATGCGCTCGTAGCCCACCGTGACCATCTGCCCCCACCACGGGCCGACCTTGTACCTGCTGTTGACCAGCGCAGCGATGTCGCGGTGCGACATCTCGGCCGCGCGATGGCGGTCGAGCGCGTAAACCCAGTGCTCCCAATCGCACCCGGTTTTCTCCTTCACGATTGTGTCGCTCATGCCCGCGATGCTGGCGTAATCCGCTTTCGCGGTTGCGACGACGGTGGCAGGTGCGGGCGCCGACTCTTCAGGGGTGCGCGTCGTCCGGGGCTTCTTCGCGATCTGCGCGCGGGCGGTCGTGTAGGCTTCGCCCGTCTTCGTCATGCGCGTGCGCACGAGGCGCTTGAGATCCTTGTTGCGTGGCATCGTAGTCTCCCTTGGATGCACCACGGGTGTCTCCCCAGCAGCACGCCCATGGTGACATGAAAGGACTACCGATACCAGTCCGGGAGTGTGCCCCCCTTTGCCTCGCAGGGGACTCCGGCTGGGGCGGAGTCTCGAGAGGTTGGGCGTGGATCGTCGCCACCCGCACGATGCCAAGACCGGGAGTCGGCGTCAAGCCGCGCTGCCTCCCCGTGTCCGGCGACCGGGTCATCGGTTGAGCACGGACAGGTACTCGCGCCACGGCCCGACCGCGTCGCGATACTGCTTCGCCATGACGCGCGCCGTCTGGACGACGTGTCCGAGATCGTGCGTGACCCAGGTTGCGAGCAGCTGACGGAGGGTGACAGCGCCGAAGGCGGGGTGCTGGCCTTCCAGCGCCAGCTGCTCGTCGGTGAGATGCCATCCTTCGAGGGTGCGCAGGTTCTCCGCCCGCAGCGCGTTGAACTCGTCCAGCAGTTGACCGAGCGACTTGCCCTGGCTCTCGCGGAACTGCGCGAAGCGATCGTACGGCTCGAAGCGCCGATTCACGCCCTGCTCGAGGATGATCCGCGCGCGCGGAATCCAGTCGGTGCGCTCACCGTGATTGAGGTGGCCGATGACATCGTACGGGCTCCACGTATCGGGCCCCTCCGTCGCTGACGTCCAGTCAGGCGGCAATCCGTCGAGCAGTGCGCGGAGCGCGGCCGGTGTGCGCGCGAGCACGGCGATTCCCTGAGGCAACGCAAAGTCCATGGCTTCCCGTAGTGTTGAGCTCTAGAATGCGGCCGCAACAGCAAGATCAACCGCAAGATCAACAGCCTGGAAGAACGATGCAACCGATGACAGCACGGATTCAGCGGATCGCTCCGAGGCGGGTCCGGTTCACCTCGCCGAGCGCGCAGGGTTCACTTGCTTCTTTGACCCCCCACGGCTGCAATCCGCTGAATTCGCGCCTTTATCCGTTGTATCGTTCGTCAGGCTTTTGACGTTGATCTCATGGTCAGATTGCTCGAAACGGCCGGATCCTTACCTCATCAGGGAGCCATCCACCGGAATTCCAGTCGGCTGCTCGACGGGTCGCTGCTCGCCCTTCGTGGCGCCGGCGACGAGCGCATGCATCTCGAGCGCGTTGGTCGTCGCGTAGTTCGCGTGGTTGTTGTTGAAGATGAGGTGCACCTCGTGCGCCTCGAACGCCGCGCGGTACACCGACGGCAGCCATCCCGACAGCTCGGCCCCGTCGTAGAGATACCGATAGCGCTCCGTGACGATCTCGTTCCGCGTCTCCCACGTTGCGGTGCGGCGGCCGTGCAGGCGAATGATCGCAAGCGCCGGGTTCGTGACTTCCATCGTGGGCGGCATGCTGCTTTCCAGGCCGGGCGGCGCATCGACCGCGACGTAGCTGAACGCCAGCTCGCGCAGCAGCGCGACCGTGCGCGGCGCAATGCGATCCGACATCCAGTCGCGGTGGCGCAGCTCGACCGACGCCGGGCAGTCGCCGAGTCGGTTGCGCGCGGCGTCCAGTGCATCGGCGCTCTCGCGCGTCGGAGTGAACCACCGGGGGAACTGCAGCATGATCGCACCGAGCTTGCCGGCCCTGCGCAGCGGGGCGAGAGCGGAGAGGAATCGGCGCCATACCTCGTCGATCGCGTCGCGCGAGAAGTGATGGGTGTAAACGTTGCGCGCGGCGCGGAGACGGATGGGCAGGTCCTCGCTGAGCCACGACGGGAGGCGGCGCGGGTCGGTGGGGTGACCGGTCATCAGCGCATGCGCCTTGATATCGAAGCGGAACCCGGGCGGCGTGCGCTCCACCCACCGGCGCGCCGTGTCTTCCGACGGCATCGCATAGTAGGTCGCGTCGACTTCGACGAGTGCCAGTCGGCTCGCATAGAACCGCAGGCGTGCCTCGGGCGTCGTCGCATCGCGCGGGTAGAACACATTGGCGGCAAGGAGCGTCGGATCGGTCCAGCCCGCGACGCCACTGAATATCCGGCTTCCGCCGACATTCAGGGGACGATCGGCGGGCGCAGTGACGTCGTCTCCACGCGCACGAGCCACACGCCAACCGGGATCGTGAACCGGATGCCATCCCGCCTCGGGCATCGGCGCTGCGTGCGCGGGCATCGCCTCGATTGCCTCGAGGTCGGGGGGCAACGGCACCGGTTCGGCCATCGTCTGCGCAATCATCGCTGACATGCGGGCCGGCGCACCGCGCGCGAGCTCGGCGATGGTTGCGGCTTCGGGGAGATGCTTCCAGTAGCGCACCGGCATTTCCGCGAGCATCGCCGTGCGATTGAGCCGCGCGGGATTGAACGTCCCGGCGTAATAGGTCCGCCACAGATCCTCGAGCGCATCCTCATCGGCGGGAACTTCGTGTCGCTCGATACCACGGGTGAGGCGGAGCGCGGCGCCGTCCCACCGCGCGCAGCCGTCCGGGGTGAAGATCGACCAGCGCATCGATGGGAATCGATCGACGAAGAACGGGGCGGTGCGCTCGACGACGCGATGCGCCGGCTCGAACCACGAGACGAACTCGACGTCGTTGGCGTCGGCCGTTGCGACCGCTCGAAAGCGAACGAATGCCTTCATCTTGTGCGCCGCACGCCGCACCCCGCGATGCATGCGGATGAGGCGATGCATCAGCGGATCCGACGTGATGTCAAGGAGGTGCGGCTCGCCGTGTGTCAGGCGCCAGAGCGCGTCGTACAACGACGACCACCGCGTCGCGTCGCGATGGCAGGAGACACTCGATGCCAGGGCGAAGAACCGTCGCGGCACGCGCGGCGGTGTCGGGCCGTCGCTCGTGTCGGGGATGGGCGCGCCGAACAGTCCTGACGCGGAGCCGTCATCGTCCCAAGTGAGCTGCCCCGGAGAGAGCCCTGTAGTGAGACACTGTCGTGCGACGCCGCGCCATCGCTCCAGGCTCCGCGGAGCGGATGCCTCCGCCTCGATCACAGCTCGCCCGTGCGGGCCGAGAGCGCGGGGGGAGCCCACAGATCGAGCTGCGACGTGGCGCGGAGACGATCCGTCAGCTGGGACGACTCGGGACCGACGCGTCCCGGCGTCCAGTCCGCGGTCGTGACGAAAGGACGCGCGCGAGTGAGTGCGACCTGGAGGCGGGCGAGGTCGTCCAGGCGAAGCCGATGCCACCGGCGCGCCGCGATCATCCGCTTCACGCTCCGCACGCCAATCCCGGGAATGCGCAGGAGCTCTTCCTTCGATGCGCGATTCACATCGACGGGAAACCGCTCGCGGTTACGCAACGCCCAGGCCAGCTTCGGATCGAAGTCGAGCTCGAGGTTTGGTGCAGCGGCAGTCGTGAGCTCATGGACGTCAAATCCGTAGAAGCGCATCAGCCAG
>JANPKQ010000163.1:0-12003 GCA_031426115.1 Gemmatimonadaceae bacterium | reverse complement strand
CGGTTATGAAGGACCGGTGCCGATCGCCGGGCTGCTCGCACTGGGCACCATGAGCATTGCACTGTACGAATGGCGGCATTGGACTTCCGCGATGTTCCGTTTTCCGCGGCCGCTCGCTCTTCCGCAGTCGGGGGCTGGTGGCGTCGTGCCTTTTCTCGTGTCACTCGTGGGAGTGTCTTTCCTCGTTCGCTGGTCGATCGGGGGCACCGCTTTCTGGCTGTTCATCCCCTTGCTCGCTCTTGGGGATCTCGCCCAGCGTGGCAAGCTGCAGGATGGTACGGAGGTTTTGCGCACACTTCTGACCTACCTCCTCGTGCTCGGGATTGGAGTCAGCAGCTTGTGGGGCTTCGTCGGTCACTACTTCATGTCCGACATCGTTGCTGCCTCGGTCGGTTGGGATACGGGCAGCCCCTTCCAGCTCGAACTCGCGTTCTACCACCTTGGATTCGGCATCGTTGGCTTGATGTGCCTGTGGTATCGCGATGATTTCCAGGTCGCCGTACTCATTCCGGTGTGCGTGTTTGCGCTCGGCGCCGCGTCAGTTCACATCGCAGAATACGTGAGGTACAGGAATACGACGCCGGGTAACTGGGGGTTTGCAATGTTCTTTGGTGACGTAATCATCCCGCTTGCGATGTTGAGTCTCCTCTGGCTCTATCGGCGCCGAGTAGCGTTGGAGAGGTCAGTTATGGAGTCGCAAACGGTTGCAGCGACCGGTGGGAATCCACCCTGGGCGAATCCATGGGCAAATCCGGCAGCGAGGAAATGAGCACGTGGGCAAAGCCGACGGCTCGCCATTGCCACTGAATCCCCTGCATCACTCAGGGTGAGTGGACAATTGCAACGGGCTGCCAATCTTTTCGGAGAACTGCAAAGTTGCTTTTCGTCGGTTCGATTCCGACCGGCGCCTCTGTGGGACAATGACTTACGCGTGTTTCGAAAGTCGACGTAGAGCACGACCGCAATAACGCCGTAATAAGAAGGGGCCCCTAGGGCCCCTTTGTCGTCCATGGGTGCACGCTGACATGTGACTACATGTCAATCGGCTACTAGCTCATCCGCCCGATTGGTGACTGAACCGGGGATTCCCCGAGCCGCATCAAGCACACGATCTCACTCGGGGTGGTTGAGGCCTTGGGAAGTGTCATCGCCTCGCAGAAACAAATCCCTAGTTCGCCAATGTCCGCCCAGTCTTCGACCGCGCGCTCGATAACCACGGACTTTCCAGCGAGCGACACCCGTTTCCACGCTCGCTCTGCGGACGACCGCGGAGGCAGCTTCGTGCCAGTAGCGATCCTTATCGCGGAACACGCCTCTCCTGCGGACGCATAAGCGACCACGAGCTCCGCCCTGGGGTCATGGACGCAGTCATTCGCCCCGATGTATGCCCCCGTTAGGGGTGGATCAACCTTTGGCCTCACCATGAGCATGACCAGCGGTTCGGACGATACCTCAACTACTCGCCTCACGGTCGTTTCAATGGAAGCGTTGAACAAATCCGCGAGACTGACGACCGTTTCCAGTGAGATGCCTAGTTGAGCAAGTTGGGGCATAAAGGCAGCGAAGGGCAGAAGCAATTCAGCTGCACCGGTCTGACAGAGCCGCTCCACCTCGGAATCATCTCCCTCACGACGCCAGAGCACCCCGACGCGTGCGAGCTCAATGCCGTAATCCGGGAAGATCGTGTGAACTACTTCGTGGCGACTGAGGATCGCTGGCGCACTCGCGGCTTTCGACCATTTACGAGCACGCGGCGAACCATGACACACGCATCCTGATCGTCCGTGAAGTCGTACGATCGCTCGACGTGCAGACCGAGTATCGATGCCAGCACGTCCATGTCAAACGGCGGTCCCTCCCACCCCATCGCGAGGGCTCTGTCTGCCAAGGCTCGGGCTGCGATCCGGATTGCCTCCTCACCGGACGCGTTCGCGACGCCCGAGGCCTCAATGAGTGCTCGAACACTTGGGTGCATGCCCCTGAAAGTCCTCCTTACTTAGGTCGCTGGTGCCGGACGCTCACCGGCCACCCCCGACTTTCTTCAGAGTGAGATAGAGCAGGCGCCAATCATCAACGCTTCCGGGCGCCTTCCCCCGAAATTTCACAGTCGCCAGCGAGATCACGTCATCGGCTGCAACCGAACGGCCGCTCGCGCGCTCCTCGTCGAGAAATGCCTTCAGAGACTTTGGAGCAGACGCCACAATGCGTGCGAACTCCCGTTCGTTGCTCACAGCAACCTTCCCCTCCGGCTTCCGGGCTGGTTCGAGGGGGCTCAGAAGATCCGCGATCGTAACCCCAAGAGCACGTGCAATCGAGTTGAGGGTGTTGAGTCCAGGATTCTCGACCTCGCCTCGCTCGATCTTGAGCAGGTAGCTCTTCGCGATTCCAGCCGCTTCGGCGAGGGCGCTCAGCGATTTCCGCTCGGGATGCAGCTCTCGCAACTGAGTGATGCGCTTGCCGAGTTGTCCAACATCTAGTCGCATATTAACGGGCGCAAGTGAACGTTTTCACAATGTTCTCTTTAGGTTGACGATCATATCCCGCCGATGTAGCTTGATCGTTAGAGAACGTATGGGGACCGTTCTCCATGGTTCAGAATGGCGGCCCCAGCTGGGCACGTCAAGGATGCCTGGTCGAATGTTTGGCCGAGGACGACGACCCCGACCATCGCCACTTCTGAGACGCTGATGCTTCTTGGGCCACCTGGCGGGAGGGACGCGTGACGGTCACGCTGACGATCAACGGCAAGCACGTGCCGATTACGGACGCGGCGGAGATCAACCAGCAGGTGAACCGCCGCCGGGACGACGGTGCAGCGGTCTGCGTCCATGTGCGAATCGAGGCAAACGGTATCAACCTCGCATTCGGCACGCCGGGATGCGGGGGGAGTGGAGGCCGGCAACAGCTTTCGGGCCGCGAGCAGCGCGTGCTCGAGTCATGGCGCCGCCACGGGCTCATGGACGAAAAGTTTTCAGGGGGAAATGTTGTCGCCTTTCTCCAGGAGTTGCGGCGTCTTGAATGAGAGGACCGCGCCGCGTCGCTGCTTTCGACGCACCAGTTCCAGCGTTGAGGGCGCCCATTGTTTACCTCCCGAGGTGTGATATGGCTGTAGCGTTGGCCCTGACTGCGATGTCCGATCTCGACTACTTGCTGGGCGAGATCGCTGAGTCCCTCCAGCTCGATCCAACTCAGTACGAGCGGATGCGCGAGAGCTACGAAGCCGTTTGTCGTTGGCTCTCGGCGCCGGAGAGTGGCGTAGGGGCGTATCGCCCGTCGATGTACGCCCAAGGTTCCACAGCGATCGGCACAACGGTGAAGCCAAAGCGCAACGATGAATTCGACTTGGATTTCGTACTCCAGGTTGAGCGCTGGGCGGGCTCGCCAATGGCGCTTTACAATGCCGTGTACAGCCGGTTGAACGCGCACGGCGTGTATGGTCCCAAGCTCAAGCCCATGCGCCGATGCGTGCGTATCGAGTATGCAGGCCAGTTCCACCTCGATATCGTTCCCGCCACGCTCGTCGCGAGCCCGACTCCTACGAACATCCTCATTACGGACACGACGATGCAGTCGTGGACGTCGAGCAATCCGAAGGGATTCGCCCGTTGGTTTCTCAACCAAGCACGGACGAGCCTGATCAAGGCTGAACGGAAGATTGAGCCGTTGCCCAAACCTCTCTCCGTCGACGAGAAGGAGGTGCTCGCCCTCGTGGTTCAGCTTATGAAGCGCCATAGGGACGAGCTGTTCGCGAACGAGACGAACGAGGACAGCATCCCGCGCTCCATTGTCCTGACGACGCTGGCCGGGATGTACTATCAGCGAGAGCAGAGCGCGGCCGAAGCCTTGCGCAACATCTGCGCGCGCATCGAAGTGGCGATCGCGGCGGCGCATCCGCGCCAGATCGCCGTGCCGAACCCGACCGACGCGAACGAAAGCTTCTGTGAGTCGTTCAACAAGGCGCCCGAGGGATACCGCAACTTTCAGCTGCTCATTCGGACGCTGCGGACAGACATAGACGAGTTGTTGGCGCCCAGGCTTGGCCTCGACGCCACGCAGAAGAAGCTCGCGAAGATGTTCGGGGAGACGCCGGCGGGTCGCGCCGTGGGCATGTTGACGGAGCGCATTGCGAAGCTTCGAGGCAATGGCGCGCTCCGCACCTCCGCGTCCGGCCTGGCAATCGTCTCGTCAACGACGAGAGGAACCCAGGTGCCGGCAAACCGGTTTTACGGCAACTGAACCCGTGGCCCGCCGTCGCTAGTGCACCCGCGCGAAGTGTTCTGCGCGGCAATCGTCGCAGGTGCAGCGGCTGTCATTCTGTCGCACAACCACCCGTCAGGCGATCCGACGCCATCGGCGGATGATCGAGCCGTTACCGATCAACTGGTCGCGGCTGGTCGCTTGTTGGACATACCAGTGCATGACCATGTGATCCTCGGCCGTGGTCGCTATGTGAGCTTCGCCGAAGCCGGGCTGTTGTGATGCTCGCTCCGCGATAGCGGAGATATCCCAGGCAGAAATGTCTGGGGTAGGCGCAAGCTAGTGCGAAGATATCTGCGGCTGATTTGAGAGCCCGCCGCCGAGATATCTCCATACCCGCTGTGAATGCGGTGAGGCAATCGTGAAGGAATCCGGCAGTAGTGCGTCGGATTCGCGCGTGCCCTGGCAATGGCTCACACCGAGCAGCGCTGCGAGTGGCCGCGTGAAACGCTAGACGAGCGACTCGTTGCAGTGACGTCGCATTGCGCAGTTTGCGCACCTTGCCGGAACGGCATGACTTCGATGGACCACGGCTGCCTGCCTCGAACTGCGAATCGCCGCGACGATTCCCCTCACGCGACGCTCGAGCTCCGACGTCAGCTCGATGCGGAACGTCCCGGTCGAATAGCGCACATACCCGAACGGCGCGGCGCGCTCGCCATAGACCGCTCGAAGCAGGAGCACGTACGCTCCGACCTGAACGGTGTCGCTCTCGTACACTCGCCGGCTCCGCCTGGTCGGTTTGAGCTCCAGCGGCACGAGGGCCCGTCGGTTTTCGATCTCCTGCTCGAGAACGTAATCCGGCTTGCCGCGAAGCCCGAGGCTCGGGTCGCGAAGCACGATCGCCGGGACGACGCCGGTGTCGGACGCGACGATCGCTGTCCCACCGCCGATCGATGTTCGAAAGCCGGTGGCTCGACCATGTCTCCACAGGATGACAAGCGCTACCGCCGCCAGAGTCGCGGCGATCCCTGCCAGGATCAGGAGGGTGATACCGAGGCTGGTCATGTCTGTCGCAGCAGCTGCTAGCGATTCGCCAGAAGTGCGAGAAGGACGAGCACTCCGGCGAGAATAAGAAGCCCTACCGACCAGACCACGAGGCGCCGACCGGTCCTCTGAATTGTGGCAATGCGAGCGCCGTGCTCGTCATGCAGCGCCGCTCCCTCAGAGCGTCGGTGAACTGTCGCGTCGGACGGCAGCCGGCGTAATGCATGCTCGAGGTGCCACGCCTTCGCGCAGAATGCATACGTCGCGGCCTCGCTTGCCAGGACATCGTCCTGTGCAGACGCCGGGAGTCCGCGAATGGATGGCTCAATGGCCAACGAGCGCCTCCAGTTCTGTTCCTGCCGGGTCCATCCCGGCGTCGCGCGTAAGATATCTGTCGACATATGCGGTATCCCAAGTCAGGGGGCCGGTCGAACCCGGCCCACCTGATGTGAAGACGAAGTGTTTCGGAACTGGTAGGCGAAATCATGCCAGTACCTGCGATCGGACGCCGGGTGAATCACGGCAGGCGCCGGTACGGACCCTTAGCGCGCTCCCCGGCCTTCGATGCGTGCGACTGCATCCTCGGCGAGTCGGCGAACCCGGTCATCCGGGTCCCCCAGCATGCGGCGGATCTGCGGGAGCACCCGACGCGCCTCGGGCCCGATCTCGGAGATCGCGAAGAGGGCAGCACTTCGAACGGTCGGATCCTCGTCGCCGAGCACGACCACCAGGGCATCCAGTGCCGGTGCCGCAGCCGCGCGAATCCCGCCAAGCATGTAGGCTGCGGCGGCCCTGATCGAAGCGTCCCGGTCGGACAATGCGTTCCGGAATGCTGGAACCACGACACTATCCGGCGCCCGGATGTTGAAAAGCGCCTCGAGCATCTTCAGGCGAGCGTTCGATGCGCTATCGCTGAGATGCGAGACGATAGTCGGGACAGCTGAGGCTGCGGCCTGCCCAAACTTTCCTAGGGCCTCTGCCGCCGACGATCGGACCTGCGGATCGGGGTCATCGAGCGCCTCTATCAAGGCGGGCAATGCGCCTTCGCCCGCGCTGGTACCCAGGCTTCCGAGAATCATCGCGGCGTGTGACCGGACCTGCGCATGCGCGCTGTCGTGCAGCGCTGCATGCACGCCTGGAATCGCCCCCTCCGCACGAACCCCCTCGGCCACCAAGGCAGTCGCCGCGGCCATCCGAACCTCATCGACTGAATCCGCCAGCGCGCCAATCAGAGCCTGGACGACTCTTGGGGATTTCGGCTGGATTTCGAGAATCTTGCCGAGCGCATCCGCAGCCAGCGTTCGGCTACGAGCGCTCGAATCGCTCAGTGACCGAATCCAGTCACGGCTCGACCGGCCACCATATCCGATCTCGGAGTTGCATCCCATCAGGACGAGCGCACCCAGGAGCAGCACTTTCCTGTAGCTCGCAGCCAATGGGATGGCGGTAATCACGCGTGAATGGCCGACTCGGTGAATCCCTCGGGCTCGACCTGGATCGTGATGTGGTCGATTCCGAATCCCTCCCTCACGCGCCGGCAGACTTCGGCCAGGACACCGCTCGAGGATATCCCTTCGCGAACGCAGACGTGGCCGGAGAGATTGACCATGCCGCTCGTGATCGACCAAACGTGCAGATCGTGAACGGCCGTTACCCCGGGCACGCCTGCCATCGCGTCGCGGACGGCGTCCACATCGACATGACCCGGGGCGCCTTCCATAAGCACAGCCACGGTCTGCCGAAGGAGATTCCACGACGAGTAGATCACCAGGACACCGATCAGGACCGAGACCGCCGGATCGGCCCAGTTCCAGCCCATCGTCCAGATGAGCAGGCCCCCGACAATGGCGCCGAGGCTGCCCATGGCATCCGTCGCTACGTGGAGCCAGGCTCCGCGGACGTTGAGGCTATCGTTTCGTCCGGCGCTCAGGATCCAGAGACCGATCAGATTGATGGCGAGCCCGCCACCCGCAATCGCCATCATCAAGCCGCCCTGCACTTCTGGCGGTGCCCGAAGCCGACCGTACGCCTCCACGAAGACGTAGATGGCGACCGCTATAAGAGTCGCGCCATTGACCAGTGCCGCGAGAATCTCCGTTCGGTAGTAGCCGTATGACCGCTGCGGTGTCGGCGGACGCTGCGCGATCCACATCGCGAAGAGGCTCAGCGCCAGCGCGGCGACATCGGAGAGCATGTGCCCGGCATCTGCGATCAGGGCCAGCGAGTTGGTGAGCAGCCCGCCCACAACCTCCGCAACCATGTACGCCGCGGACAGCACGAGCACCACGATGAGCCGCTTTCGATTTGCAGCGCGATCGGGCGTCCCATGAGCGTGACCGGCGTGGGAGTGGCCGCCGGACTCATGGTCGTGTGCACCGCTCACTCGAAGCTCCCCGACGGTGCGAGCTCCGGCTCCGGTCGCGGGTCGCGCTCACGCTGCCGGGCTTCGCGCCGTTCCTTCCGACCCACGATCCAGTTGTAGAGCGTCGGAAGTACAAGGAGCGTCAACAGCGTTGACGTGACCAGCCCACCAATGACAACAGTGGCCAGCGGACGCTGAACTTCGGCACCCGTGCCGTGAGAGATCGCCACCGGGATGAAGCCGATGCTCGCGACGAGCGCCGTCATCAGAACGGGACGGAGCCGCTCGCGCGAACCCTCGAGCGCCGCATCCCTTGCTGTCGAGCCGCGAGCGCGAGTTCGCTGCACGGTCGTCAACAGGACAAGCCCATTGAGCACCGCCACACCAAAGAGCGCGATGAATCCGATCGACGCCGAGACACTCAGGTGCAGATCGCGCATCCACAGCGCAAGTATGCCACCCACGGCTGCGAAGGGGAGGTTGATCAGCACCAGCCCCGCCAGGATCCACGACTGGAGGGACGCAAAGAGCAGGACTGCGATGAGCGCGATCGAGATCGGGACCACGAAGCGCAGTCGGGCCATGGCGCGCTGCTGATTCTCGAATTCGCCACCGTACGTGAGGAAGACACCAGCGGGAAGGTCGACACGCTCCGTGATGGCCGCACGCGCTTCCTCGGCGAAGCCGCCGAGGTCGCGGTCGCGCACGTTCGACGAGACTACCACCAGTCGCTGTGCCCGCTCGCGACTGACCTGCACCGGCCCGGACTCGAGCGCGATATTCGCCAGTTGGGCGAGCGGAATACGCGCGCCACGAGGCGTGGGGATGGTGATTGCCCCGATCGCCTCGACTGAAGTTCGGAGTGACGCTGGATACTGAACGATGACGTCAAGAGCGTAATTGCCCTCGACTACCTGAGAGACAGGCCGACCGCCGACCGCCGTCTCCAGTGCCTCCTGGACTTCGGCGACCGGGATGCCGAAGCGCGCCATCTTTTCGCGATCGAGGGTGACGTTCAGGTAGCTCTGCCCCTCGGTCGCTTCGACCTGTACCTCGACTGCGCCCGGAATCCCGCGGAGCACTCCAGCGACCCGTTCCGCGACGACGCGGTTCTCGTCGGGATCATCCCCGAACACCTTCACGGCGAGGTCAGCCCGCACACCGCTGATCAGCTCGTCGAGGCGCATGGCCATGGGCTGGGTGAACCCGACAGCGAGGCCCGGGACTCTTTCCTCGATCCGGTGCTCGATCTCCTCGATGAGGTCCGCCTTGGACAGGTCCGCCCGCCACTCAGACCGCGGCTTCAGCATGACGAAGATATCCGCGAGGTTCACCCCCATTGGGTCACTGCCAATTTCGGCGCGCCCGACGCGACTCACGACCGACGTGACTTCAGGCGACATCTTCACGGTCTTTTCAAGCTCACGTTGCATGTCGATCGAGCGTGTCAGCGATACACTGGGATCGCGTACGGCCTGAATGGTGATCGAGCCCTCATCAAGTTCCGGCAGAAACTCGGTGCCGAGCAGCGGAACGACGAATAGCGTCGCAACGAAGATCGCCAGTGCGATGCCGACGGTCAGGATCGGTCGCGCGATGGCGCGCGAGAGCAGCGGCGCGTACAGTCGGTCCATCCAGTCGGCAAGCCGGACAGCATAGCGCGCCTCTGATGCTCCCTTCCGAAATACCAGCGTCGCGGCGGCAGGAATGAAGGCCAGCGCGAGGAGCAGGCTCCCGAACAACGCGATTGCGACGGTGATCGCCATTGGCCGGAACATCCGCCCTTCGAGACCCTGAAGTGTGAGAATGGGGACGTAGACGAGCAGGATGATCAGCACACCGAAGAAGATCGGTCGCGCCACATCGCGACCGGCCGCAATGAGCCGAGTAGCCAGTCCGGCGCGATCGGTCGGAAGCTCGCCCCGCTCCTCGTCGCCGTGCAGCGTCTTCACGTAGTGCTCGGTCATGACCACCGAACCGTCGACGATCATGCCGAAGTCGATGGCGCCAAGGCTCATCAGATTGGCGGAGAGCCCCAGCCAGCGCATTCCGAGGAATGCGAACAGCAGCGAGAGTGGAATCGTGGCCGCGACGATGAGTGCCGCGCGAACATTCCCGAGGAAGAGAAGCAGGATCGCGACAACGAGGAACCCACCCTCGATCAGGTTCGTGCGAACTGTCTTGAGGGTGCCTGCGACAAGCTCAGTCTGGTCGTAGTACGGCTTGACCGTGACGCCGGGGGGGAGCGAGCGATTGATCTCGGCCACACGGGCGCGCACATCGCGCACGACCTCACGGCTATTCTCGCCGCGGCGCATCATGACGATCCCGCTGACAACCTCGCCCGTTCCGTCACGCGAGACTGCTCCCTGCCGTAGCTCCGGACCGTAGCGGACGTCCGCGACGTCCCCGATGAGAACAGGGACCCCGGATGTACTGGAACGAATGACCGTACGCTTGAGATCCTCCGCGCTCGATGCCTGGCCGAGTCCGCGGAGGATGTATTGCTCGTCTCCGTGCTCGAGATAACCGCCCGCGGCGATCGAGTTGCCGGCTTCAACCGCCTCGACGATGTCATGCAGCGTGAGTCCGTAGGCAACGAGCCGCTCAGGGATGATCGTGACCTGCACCTGTCGGACAAACCCACCGAATGCGTTGACCTCTGTCACGCCCTGGACGCTGCGGAGTTGTGAGCGCACGATCCGGTCATGGACCGTTCGGAGCTGCGTCAGGTCCAATCCGCCGCCCTCCACGGTGTACAGATAGATCTCCGAGATCGCTCCGGCGAGTGGACCCAGCGATGCCTCTGCCTGGGGCGGCAACGACCCGGCGGCGCTCTGGAGTCGCTCATTCACCAATGTCCGAGCGAAGTAGATGTCGACGCCATCCTCGAACACGATCGTCACCGATGCGAACGCGTACTTGCTGACCGACCGGACCTGCGTGACCCCCGGCAGGCCGTTCATCGCGACTTCGACGGGGAAGGAGATGAGACGCTCCACTTCGACCGGCGAAAGTCCCGGTGCCTCGACGAGCACCTGAACCTGGACGTCAGTCAGGTCGGGAAGCGCTTCAACCCGGAGTGTCCGCAAAGCCCACACGCCGGCGCCAATGAGCAACGCCACGCTGAACAGCACCGCCAGGCGATGGCGGACTGCCCATGAAATGAGTTTGTCTATCATGCAGGCGCCCTAGTGCCCATGTCCCGCAAGCCCGGCCTTTGCCAGCTCGGACTTGAGGATGAAGGCACCATTGATCACGACACGATCGCCGGAGACGAGCCCACTGCGCACGGCCACACGATCGCTTCCGGGGGTCGCGGACCCCGGTGGGGCGAGCGACGCCGTCTGTACTTCCCGGCGTTCGAAGGTTCTCGTCCCGACCTCGACGAAGACGTAACGCTTCTCACCGTCGGTCACGACAGCGCTCTCGGGGATCGTCAAAAGGTCCGGGTCCGAGCCCAGGCCTGTGACCCCCGTCGCGCGTGCGACGGTTGCAGCGGGAACGAGCAGGCGGACCGTGGCGAACATGCCTGGTCGAAGGCGGGCGGACGAGTTCGAGACGTGAATGATGGCTCGCACAGTGCGCGTCTCCGGATTCAGCTCGTCGCGCAAACGCTCGACCTCACCGGAGAAGCGCATCGTCGGATACGCAGCGATGCCGATCGAGGCTCCCTGGCCGACCCGCACGAGCGGCAGCGCGCGCTCCGGGACCTCGGCCACCACGTCAACGACGGACAGGTCGGCAATCTTGAAGACCTCTTCTCCGGATTCCACAGCGGCACCGAGAAGGATCTGCGCTTCCATGATGCTGCCAGCGAAGGGGGCGGTCAGCGCGAGATACTGCGCTGGCTCACCGCCGGCCTCGAGTCGCGCGATCTCATCGTTCCCTACGCCAAGCGTGCGCAAGCGACGACGCGCGGCCTCGGCGAGACTATTCGCACCTTGCTCGTCAGGTGTTCCAGCGAGAAGCCGGGCACGCCGTGTTGCCTGAAGGAGATCCGTCTGAGCGGTGACGTGAATGGGACTGAACAGCAGCGCCACCGTCTGGCCGGCTTCGACTCGATCGCCCTCGGCCACGAGCAGGCGCTCAATACGGCCCGGCGCACGGGGCGAGATGAGCGCGACCCGCCGGGGGTCGAACTCGACCTGACCTGGCACCTCGAGATCCTCCGCGGCCGTGGGCCCCGACGCGCTCCGCACCGGCTCCACGCGAATGCTCGCCGTCTGGAATGCCGCCTCGGTAAGCGTCACGCGGTTCGCTTCGCCTTCCTCATGCTTCTCTTCAGCGGTATCCGCTGCAGCTGGCGCAGAGTCGGAATCCGACGAGCACGCCGAAAGAGAAATGAGGCAGGCGAAGCAGGTGGCCAGGATCGTCAGCAGCCATCTGCGGCTTCG
>JANPKQ010000162.1:0-33523 GCA_031426115.1 Gemmatimonadaceae bacterium | reverse complement strand
GCTCCACACCATCAGCATCGCGAGCAGCAGCGACGCGCCGTAGACCTCAGCCTCCGTCGCACTCAGCCACACCGTGGACATGGCGCCGGCGCACACCGCGGCCGCTATGCCGACGGCACCACTGCGCATGGCGCGAGCGATGAGCAGGGCGCCGAGGCCGCCCGCCGCCGCGGTGCATGCCCCCGACAGAATGTTCACGACCGGCGCGAGGTCGGCCCACCCAAACAGCTCCGACCAGGCGCGCGCGATGAGGATGTAGAGCGGTGTTCCCGGCGGGTGCGGGATGCCGAGCGTATGCGTCGCCGCGAGAAACTCCCCCGCGTCCCACCACGTGGCGCCGGGCGCCGCGGTCAGCGCATACAGCGCAGCGAGCAGCCCGCCGGCCCACAGCGCTGCACGCCGGTCGTCACCGAGCCGCTCGCCATCGCGACAGGTCATTGACGCGTTCATCGGCGACGACATCGCGCCGCCGCCGTCAGCCGTGCAACTCGAGGATCGGTGATTCGGCGGGCCGCGGTGCCTGCCCGGCGAGCAGGTCGCGGAGCTGCTGGACGGTGAAATTCCTCGTCAGCCGTCCATGGCTCGCGATGGAGATCGTCGCCGTTTCCTCCGACACCACGATCACCAGCGCATCCGTCTCCTCGGTGAGGCCGAGGGCCGCACGATGTCGGGTGCCGAGCGAGCGGTCCTCGAGTGACGCCTGGGAAAGCGGAAGGATGCACCCCGCCCCGATGATGGTGTCGCCGCGGACGATGACCGCGCCATCGTGCAGTGGCGAGTACGGCGTGAAGATCGTGGCGAGCAGGTCGGCCGACACCTTCGCCTGCATCTCCGATCCGGACTGCAGCAGGTCGCCGAGGTTGGTCTCGCGCTCGATCGCGATGATGGCCCCGATGCCCGAGCGGCTTAACCGCTCGACGGCATCCACGATCTCCTCGGCGACTTCGCTTGATTCCATCCGGCGGAAGAAGCGTCCAACGCCTCGCGCCTGGCCGATGTGCGCGAGCGCGGCCCGCAGCTCGGGCTGGAAGATGATGAGGAGCGCGAAGACGCCGTACGTGAACACCTTGTCGAGCAGGTAGGTGATCATCGTGAGCTTCACCGCATAGGCGACGGCGTAGGTGAAGACGAGCACGACGATGCCGACGAGCATCTGCACCGCGCGGGTGCCGTGCAGCAGCATCAGCACGCGATAGAGGACGAACCCGACGATCGCGATCTCGAGAATGTCCTTCCATCCCGGATCCATGAGCCTGAACTGGTCGAACATCGAAGCTCAGCTCGGCCGGTCGGAGAGGATCGCCCAGGCGACGTCGAGCGCCTGGCGGGTCTGCGCGACATCATGCACGCGGAAGAGGCGCGCGCCGCGCATCATCGCGATGAGGTTCGCCCCGATCGTGCCGGGAACGCGCTGTTCGGGGTCGGTCACCTTGCTCAGCTCTCCGATGAACCGCTTTCGTGATACGCCGATGACGACCGGGCGGCCGAGTGCGACGAGCCGCGGAAGCTCCCGCAGCAGCGTCAGCGAATGTTCACTCCGCTTCCCGAAGCCGAAGCCGGGATCGAGCGCGATGTTGTCCATCGCGACCCCGGCGCGCTCCGCCGCGGCCAGACTGCCATCGAGCTCGGCCAGCACATCGGCGGTCACATCGTTGCCATACACCGCGTGCTCGTAGCGGGCCATGTCGCTCACGTTCCCCCGGGAGTGCATGAGGATGACACCTGCGCCGGTGCTCGCGCAAACTTCTCCCATCCGGACATCCAGCCGGAAGCCCGACACATCGTTGACAATGTCGGCGCCGGCGTCCAGCGCGGCGCGCGCGACGTCGGCCTTCACCGTATCGACCGACAGCACCGCCTTGGGATGCCGCGCGCGGAGGGCCTTCATCACCGGAATGACGCGGCGCATCTCCTCGTCCGCTTCGACGGGGCGGGCATTCTGCGGGCGAGTCGATTCCCCGCCAATATCGAGAATGTCGGCGCCCTCGGCGAGCAGCCGTTCGCCGTGCTCGACGGCCGCGTCGGCGGAAAAAAAGTTACCCCCGTCGCTGAAGCTGTCGGGGGTAACGTTGATGATGCCAAGAATGCGCGGACGGTCTACTTCCAGCACCCGGTCGCGGAGCTGCCATCGCTCCGCCCCGGGGCGTGTAGGCGCGAATCGTCCGCCGGCCGTCACGCCGGCGCGACCTCCGGGCCTCCGAGGAGTGGCGGACTCGCCGGGCGCGGTGCCGCCTTGGGCGTCGCCGCGGGGACGAGCGGCGCCGGCGGCAACTCGCTGATGCGCGGGGGCAGCGTGCCCCCGGCGGCCAGCACGCGGATCTCGTCGCCGGTCAGCGTTTCCCGTTCGAGCAGCGTCGTCGCGACCTTGTGCAGCAGATCGAGATTCGCGCGCAGCGTCTCGGTCGCACGCGAATACGCTTCCTTGATGACGCGCGCCACTTCGGTATCGACGAGCTGGGCGGTCTTCTCCGATACTTCGCGCCGGTGCTGCAGCTCGCGGCCGAGGAAGACTTCCTGCTCGTTGTCACCGACGAGGATCGGCCCGATCGCGTCGGACAACCCCCACTGCGACACGTACCGGCGAGCGAGCCCGGTTGCCTGCTGGATGTCGCTGGCGGCACCGGTGGTGACGCGATCGCGCCCGAAGATGAGCTCCTCGGCGACCCGGCCACCGTACGCCATGACGAGGCGTGCCTCGAGCTGCTCGCGCGTCACCGACACGCGGTCATCTTCCGGCAGCGTGAAGGCGAGACCGAGCGCGCGGCCGCGCGGAATGATCGTGACCTTGTGCAGCGGATCGACGCCCTTGGTCTTGATCGCGCAGACGGCGTGGCCGCCCTCGTGATAGGCCGTGAGGCGTCGCTCCTCATCCTTCATGACCATCGACTTCCGCTCGGCGCCGAGCATGACCTTGTCCTTCGCGTCCTCGAAGTCGGCCATGTGCACCTTCTCGCGCCCGCGGCGCGCCGCGAGAAGCGCTGCCTCGTTGACGAGGTTCGCGAGATCGGCACCCGCCATCCCCGGCGTACCACGCGCGAGGGTGTTGATCTGCACATCGTCGGAGAGCGGGACCTTCCGCACGTGGACGCGGAGGATTCCCTCGCGGCCCTTGAGATCCGGCGCCGGAACGACGATCTGGCGGTCGAAGCGGCCCGGCCGCAGCAGCGCCGGGTCAAGGACGTCAGGTCGGTTGGTCGCGGCGATGAGGATGACGCCGTCGTTGGACTCGAAGCCGTCCATCTCGACGAGCAACTGGTTGAGCGTCTGCTCGCGTTCATCGTGGCCGCCGCCAAGCCCGGCGCCGCGATGGCGGCCGACGGCGTCGATCTCGTCGATGAAGATGATGCACGGCGCGTGCGCCTTGCCCTGCTCGAAGAGGTCGCGCACGCGGCTCGCGCCGACGCCAACGAACATCTCGACGAAGTCGGACCCCGACATCGAGAAGAACGGGCGTCCCGCCTCGCCGGCAACCGCCTTGGCGAGGAGCGTCTTGCCGGTGCCCGGCGGGCCGATAAGCAGTGCACCCTTCGGAAGCCGGCCGCCGAGCTTCGTGAACTTCTGCGGATCCTTCAGGAACTCGATGATCTCCTCGAGCTCCTCCTTCGCCTCATCCGCACCCGCGACATCGGCGAAGGTCAGCTTCGGCGTGTCGCCGGTAAGGAGCTTCGCCTTCGACTTGCCGAACGAGAACGCCTTCGCCCCGCCGGCCTGCATCTGCCGGAAGATGAAGATCCAGAACGCGATGATGAGCAGGTACGGGGCGAACGCAATGAGGAACGACGTGAAGGTGAGTCCCTCATCCCGCGCCTTGATCTCGACTTTCTTGTCCCGCAGCCTGGTCATCTCGGCGTCGGAATTATCGATCGGCAGGAGCGTCGAAAACTTCTGCGCTTCCTTGCCCTCGATCGCGACCCTGCTGCGGAATTCGCCGATGACCTTGCGGCCCTGGATGGTCACCTTTGCGATGTTGTCCTTCGCCAGCTCCGCGTCGTAGAAGCTGTAGTCGACCTCGGGCGTCTGCTCGCGACCGCTTCCGGACAGGCGGAGGAAGATGAGCGGCACGAGGATGACGAGCGCCCAGAAGGAGAGAGCCTTCGAGCGCCCCGCCCAGCCGGCCGGGCCCTTCGCGTTCCGCTGTGGCGGAGTGTTTCCTGGCGTCAGTGATGGCATTTACTGCAAGCTCGCTATGTACGGCAAATGGCGGAAATTCTCCGCGTGATCCAGCCCATAACCTACTAGGAACTCGTTCGGCGCGGTGAACCCGATGAACGCGGTCGGGTACCGGAGCTCGACCGCGATGTGCTTGTGAAGCAGCGCGCAGACATCCAGCGACCGCGGCTTCCGTTCGCTCAGGAGGTCCATCAGGCGGTTCAGCGTCCGGCCGGAATCGACGATGTCCTCCACCAGTAGAATGTGTTTACCCTCGATTCTTGTTTCAGGATCATATACGAGGTTGACCGTGCCGCTGGATTCGGTGGCGTCGCCGTAGCTCGAGGCGACGACGAAATCGACCTGAAGGGGCCGGGTGATCTGGCGAACCAGATCGCTGAGGAAGATGAAGCTCCCCTTGAGGAGCCCGAGGACGAGCAGGTCGCCGTCAGGGTAGGCCCGGGTGATCTCCTCGCCCAGCGCCCGTACGCGATCGGCGATCTGCGCCTCATCGAAGGCAATCCTGCGGAGGGACCGACCCGCGAGGCGCGGATCAGACGTCGTTGCGTTCACAGCGATATCGCAGAACCGGCCTGCCGGACCGGTCGGTTGCCGCGTCGCTGCGGCGCACTCCGGGAATCCAGACGATCTCCCCATCCACGAGCACGACGGGCCAGCCCTCGCGATCGGGGCCCGCGATACCTGCATCACCGAAGAACCTCTTCACACGCCGTGCCGCCGATGCCCCTGCGGCTCGCATCCGGTCGCCAGGGCGCCACGGGCGCACCGTCAGACGGCCGTCCGCCGGCAACTCCGCCGTCCACAGATCGTCCGCGGCGACATCGCGAACCTTACGAAAGCGCCACGCTCCGGTGATGCCGACCACATCGAGCGGCAACTCATCTGCCGGACGACGCATCGCGGGTGTCCGTCGGATGACGAGCGCGCCGCGAGTAAGCATCGCCTCGGCCCCACCGGACAGCTGGATCCGTCCGCCGTTCCTGCCCTCCAATATAAACGCGGCGAGGCGTGTAGTTCCGCGCCGGTCGAGGACGATTCCGGCGCGCGCCGCGACCGGCGGGACGAGCAGCCGCAGCGAGCCCTCCGACATCTCCCGCAGCAGCGCCGCATCGACCGACACACCGCCACGCTCGTTCCGCGTCGCGAGTTGCGCGGCGACAGTGTCGGCAGCCCGGCGCAGGTGTGCGGCCTCGCGCGACAATGCGAGCATCGCCGGGGCGAAATCGGGGTCCACTCGCGCGATCGCGGGGAGGAGATCCCTGCGGATGCGGTTGCGGAGGAATGCGCGCGATGCGTTGGTCGGATCCTCGAGCCAGTCCACGCGATGTCGCCGTGCGTAGCCTTTCAGGTCTGCACGACGCAGGGTGAGAAAGGGCCGGTGGATCGAGGAGGGAGCAAGCAGTGCGGCGAGGCCGCGGGCGCCCGCGCCGCGGAGCACTCGCATGCACACCGTCTCGAGCTGGTCATCGAGCGTGTGCGCCGTCACGACTTCGGCGCCAGCGCTGGCGGCGGTGCCATTCAGGAACGCCCAGCGCGCCGTCCGCCACGCCGCCTCCGTGCGGAGTGGTGCTGGCCCCCGTCCGATGGCGATCGGAAGCCCGCGTGCGGACGCGGCATGATGCACGAGCTCCACCGCCGCAGCAGCGTGTGATCCGGACCGGTGGTCGTAGGTGGCC
Source organism: Gemmatimonadaceae bacterium (assembly GCA_031426115.1). Taxonomy (GTDB): domain Bacteria; phylum Gemmatimonadota; class Gemmatimonadetes; order Gemmatimonadales; family Gemmatimonadaceae; genus JANPKQ01. The sequence continues at coordinate 27,677 of JANPKQ010000162.1, read as the reverse complement.
ACCATCGCGATCCGGCGCCGACCGACGCGCGCCGCGGCATCGAGCAGCACCATCGAATCGATGCCGCCAGACACCGCAAGAACAAGGGGCCGCGTTGTCGCCGCAAGGGTCTCGCGAATCGCGGACAGCACTCCGTCGTCATGCGCCAGGAGCCGGGCCGTCACCATGTCCGCAAGGTACAGCCCGGTTGTCGCCATCGCACGCGCTGGAGGGCTTCCATTTCGCCAGCCGCCCGGTGCACTATTCCCGCAACAATCCATCGGAGACTGCGTCGTGGAAACACATGGGCCGTTGGGAACGCTCTGGGTCGGACTCGGCCTCATCGCGTTCTACATCGCGCTGATCTGGCTGAACACCCTGCTCGGGGTCTTCCTCACTCCGCTCTTCCTCATTCCCCAGACGTGGGTGATGGACAAGATGAAGGAGCGCAAGGCGAAGAAGCTGCAGCAGAACGCACAGCCGCCGCGCTGATCGCGACGCCGCAGCAGACGAGTGGGACGAGGGTTACACGCCTTCGTCCCACTCGTCTTTTCCGGTGGCCCGCCACACGTTCCCGCCGCGCGCCGCCCATTCTCGTCGCGCAGTGATCGCGCCGATTCACCGGAGCCCGAATGATCGTCCTCATCCTTGCCCTTCTCGTCATCGCCGCCGTCTCCTGGCTCATCGGCGCCTATAACGCGCTGATCAGTCTCAAGAATCAGGTGGCCAACGCGTGGAAGCAGATCGACGTGCAGCTCAAGCGCCGTCACGACCTGATTCCGAACCTCGTCGAGACGGTCAAGGGCGCGATGGAGTTCGAGCGCGGCACGCTCGACGCCGTCGTCACGGCGCGAAATCAGGCGATCTCGATCGAGCGCGGAAACTCGACGGTCGCGCAGACGGCTGCCGCGGAATCCCAGCTCTCCGGCGCCCTCGGGCGTCTTCTGGCTGTCGTCGAGGCGTACCCGACGCTCAAGGCGACCGGCAACGTCGCTCAACTCCAGGAAGAGCTCACCTCGACGGAGAACAAGATCTCCTTCGCCCGGCAGCTCTACAACGACACCGCGACGCTGTACAACACGAAGCAGGCCCAGTTCCCGACGAACTTCGTTGCCGGGATGGCGAACGCGTCGCCGGTCGAGCTGTGGGAGATCACGGACGCCGCCGAGCGCGCATTGCCGAAGGTCGACCTCACGATGAAGCCGACCGACCGCTCGCGCGCGTGAGCCAGTCGGCGAACCTTTTCGCCGAGCAGGAAGCCAACCGCCGACGTTCGCGCTGGCTGGTGCTGGGCTTCATTGCGTTCTTTGCGTGGCTCGGCTTCGGCGGGGATTGGATTCTCTACCTCGGCACCCAGCACGCCGCGCGGGGAGAGTACCGCCACCTCTTTCCATGGTTCGGGATGGTCATGACGGCAGTCGGCGCCGGCATGACGTGGCACGCCTGGAAGACCGGCGCCTCGCAGGTGCTCTGGGCGACCGGCGCACAGGAGCTGACCGCCGCGCGCACACCCGAGGAGCGGCAGCTCCTCAACGTCGTCGATGAGATGGCGATTGCCTCCGGCGTCCCTCGGCCGAAGGTCTACCTCGTGCGCGACGCCGACCCCAACGCCTTCGCGACGGGCCGCGATCCGCAATCGGCAATCATTGCCGTCACCGACGGGCTGCTTCGCATCTGCGATCGCGACGAGCTACAGGCGGTGATCGGCCACGAGATGGGCCACATCAAGAACCTCGATGTCCAGCTGATGACGCTCCTCGCGAGCCTCGTCGGTACCATCGCCCTCGTCTCCGACGGCTTCGGGCGCATGCTGCGCTCCGGCCGCTTCCTGTCGGGCGCCGGCAGGTCGCGCGGCAAGAAGGGCAGCCCGCTGGTGCTCGTGCTGCTCGCTATCTGGCTCCTGAGCTGGCTGCTCGCCCCGCTGATCACTCGCCTCCTCGCCCTCGGCGTCAGCCGGAAGCGCGAGTATCTGGCCGACGCGATGTCAGCGCAATTCACGCGCAACCCGCTCGCCCTTGCCCGAGCCCTGGAAAAGATCGAGCGCGAGCACGCACCGACGACGTCGATCAAGGGGGCCTGCGCGCACCTCTGCATCGCCGATCCACTCGGCCGCGCCGTGAGCCGGCGCGAAGGCTGGCTCGCCGATACGCTCGCGACGCATCCACCGATGGTGATGCGCATCTCGAAGCTCAGGGCGATGGCGTATCAGGAGATCAAGCGGGCGGCGGCTGGGGTGTCGCCAGTTGGGGATCTTGGCTCGGCGAGGCGAGAGACTGTTCGCTGACGGCCGGTGATAAAGGGCGGAACTGACGGGGCGGAACTGATGCAAGGCGTCGACAGCGGCATCGGCAAAACTGAAGGGCGTGAAAGCGTACGTAGAACGAAACGGCGTGAACTCCGTCAACGGCGACAAGGGTGCGCGGCGCCAAACGCGGTAAACCGTTTCACGGCGTTGACGGAGTTTACGCCCCTCTTTCTACGTACCCAACGCCGCCGTTCAGTCTTGCTGATGCCGCTGTCGACGCCCTGGCCCTCAACGCCCTTCCCACCCGGTTTTCCGCAGGTGCAGTTGCTCCCAGCTGGCATGAAATGGAAAACCGCCGCAGCGAGCCAACGGCTCGCTGCGGCGGTCCACCTTCAAGGCTAGTGCTGCGCCCGGCCTGCTGACATTCGCGGCTGCACCATGATCGTCCTCGTGTCCGCCAGCCCGCCGAACTCCGCCACGATCGTGTAGACCCCCGTCCGCGACGCCACGAACCGGCCGTCCTCGAGCACCGTCGCCCCGCCGAGCGCCTCGGCGCTCCGCGCGATGACACCGTAATTGATTCGCGCCCCGCGCACTGGCTCGCCGCCGCGCGCCCACACCTGGGTCTTCAACGGGACGGTGTCGCCGGGAGACACAACTTTCACGTTGGTCGTGAGGACCAGCTTTGCCGCGGGATTGCGGCTCACGAAGAAGGTGTGCGACGCCACCCGTGTTCCGTGCTCGACCGAGATGTTCACGCGGCCCGGTCCCTCGAACACGACGACGCCGTTCGAGGCCACCCAGGCGACGTCGTCGTTGCTCGTGCGCCAGTGGAGGCGCGGCGATGCCACCGGCTCCTTCTCGCCCTTCCGCATCACGCGCGCGGTGAGCGGGATCGTCGTTCCGACGAAGGCCGCGTAGTTGCCCGCATCGATGACGACGCTGCGGACATCATCGCCCGCCGGCGTCGGCACGACACCAGGCTGGCCGATGAGCATCGTGAGGTGGTCGGCTACTCCGCCGAACTCGGCGATGATCGTGTAGACGCCTGGCTGGCTCGCGGTGAAAATGCCATCGTCGGTGATCGATGCCGCCATCGGGTCGCGCAGCAGGTCACCGGCAGCGACCGCATAGTTGACGCGCGCGTCAGCGACGGATTCGCCGCCCGCGGCGAGGACCCGCGTATTGAGGCGAATCGGGGTGCCGACGCGGACTTCCGCCCGTGCATCGCCCGTGATTTCGAGCTTCGTCGTGGGATTCGCGAGCACTTCGATCGTCGTGCTCGCCGTGATCTTTCCGTACGAGGCAGTCAGCGTCACCGGGCCTGGCTTGAACAGCGTCAGCGTGCCCTGCTCGGTGATCCACGCCGTGAGCACGTCGCTGGACTGCCAGCGGAGGCCCGATCGGCTGCTCGCCGGCGTCGCTCCCGCGGCCCAGACCGCTGCCGCCATGTCGAGCGTCGAGCCGACGTAGGCGCCGTACGCAGGCTCGGCGATCTCGATCCGCCCGGTCACATCGGGGGCAGGAATGGAGATCGGCTGCTGCGACGCGGCGGGGAGGGCGGCGACGGTGAAGACGAGCCCGGACAGGAGGATGGCAGGACGCATTACGGCCTCGACAGAGTCTGCTGGGAAGGAGGGCGGCACAGGGGGGAATCGAGTGCCAGCCGCTATCCCAAGGACGCGCTCCTTCGAACGAGCGTCACCCTCCGCGAACCCCTCCTCCTACACGCCGGTGCCCCGTCGGGTTCAACGCCGGATGACGTCCAGAATCACCCAGGCGAGCAGCGTGATGGCGACGAGGCTGAAGCAGATGGAAGTGATCGTCCAGGCCAGCCCCGACTGTGTCATCGCCAGGGTGCTGATCCCGAGCGCGCCCCCACCGAGCCCGAGTCGGCCGAGCCATCGGGGCCCGCGCCCCGGCGTGCGCTCACTGCGATGCCAGAGGGCGATGCCGGCGATGAAGAGGATGATCCCGATGTAGAGCCGCATTTCACCCAACCCGCCACGGTTAGCTTTGACCATGGCTGGCAATGGTCCCCGAGGCACACGGTCAGTACGCTCCGAACCCGCTGCTGCGCCGGGGTGGAGAGAGCGGGTCGCTGCCCTGCGCTACGTGCCCGCATTGGTGAAGATGGTCTGGGGCACGCATCGCGGCTACACCGCGGCGATGATCGTGCTCCGCTTCGCGCGCGCCCTCGTTCCGATCGCGATGCTGTGGGTCGGGAAGCTCATCATCGATGTGGTCGTCGCGTCGCTGTCCACCGCCCCGGACTACCGCCGCCTGTGGGAGCTCGTGGCGCTCGAGATCGGCATCGTCGTCCTCGGCGACGTCCTCGCCCGCGCGTCATCGCTGTACGAAAGCCTCCTCGGCGATCTCTTCTCCAACGTCGTCAGCGTGCGCCTCATGCGCCACGCCGCGACCCTCGACCTGGCGCAGTTCGAGGACCCCGAGTTCTACGATCACCTCGAACGCGCGCGCCGCCAGACCGTCGGGAGGATTGGACTGCTCACGGCACTCCTCGGCATGGCGCAGGACGCGCTGACGCTCATCACGCTCGCGGTTGCCCTCGTCACGTTCATCCCGTGGCTGATGCTGCTGCTCGTGTTCGCCGTCCTCCCGAGCTTCCTCGGCGAGACACACTTCGCGGCGCTCGGCTATTCCCTGCTCTTTCGCAGGACGCCCGAGCGGCGGATGCTGGACTACCTGCGGTTCGTCGGCGCCAGCGATGACACCGCGAAGGAGGTCCAGATGTTCGGTCTCGCGCCGTGGCTGGCGGACCGGTACAGGACCCTCGCCGACCGGTTCTACGGAGAGAACAAGGACCTCTCGGTGCGACGCGCGGTCGTGGGCACGGCTCTCTCCATCGTCGGGACCATCGGATACTACGGCGCGTACGCCATTATCCTCGCGCGCACCGTGCAGGGAGAGATCAGCATCGGCTCGCTGACCTTTCTCGCGGGCTCGTTCGCGCGGAGCCGCGACCTCATCCAGCGGCTCCTCATGTCCGCCAGCGGGATCCACGAAGGAGCGCTCTACCTGCGGGACCTGTTCATCTTCTTCGAAATGAAGCCCACCATCGCATCGAGGCCGAACGCACCGACGGTACCGCGGCCGTTGCGCGAAGGATTCGTCTTCACGGATGTTGGCTTCCGGTATCCCGGGAGCGACCGGTGGGCAGTACGTCATGTCAGCTTCATCCTCCGCCCCGGCGAACGCATCGCCCTCGTCGGTGAGAACGGCGCAGGAAAAACCACGCTGACGAAGCTGCTTGCGCGTCTTTACGAGCCGACCGAGGGATCCATCACGCTGGAAGGCGTGGATCTTCGCGACTACGACCTCGGGTCCCTGCGCCAGACCATAGGGGTGATCTTCCAGGATTTCGTGCGATTCGACATGCGGTTCGATGAGAACATCGGCGTCGGTGAGATAGCGACGACGCAAGCATACCTGGATGCGACCATCGCACTTTCCGACGACGCGAGCCCCGCTGCGGACGAACGTGGCGGCGCCGGCTCACCGACATCCGGAAACGGCTCCCCGACATCCCTCCCTGTGGATCTCCCCACCGCGCTTCGGACCGCTGCCGAACAGTCGCTCGCGACTTCGCTGCTGCCGCGCCTTCCAGGCGGATACCGCCAGATGCTTGGCCGGCGGTTCGAGGAGGGCGTTGACCTGAGCGGGGGCGAGTGGCAGAAGATCGCCCTCGCGCGCGCATACATGCGGGATGCGCAGGTCCTCATCCTCGACGAGCCAACCGCGGCGCTGGATGCGCGTGCCGAGTACGAAGTGTTCCTGCGCTTCTCCGAGCTCATGGCTGGCCGGACCGCAGTCCTCATCTCGCACCGATTCTCGACCGTGCGCATGGCGGATCGAATCGTTGTGCTCGCCGGCGGCCGCGTCGTCGAGGAGGGAACCCATGAGGAACTGGTTCGTACCGGGGGACTCTATGCCGAGCTGTTCGCCATGCAGGCCGCCGGTTATCGCTGAGAGCGCTGACCGCGCCGGAGGGTCTTGTCGTTGCCGCCACGGCGGCGCATTGTATGGCCACGGCGGCGCGACGCCCTCTGCTTCCCGGATTCCACCGCCGGCCCTCTCGCAAGCGACTGCGCCATGAGCTTCCCCATCGCGAAACACGGAGACACGGTCGTCATCACCATCGATGACCACCTCGTCGTCGGGAACCGTCAGGTGTTGAAGCGGTTGGTGCTCGATGAGCTCGCGCGCGGCGAGTGCCGATTCCGACTCGACTTCGGGCGCTCGCGCTATGTGGACAGCTCCGGGCTCGGTGTCCTCGTCGCGGTCTCGAAGCTGGTGGCCCAGGTCAACGGCTCCCTGACGCTGGTGAATCTCGATGACGACCTGAAGACGCTCTTCGTGCTTACGAAGCTCGACACCCTCTTCAGCTTCGACGAGAGCCGGAAGACGGAGAGTCCGGGTGCCACCAGGAGTGCTGCAATCGGCGACGCGCCGGTGGTGCACCGCGCAACCAGCCGCAGCGAGCCTGCCTCCGGCGAGGCTGCCCCTCCCCTCTAGGACGGTCGGTCCGGCGTCGCCAACGGCGAAACGCCGACTGGCGGCGGGTCGTCTGTCATGAGATGCGGATCGTTGACCGGGACGGAACCGTGTCCCGTCGCACCCACCTTTCATGCAGGCCCCCGCTCCCAGGGAGTCGCCGATGTCTGCCGATTCGAGTACGCGCTCCGGCGCCGATGATCTCCAGTTCGACCGCGCCGTTGATCCGTCCGCCGCCGATGCGGCTGCTGGGGCGCCGGTTTGCAGCGCGTGCAGCGCGTCGATTCGCATGTACTACTACGACGTCGATGGCGCAACGGTCTGCTCGACGTGCAAGCAGGGTGTCGAACGCGCGAGCGGCGGCGGGGCGGCTGGTGCGAAGGGCGGCATGGTCAAGGTCGTGCTCGCCGGACTCGGCGCGGCGATCGCCGGCGCAGTCATCTACTACAGCGTGATGGAATACCTGAACCTCGAGATCGGCTACGTCGCGATCCTCATCGGGTTCATGGTGGGATACGCGATTCGCGGCGCGGCGGCCGGCCGCGGTGGGCGACGCTATCAGCTCCTCGCCGCGGGGCTCACCTATTTCGCGGTGGCCCTTGCCTACACGCCGTTCGCGCTGGGCGCCGGTAATGACGGGTCGGGCGAAGATGCTGCGGCCGATTCGGCCCTCGCCGCGGACGCCGTTGATCCGGCGTCGGCGACGGACGTCGCCGCCACCGACCCCGATGCCGCGGTCGGAGATGACCCGAACGCCGACGAACCAACTGGCGCGACGGCGAAGCAGCTCGGAGGCGGGGGCATTGCGCTCGCCTTCGGCGGCGGGCTGCTGTTCATCCTCGCACTGCCGGTCGTCGTGATCCTCGGCTCGATGCCGTCGGGACTCATCAGCGCGGCGATCATCGGGTTCGGGATGCACCAGGCCTGGAACATGACGCGACGCGTGGAACACTCGATCACCGGTCCGTTCAAGGTCGGAAGCGAACGCGCACCCGCCGCTGCGTAGCGAGTGACCGCCGTCTCCCCCGGCGACACCAGCGCCGCTACCTGCGCACGCTGCCGGACCGAGCTCGCGCACACGGTACTGAGTTGCCCGGCGTGCCATACGCTGGTGCACTCCAACGCATTGAAGGAGCTCGCCGCGAACGCCGATCAGCTTGCGTCCGACGGTGACCTCGAAGGGGCGCGCGCCGCGTGGTATCGCGCGCTCGAGATGCTTCCGTCGAGCTCGACCCAGGTTCCGCGGATTCAGGAGCGAATCGCGACACTTACCGAGTGCCTGAACGGCGGTGCACCCGCTGGAGCCGAGCCGCGGTCCGGCGAGCACCCGTGGTGGAAGCAGGGCGCCGCGGGCGGCATCGCGGTCCTTCTCTTCGCTTTCGGCAAGTTCAAGTTCCTCCTGCTCGGCCTCACGAAGGCGAAGACGTTCTTCTCAATGTTCGCCTTCTTCGGCTACTACTGGACGCAGTTCGGGTGGCCCCTGGCGGCTGGTCTCGCGATCTCGCTCTACATCCACGAGATGGGCCACGTCCACATGCTGCGACGGCTCGGGATCGCCGCGGGCGCGCCGCTCTTCATCCCCGGCCTCGGCGCGTTCGTGATGTTGAAGCAGCATGTCACCGATGGCCTGACCGACGCGAAGATCGGTCTTGCCGGACCGGTGTGGGGCCTCGGAGCGGGGGTGGCCGCGTATGCGGTGTTCATGGCGACGGGCGCACCGATCTGGGCGGCGATCGCACAGCTCACGGGATTCCTGAACCTCTTCAACCTCATCCCGATCTGGCAGCTCGACGGCTCGCGCGGCTTCCACGCGCTCACGACGGTACAGCGATGGGCTGCCGTCGCGGCGATCGCGATCCTCTTCGCGCTGACGGGGCAGAAGCTTCTCGTGCTCGTCGGCGCGGTCGCGATCTGGCGCGCGTTCCAGCGAACGGAGGGCGAGTCCTACCTGCGCGTCCTCGCGGCCTTCGTCGGACTCACCGCCGCCCACGCCCTGCTGGCATCGATCCCGATGGTGCCCTGACCTGGGCACGGCACCGCGGGATCAGTCGGCGTAGGGTGACTCGAGGTCGATGTCGTCGGTGTGGTGGTGCGTCTTGCCGTTCCCGTTGCCATTTCCGTTGCCATTGCCGTTGCCATTGCCGTTCGCCGCATGCGCGGCCGCGGCGCCGGGCACGAGCGAGCGCGCCAGGTCGAGAAGGCCGGAGCTCAGGTGGCTTCCGTAGCGAAGCAGGCTTGCGGCGCGCGGCCGGGATGCGAGCAGGAAGGCGAGTGGCGCCTGGTCACGCTTGGCCGCATTGCACCCCGGACAGGCGAGGACGAGGTTGTCCCGCCGATCGTAGGCCGTCTGGCCGCGGCGGGGCGCAACATGGTCGAGCGTCATCACGCGCGCCGTGAACTTGCGGTCGCAGTAGGCGCACACCGGGCCATGCTGCTCGAGGAGCCAGACGCGGGTGTCCATGTACGCGTTCCGGCTCGTCGGCTGCGACGTGAGCTGGACGCGTGCGGTCGTCGTCTTGGGGCCGGTGGCCCCGCGACGACGGCGTGATGAACGGCGCTTCTTGCGGGCGGGAGCAGCGGAGGCCGGTGCGGTCGCGGCGGCGGCATGCGAGGTACGCGCGGGTCGGGACCGGCGCGCAGGGCGGGACTTCTTGTCGCGGGATGGCGACGCTTTTTTCGGCGTCGGCGCATCGGCGTACGGGTTATCGTGGGGCGGTCGAGGCAACTGGCTGAATAGGTGATTGTTGATCGAGGACGGCGGGGGGGACCGAACCGTCACGCGGACAGGTACCCCGCAATCTACGGAGTGGTCCTGAAAAGCGGCCCGGGGCCCCGAAATCGGGGCTCCCGACCGCTGTACAGGGGGCTAACGTCGTGCGACCGGGAGTTCCCCGCCCTCGCCCGCGGGAATCAGCGCGGGCGAGCGCGAGCCTAGCGAGTGGGCGCCGCGATGCGTCCGGCGTCCCCCGGCTTCACGTCGAGCAGCCAGTACGAGAACCACTGACGCAGCCGTCCGAGCCGGTCCACCAGCAGCCATGGCTCACCCGAGCGCGACAGCTCGTGGGTCGATCGCGGATACCGCACGAACTCCACCGGGACGTTCTGTTTCCGCAACGCGACGAACCACTGCTCCGCATCGGCCATCGGCGTCCGAAAATCCTCCTCGCTCTGCACGATGAGCGTCGGCGTCTTCACCCGGCTGACGAACTTCATCGGTGAGAGCGTGTCGTACATCGCCGGGTTCTCCCACGGCTTGCCGTAGAATTCGAACTCCGTCAGCCCCTGCGCGTCCGAGCTGCCGTACCACGAGGTCCAGTTCGAGATCATCCGGTCGGCCTGCACCGCCTTGAAACGGTTCGTCTTCGTCGTGATCCAGGCGGTCATGAACCCGCCGTACGACCCGCCGGTGACACCCATCTTCGTCGAGTCCACATCGGGGCGCATCGCGGCGATGTCAACCGCCTTCATGAGGTCGAGATAGTCGTCTCCACCCCACTGGCCACGGGTCGAGAACGTGAACTCCTGGCCATACCCGCTGGAACCGCGCGGATTCGTGAAGAGCACGAACATCCCGGCGCCGGCGATGTTGTGGAACTCGTCGAACCAGGCCTCGTTGTACTGCGAGTGCGGGCCGCCGTGGATGTACAGCACGACGGGGTACTTCCGGCCGGCCTGGTAGCCGTAGGGCTTCATGAGCCAGCCCTCGATCTCGCGATCGCCGACGCTCTTGTACGTGAACCGCTCGGCGTCGGGGAACGAGATCTCGGTCGCGATTTTCTCGTTGATCGACGTCAGCTTCCGCTCGTTGCGGCCGTCGGTGTCAGCGATGTAGACCTCCGTCGGCACGTTCACCGAGCTCGCGACGTACGCGACCCGGCGCACTGCGCTGTCGTAGCTGAAGCCGTTCATCACGCGGCGCCCCGCGAGCACCTCACGCATGCCCGGGCGCGACGGGGACACCCGATACAGCGCCGTGCGGCCGCCGATCGTCGCGTTCATCACGATCTCGCCCGCGGACGTCCATGCGTAGCCGTCCGGCTCGTACTGCCATGTGCCGGTGAGGCTGCGCGGGCGGCCAGTCGCGGGCTCCATGACGAAGAGGCTGGAGTTGGTCGTACGCGTCGGCTGCGAGACGAACGACAGCAGCTTTCCATCGGGTGACCAGCCGAGATTCGATTCCGTGCCGGGCAGCTCGATGCGGCGTGGTGTGCCGCCGGCGATCGGCAGGACGAAGATGTCCGAGGAATTCACATCGGCGTCCTCGCGCGCCTTGTCGTACGCGAGCAGCGCGATCGAATCCCGCTCCGCGTTGACGGCGCTGTCCGAGCGCAGCCGCGCATCGGCGACGAAGGCGATCCACTGCCCGTCAGGCGAGACGGTGACGTTCCGGTGCGAGTAGACCGTGTTCGTCAGCTGCTTCTTCGTGCCGCCACGCGGCTGCATCCAGATCTGGCCAGGGCGCGGCGGCTCCGGCGCGGTGCGCCGGTTCGGGACATATCCGGCGTTGTTGGACTTGAAGCCGACATCGACGATGTGGCGGCCGTCGAAGCGCCGCGCATCCAGCGGGCGTGTGATCGCACCGAACGGCGGCCGCGCCGTCGCCTGCATCCGACCGAACGGATCAGCGACGCCCGCCGAGTCACGTCCGGTGGAATCGCGCCCGGCGCTGTCACGCGGTACCGCGGTGGTCGTGAGGACGAATCGCCCGTCGCGCGGGCGCACACCCTCGGGATCGAGCTCGGCGCTGTCCGGCTGAAACGCTTCCCCGCCGGGCCGGTCCATGCGCAGCGCCCACGTGGTGCCTTTCCCGCCGGGCCGCTGCGAGGTGAAGAGCAGGAGCTTGCCATCGCGCGAGAAGCGCGGATTCGTGCTCTCGGTGCTCGGCGAGGTGTAGCGAACCGCTTCGCCCCCGGCCGCGGGGACGACCCAGATTTCCCGGTGACGCTTGTTGTCCGCCTCGACCATCGTCGTGACGGTGAACGCGACGAGCCTGCCGTCGGGCGACATGGCCGGCGTACTGAGCACGGACATCCTGTACAGGTCGGCGGGCTGGAACGCGCGGGCGCGCGCCGACGATGCAGGCGCCGCGGCGGTGGCGCTGCGGTTCATCGCGGGCGTCGGCTGCGGCTGCGCGCCGGCGACCGCGGTAACGCCAAGGATGGAAGCGAGCGCGATGCGGACGGGTGAACGCATGGAGAACCCCACTGAGTGCGCGATTGGGCGAGCGGAAGGAACGCCGGGCGAGCAGGCCCCCCGACGCAGCCTGTAAGCAACCACCGCAATGGAGTATCGACAAGTACGGTGGTGTCGAGCGGCCCTGTCCGTTTCCTGCTCCCCGTCCGAAGCCAACGACCAGAGCCTGGAGCCCAGAGCCTAACAGCCAACGACCGTCCTCCGCTGAGCATACGAGGCCATGCGGAATCGCCAACACCGGTCGTTGGCCGTTAGGCTCTGGGCTTTGGTCTTTGGTCGTTGGTCGAACACCTAAGCGGCTGGAGCGTGGGAGCGGATTCGAACCCCGGGCATCGCGGCGCGGCGGGGGTGCACGCCGTTCAGGCCGCTGCTCCCGCGGGAACCGGGAGATGCGACGTCCGACGCCGCGCCAGCACCGAGGTCGCGATGATGAGCGCGACGACGCCGAGGATCGTGATGATCGTGATCGTCTTTCCCGTGGCATAGCTGTCGGACCGGTACTCGAGCACGACGGAGCGTGCGCCGGCCGGGACGCGCACCGCCATCATCGATCCCTGCGCCCGCACGACCGGAGCGGACCTGCCATCGACGGTCGCGTGCCAGTACGGGAACCAGTTCTCGGCGACGAAGAGGTACATCGAATCGGTCGGCGGCGTCGGAAGCGACACCTCGATGCGCCCGGCGCGCTCCTCACGCACCGTCGTCGGGAGCTCTACCGGCGACGGGAGTTGTGTCAACGAATCCCGGCCCACCGGCGCGTCGCCGGGCAGCAGCAGCAGACGGCGCGGATCGAAACGTGGATTCAACACCGTCGCGATGACCTGCTCGTCGCCCTGCGCCACCTTGAGCGCGTCGCGCACGAGGAACGCGTACGGCGCCGCATCGACGACACGGTATACCCACGCCGGGCCACCCTCGTGCGCGCGAAGCGGCCCCGCCACGCGCTCGATGCTCGGGGCGGTGACCGACTCCGGCAGGATGACGTACTTCACACCGAGCAGCGTCCAGAGATTCGGGTTTGCCGCGTCGCGCCATTGGCCCGTCGTCCAGACGTTCTTGCCACCGAGCAACTCATCGTAGCGATGGATTTCCTGGCCGTTGTAGCCCAGCGCGGTGCGCAGGCGGTGCGTCATCAGGTAGTTGTTCGCCATGTATCCGCCGTGCAGCGGAAGCACGCGGAACAGGGACGAATCGCGCTGCAGGGTCTGGACGACTTCGTCCGCGGCGAGTGCGATGGAAGCGCGCGGACTGAACCGGAGATACCGGCGCTCCACCGTGTACAGGTCGATGAGGACGATTGCGGCGACGGCGAGCGCCCATGCCTCGGAGCTCCAGCGACGCCGCACCGTTACCAGCGTCATCGCCGCGACCCCTACGCCGAAGATGAGCACGCGGAAGGCGTCGGCGATGAACGCGGGATAGCTCCGGTCGACGCATGCCGTGATGTTGGCGTAGCACGCGCCGTTCGAGTATCGGCTCGAGCTCACGAAGCTCTCCATCAGCGGTCGCCACGCGCCCACGGCAGCGAGCAATGCGAAGCCGCCCATCACCATGACACCGATCGCGACCGGGCGGGGCACGCCCATGATCGCGCGATCCGAAAGTGTCGTTTCCCGTGACCCCTTCCCCGTCACCCGGACGACCGTCGCGCGCGACGCGAGCCACTGCGTGCCGAACGCCGCAAGGACGGCGATGCTGAACGATGTCAGGGTATAGATCATCGACACCGCGCGCGTTCCCTTGATCAGCGGCAGCACGTTGTACGGGATGTGATAGAACGGCGTGAAGCCGCCGAACGCGAAGAGCGTTCCGTAGGCCGCAAGGAAGATGAAGAACCAGGACATCCGCCGGTGGCTCGTGAGGCGGAACGAGAGCAACGCCAGGAGCACGGCCCCCGCGCCGAAGTATTCGCTGTGGAGCTTGAACTGGTTCCGCCCCCAGTAGTTGTCGAGCATTCCGGAGAATGCAGGCCACACACTGTTGACGATCTCTTCGGGCGGCATCGACCAGCCAATCGCGTACTCCCAGCCTGTGCTCGTGCTTCCGGCGACGCCGCGCGGCGAGAATGGGAGGTAGTGCGCGAAGGGCGCGAGCTGGATGGCGGCGATCCCGACGCCAATGGCCAGTCCCCCGCCGAACAAAAGAGCCGACCGCCACCACGGCGCCGCACCCGCCTTCTCATCGCTGAAGAAGACCATGAACGCCCAGAAGAACCCGGCGGCCATGAGCAGGTAGTACGTCATCTGGAAATGCGGGGAGAGCAGCGAGAACCCGGCGGTGACGCCGAAGTACACGTACTGGCGCCAGTCTCGATGGGCGGTCGCGCGGTACAGGAACGCCAGCGCCAGCGGCAGCAGCGCGCTGACGAACAGCTTTCCGTCGTGGCCTGGACTGGCCATCGACATGACCTGCCCGCTGAACATGTACGCCGCACCGCCGACGAAGGCCGCGGCCCACGACAACCTCACCGCGCGAAGGAAGATGAACGCGAAGATCCCCGCGAGCGCCGTGAAGACGAGGAAACCGAGCGCCATGCCGACGTCCACGGGGAAGATCAGCCGCAGCAGTGCCGTTGGGAAAAAAGTGTCTCCGTGCGCGGTGTTCGCCGAGTACGGCATGCCGCCGAAGATGTGCGGATACCAGCCCGGGACCGCGCCGAACGCCTTCTCGTAGTCCGCGGCGAACGAGCGGAACGCGTACCCATCACGCTGGTCGCTCCCCGGCGGCAGGAGGACCTTTCCCGCGAGCAGTGGCAGATACGCGAGGGCCGTCGCCACGACGTAGATGGCGGAGGCTGTTGCGGTCGGGAAGCGGGCAGTGAGGCGCGAGAACATGAGAGTCAGGAAGTGGAAGCTGAGGCCGGCGAGAGCGCCGCCCGGCGATACACAGTGTCGAAGGCAGTGGCGATCCGGGCTGGTGCAAACCGATGACGCACATCGTCGCGTGCCGCCGTGGCGAGACGTAGCGCGAGATCCGCGTCGTCGAGCAGACGCACCACGGCGCCTGCAAGCCCCGGCACGTCCCGCTCGGGGACGAGCAGTCCGTTCTCCCCGTCCCGAATGATGTCGGGAATCCCTCCGCTGCGCGACGCCACGATCGGAAGGCCGTATGCCATCGCCTCGACGATGACCATCCCGAATCCTTCCTGCTCCCCCTTCCAGTCGGTGACCGCCGGCATGAGGAAGATCCCGCCCTCGTCGTAGCGCGCGCGCACCTGCGCCGGTGACAGTGCCCCGGTGAGCTCGACCCTATCGCCCACCCCCAGACCGGCCGCCTGCGCAACGAGTGCCTCGCGCTCGGGACCCTCGCCGACAATCACGAGGCGCACCGACCGCCCCGCGCGCACGAGTGCCGCGAGCGCCTCCACCGCGAACGCCGCCCCCTTCCGCTCCACCAGCCGCCCGACGAAGAGCAGGGTGCCCGGCATCCGCGCCGCCCGCAGCGGCCGCTCCGCCTCGGTCGCTACTGCCTCGTCGATGGGCATCGGCACAAGGGTGATCCTCGAGCGCGCCACGCCGAGGCGCTCCGCGCGCGCGACGAGCGGCGACGAGATCACCGTCACTTCCGCCGCGCCTCGAAAGATCGGGCCAGCGAGGCGCGCCGCCGCCGGAACGCGGTCGATGAGGAAGAGATCCGTTCCATGCGAGGTCATGACGTACGGCACCCCGCGCCACAGTCGCGGCCACACGGCGAGACCGCCGGGAAACCACCAGTGCACATGAATGACATCCGGATGAAACTCACGGATCGCGCGCGTCGTCGCTCGCCGCGACGCGAGGATGAAGCGCAGCAGCGTTCGTCGCCCATGCCAGCTTCGCATGACCTGGTCCGCCATCGTCCCGCGATACGCCAGCGTCTCCGCGTCATCAGTCGCATACCGATAGCGCCGGATGCGCACGCCATCGACGACCTCCTCCATGCGCAGACCGGCATCGTGCGGCGCAACGACGAGCACGTCGTGACCGAGGCTCTGTTGTCCTCGCGCGAGCGCGAGGAGGAACGCCCCCGCGACGTCACCCGACCGGCGCGGAAAGCCGTGCGCGACGAGAAGGATCTTCATGGTGTCACTCGCGGCGCCAACAGCCTACGCGTTGTAGATGACGCCCGCGCGCTGGCGGTAGAGCGCCAGCACCTCCGCCGCCTCCTCGCGCAGCACGCCCCGCACGACCTCGACTCCACGCTCGGCGAGGTAATCGTACGAGGCCTCGAAGACCGGCCCTTCGTCGAAGTCGAGCCGGACCGCGTCGTCGCGCGTCGCGCCGCAGAGCACCCGCCGTATACCGCTCCACAGCATCGCGCCGAGACACATGGCGCACGGCTCACACGACGTCGCCAGCTCGTGCGCCGGCATTCCCTCCCCCGCGAGCGTGTACGAGCCCAGTCGCGATTGCGCCATCATGAACGCCACCATCTCGCCATGCAGCGCCGAGTTGGCGAGCGGTACGACGAGATTCATGCCCACGGCCACGAGCCTGCCGCTGTCGCGCTCGAAGACCGCGGCGCCAAACGGGCCGCCCGTGCCCTCGAGGACATTCCACCGCGAGAGCGCGATCGCGAGACTCATACGATCTGCCGCCGTCGAATATGACCGCTCCCATTCGACCCGCGTCGCCACCCACGGCGGGTAGGCGATGCGAATCTCCGGAAGCGGCAGGGCCGCGGGCGGTGTCACGTGCCGCGGGCTGCGCCAGCGGAGTCGGCGCGCGGTGCTACTCGGACACCCACGCGATCGCGCTGATTTCCACGAGAATGCCACGCAGACCCGCGCCGACGGTGGCACGCGTCGGGTACGGCGGTTCGAACACGGTCTTGTACACCGTGTTGAACTCGCCCCAGTCCTTCTCGTCCGCGAGGTACACGGTGACGCTGACGACATCCCGCATCGACGCGCCGCCAGCCTTCAGGACAGCCCGGACATTCTCGAGCGTGCGACGGGTCTGGCTCGCGATCGTGTCGCCCTCGACCTCGCCGGTGCGAGGGTCCTTCGGCGTCTGGCCCGAAACGAACAGCAGCCGCCCAGCGCGCGCGCCGGGGGAGTATGCGCCCGCCGGCGGAGGCGCGTCCGGGAGCATCACGGGTTGCCAGCTACGGGGTTCCTGTGCCATCTAAGACTCCATGCGTGAGGTCCGACGGGAAGCGCGCCCTCAAGATGCTCGTCCTCCCGGACAGCGCAAAGGGTGGCGACGAATGGACCGGATGGTGTTTACACCTACAGCAGATGGGGAGCGATGACGACGAGCCGCGAGACTGACTGGATGAACCACCCGGTGCTCCGCCGCCTGGTGACCGATGCCAACGCGTTGACCCTCGCCGAGCGGATCACGCTCGTCAAAGGCCTCGTGCCGAGCATCGCCGACCAGCTGAACGAGCACGAGTGGGAAGGGTTCGTCGCGGACATCCGGCTCAAGGGCGAACGCTTCCACGAGGCCAAGTCTCACCCGGGCGAGGGTCGCGCCGAGCGGCAGACGCTCGGGGAACGCGACCTCGAGAAGCGGTAGCGCTCAGCGCGGCGGCGCACCACCGCCGCGTCGGCGGCGCGCACCGGCAGCTCGCGAGCTCGACGACGAGCCGCTGCGCCCGCCACCGCCACCCCCGCCACCTCCGCCCCCACCGCTGCTCGCGCCAGCGCCCTGCCCCTTTCGCTCGAGCTTCGCCTTCGCACGGGCGCGCTCCTCTGCCTTGCGGGCGCGAATCTGCGCGATGCGCTCCCCGATCGGCACCTCGAAGCGCTCGCCGGTTTTCTGCGCGTAATCGAAATCCTGCACGGTGATGCGCGGCAGCCGCTTGGCGATGGCACGCTCGATCGCGCGGAGGTCGTTCTCCTCCTCGGGCGCGACGAAGGTGAATGCGTCACCCGTCGCTTCAGCACGCGCCGTGCGTCCGACGCGATGGATGTAGTCCTCGGGCATCGCGGGCACATCGAAGTTGACGACGTGGCTCAACGCCTCGACATCGATGCCGCGCGCCGCGATGTCGGTGGCCACGAGCACCCGATAGCGCCCGCTCTTGAAGCCCGCGAGCGCCTGCGTCCGCTGCGCCTGCGAGCGATTGCCGTGGAGCCGCTCGACGGAGATGCCCGCCTTGCCGAGGAGGTCCGCAAGCCGGTTCGCGCGGTGCTTCGTGCGCGTGAACACGAGGACGTCCTTCAGCTCGTTGCGCCGAAGCAGCTCGAGCAGCAGCGTTGGCTTCATCTCCTGAGCGACGGGATACACCGCCTGGGTGATGCCAATCGCGGGTGCCGACTTGCGCTCCAGGTTGATCGTTACCGGCTTCTGGAGAAGATCGCGACTCAGCTCGACGATCGGCTGGGGCATCGTCGCCGAGAAGAACAGCGTCTGCCGCTTCGCCGGAATGTGCCGGAGCACGCGCCGGATGTCCGGGAGAAATCCCATGTCGAGCATTCGGTCCGCCTCGTCCAGCACGAGATATTCGAGCTTGTCGAGCTTTGCGTACGGCTGCTTGAAATGGTCGAGCAACCGGCCGGGCGTCGCGATGAGCACATCGACGCCGCTGCGGAACGCGTGCTCCTGTGGCCCCATGCCCACGCCGCCGAACACCGCCGCGCCGGTCAGTGGCGTATGCACCGCGAGCTGCCTGAGGTGTTCCTCGATCTGCGCCGCGAGCTCACGGGTTGGGGTCAGGATGAGCGCGCGCGTCGTCCCGCGCTTCGAGCCCATGAGGCGATGGAGGATCGGGAGGAGGAACGCCACCGTCTTGCCACTGCCGGTCATCGCGCACGCGAGCAGGTCGTTGCCGAGCATGGCGGGCGGGATCGCCTCGCCCTGGATCGGCGTTGGCCGAGTGAAGCCGAGATCCTTCACGCCCCGAAGAAGATCGGGATGAAGGCCAAAAGTCGTAAATGCCACCTGTACTCCCAGAAAAAAAAGAAAGCGGCCCCGGGGATCACGTGGAGGCCGCGTCGAGCCGAGCGATCCTGTGTGTCGGTCGATATCGGCGCGCCGGACCGAAGTCCTCGCGCTGCACTGAGATCGACCAGTGAAACATAGTCACCCGACTGCCTTTGCGAAGGACCGCCGCTCACCCTCGCCGCCGCTCAAACCAGGGCTGAAGACGCGATCGCACTGGTTTATCTTGCGAATCACGCTGGAACCGCCCTTTCATCCGCTCCGATCATGCGTCGTTCCCTTCGACTCCTCGCGCTCGCAGTGCCCCTCCTCGCCGGCTGCCTCGGCGATCCCGCCGCTCCGAAGATCGAGTCAACCGACTTCACCCCGTCGCTCGGCGTCGATCTCGCTGCCTCCACGCGCACCGGCTCGGGGTTGTACATCCGCGACCTCGTGGTCGGCACCGGAGCGACGGCGACCACCGGGTCCACACTCCATGTCCACTATACCGGCGCGCTCCCTCGCGGCTTCGTCTTCGACGACAACGTCGTTGGCGATGTGCCCTTTTCGTTCGTGCTCGGCACGGGCGCCGTCATCAAGGGATGGGACGAAGGGCTCGTCGGCATGAAGGTTGGTGGTCGCCGCCAGCTCGTGATTCCCGCGCGGCTCGGCTACGGCGCCACCGGCAACGGATCCATCCCGCCGAACTCCATTCTCGTCTTTACCGTGGAGCTCGTGCGGATCGGCTAGACGTCCGTGCTCGAGGGACCCGGCCACGGTCCCTCGAGGGCGATCGTGCACAGCACCGATGGGATTTCCGGGTCGTCGTGGTCCACGACGGCGCTGATGCGACGTCGTGTCGCGTCCGCCCAGGCAAGCCCCTCCACCTTTCCCGGAAACAGGTCGCCGCGAGAATCGCGGAGGGGCGCCCAGCGCACGTCGCCGCTCGCGGTCAGGACCCCAAGGGCGGAGCCGGCGACCGGGCCGTCCCGCACGGCGTCCGGTGACGCCTCGGCCGCCGCCGAGTAGAGGAAGCCGGTCCCCACCGCCATGGCGTCGGTGAAGCCGAGGGGCGTGCCACCGAGAGTGCCAAGGTCATAGTGTGCAACGCGGCGGGGCACGGGCGGCTCGGTCCTGTGCGGGGACGCGAGATGCGCCCGAACTGCCACCCAGTCGAGGACGCAGGTCGCGTTTACCGGGCGCCGATCACCGCGCCGCGCGCCGTTCCCGCGCTGGAACAGCCAGAGCTCGGACCCGGCGAGCGCCGCGCCCTCCACATTCAACTCCGTTCCGGTGAATCCGGGAGCATCGCGCAGCGCAGCATAGAGGCGAGGTGCCGATACCACCGAGATCAATCGTTCGCCCTTGTCCCAGCCCCCGACGATCGCGACGCGCTCTCGCGCCGGTTGAGAGCCGGACCCGAAGGCGAAGAGCGTCATGCCCGATTCGTCCGCGGCGGCGAAGCACGCCTCCAGGTCGAGCTTGCGATGCTTGTTCCCGCGACCGTCATCGAACTGTCGCTCGCCAAGCGCGCTCGGCGGCAGGACCAGCGACTCGATGAGTCCGTCGGGACCACCGAGGACCGCAATGAAGTTCGCGTCGTCCTGCACGATGGCGAAGCGGTCGCCGATCATCGTGATGCTCGACGCAGCGCGCACGTGGTCGGGACGATCGAGCCCCGGGTCTGCGCCGGCGGAGTAGCGCAGCGAGGTGCAGCCAACCACTCGCGCAGCGAGCGCCGGATCCTCGATCGCGACGAGGCGTCGGCTAATGTCGCCCGCCGGGGAGGGCGTCACCGTTTCTTGGCAAGGATGGTTCGGCGGCATTCCGGCGACGCGCAGTTGCAGGGGTAGCGCTTCTTCGCGGCCGGTGTATGTCGCTCCTCGAGCTCGTAGGCATAGTCGTACGCCAGCTCCTCGCCCGGCGCGACATCCCGGATCGTCTCGATCCAGATTCGTCCACCGTCGATCACGGCATCGCAGTTCGGACCGCAGGAGTGATTGATGAACCGTGCCTCGTTCCCATTCACCGCGGCGTCGATGACGATGTCGTCGTCGATGGCGAAGAGGTAAGTGTGGTGAACCTCGCCGGGTACGTCCGGGTAGCGCGCGTCGGCCTGCGCCGGCGTCAGCCGCTCGCCGCTGTACTCGATGAGGCGCGTGCCCCGGGGAATCCGCCGCGTCGCAAACGCGCCGGCGCCGTGGATCGGCGAGTCGCGAATCTCGAACGGCATGTCGGGGGCAGGTACGGGGCGCGGCACCCGCGAAAGCTAGACGGCCGACGCCGCCCGGATCAGTGCATGCGGCGCTGCGCGTGCTCGCTTCCGCGCGGGCGTGCCAGTCGCGATCTTCGGGTCAGTCACGTTCATCATCCAACGCCCAATGTTGCTCGAGCGCCGAACAGTCTCTCGCAAGACGCCCAACGACGGAAAGCTCGAGATTTCGTCCGCCGCTGCTGCGGCGATGTCAGCACTCGGGGCCGCGATCACTGCCCGGTGTGGCGACCGCACCGGACCGGCGGCAATCGTTACCATGAAATGCACCTGCGCAAAGGGCCCCGGCCAGCACGAGCACGTCTTCCTCCAGAGTGACCTGTTCCGGACGCTCGACGCCGGCGCGGAGGTCGAAGTTCATCTCGAGAATGACCCGCCGGGTGTCGCCGTGACACTCGCGCGCTGAAGCGGGCGTAGGACCGAGGGAATCGATGTCCGTCTTCTTCCGGAGGTAGCGATGTTCTCGGACGATGCACCCCTTCCCGATCCGAGTGGCGCGCTCCAGCCACCCAATCGAAAGCCGCCAACCGCCATCGCGGTGTCGACTCCGGAGCCGCCTCGACCGCCGCGGTCCATCCGCAACCCGCTCCAGTCCGATCCGCGCACCCGCCAGTTCGTGGACAACGCCATTCGCGTCGTGTTCGACGCCGCCGACAACCTCGCCGACGAGATCGCGAGCCTGTTCCGCGTTCGCCGGAAGGACGCACCACCGTCGCGGAACCTGCCGACGAAGATCCCGCCGGAGTAGCGGCGGCAAACCGCGCGGTCAGCGTTCGCGCAGCAGGTAGGTATCTACGCCGATCGGCGGGGCGAAGCCGGTAAGGGGCGCCATCTGGCGTGCACCCGGAGGCGTCCGCGGAAAGAGCGTGTCGCCCGCGACGGTGTACTGCATCGGGCCGAGGTCGGTGGGGCGGAGTGTCAGCGTCACCCCCTGGAGCATCCATGTTCCCCCCTTGTCCGGGACATCGAACTGCTGGAGCGACGGCTGCGGATGCTCACTCGTCCAGTTGCGGTCCGCGGTGAGGACGAGCACGTGGCGCTCGACCTCGCCATCAAGGCCGGTTTCCGGAGGCGCGCCTTCCTTCCAGGTGCGGACGTACCGCCCCGCAAGCCGGTCTTCCGGCGTTTCGCACGCAATCGAGACGAGTACCAGCGCACCGGCAGTGATGCGGAGGAGTGCCCGCGGCCTTGGCTTGGTCATGATTCGGAAAGGCAGTGGCATTTTTCGATGTGCTCAGGGTGAAGGGCGAAGAAAGGTTGGCTCGGCGCATTCGCCGGGCGCGCGGCGTGGTGCCTCGGAGCGCTCGACTTCCTCCGGCGGCGCGAGAAGGTGGGCGCTCACCAGCTGGGCTCTCGCATCCGGATTCCCTTCGAGGAAGGCCGCGATGGCGGCGTCGTGGGCGACCTCGATGACGGTCGGAACGCTCGCAAAGCACCCGTGTTGAATCGTAGCGGACCAGCGGCGGTCCTTCGTCCGCCAGAGGCTCGTCGAGGCATCGCGAGGATTGTCAGCCTCCTCGGTCACCGGCGTTGCAACGAGCGTCCACTCCGCCGCGAGCTTTCGCGCGTTGTCCATGAACGGTGGGTTGCCATCCGCAGGCCAGAACTGGATGATTGCCGCGCGATCGTCCGGATCGACGAATATCCGCATCATTCCCTTCACCCGGCGCCCGTGCAGCTGGCAGAGGCGACTGCCGCCAGCCATCGGGCTGCAGACGAAGCGGCGTTTCGTGGCCTCGTACTCGTTGTCATCGATGCCTGCAAAGGGGATCCCTGCGTGGAGCGTCCAGAGCTCGAACGGTCCGCGGCGATCCCGGTAGCGAATGGCAGTGAAGCCGGCGAGCACCACGCAGAGGAGCGCGGCGGCGACAGCGGCGGGGCGTCCGCGCATGCGAGGGTCTCCAGTGGAGGGACACCCGAAGGACGCTCACGCCGAAAGCCGGGCAACGGTGAGGGTCCCATGTCGTCGAGCATTCGGGCCGAGCGGGGCGCCCCGCCGGACCTTTCAACGGAACGGCGGCGTATTGTTCACTGTAAGCGGCGACGCTCGCTCGTATGCCGGCGAGACGACTTCACGATACAAGGGAGGACGATGTCGATCCGGGTCTACAAGCTCGACGGTGCGAAGGGTGTGCAGGCCAGCGTGGTCGGCCTGTTGCTCATCGGGGTCGGCGCTGTCATTGTCGCCGCCGGCCTCGCGCTGCTCATCGTCGTCGCGCTCGCGGGTGCCGCGCTCGGCACCGGGTACATCCTGTACCGCCGCCTGACCGGCAAGTCCATTCCCGGGCTGCCAGGCCGGGAGGCGAGCACTCGGCTCGACCCCGCGCTCGAGGTGTTCGCGACCAGCGCAGAGGAACCGGACCACGCCGACGAGCGGACGCCGCGCTCCCTTCCCCGCACCGGGAACGACGACTGACGAACTGACGCGGGGATGGCCCCTGCATCCCTCACTCGGTCCGCAACGCCACGATGGGATCGATCGTGCTGGCACGACGCGCCGGGATCCACACCGCGACCGACGCGACGACGAGGACGACCGCCCCGATTGCTACCCCGAGCAGGGGCGAGCTCGTCAGCGGCCAGTTCAGTGTCGTTACCATGATCCGAGTCACGATGAGGCTGAGCGGCAACCCGAGGATGAGCCCCACCGCGCTCAAGGCGAGACCGTTCGTAAAGAACAATCGAACGACCTGGCCGGTCTGCGCACCGAGCGCGGTACGAATCCCGATCTCGCGCGTGCGCTGCCCGACGGCGAACGACACGAGGGCGTAGAGTCCGATCGCCGACAGCAACAGGGCAAGCAGTCCGCCGCCCGCCACGGCCGCGCTGGCGCGCAGGACAGCGCGGCGAGACTGTGCTTCGCGTTGCTCCATCGTCTCCGCCCTGGAGATCGGCAGTTGCGGCGCTTCTGCCGCGACGATTGCGCGCATGGCATACAGCGTGGGTAACGCCGGTCCCGCGGTGCGCGCGACCACTCCCGTGTTGGTTTCGGCGTAGGGTACATATACGCGGATCCGGTCCTCGACCTGGCTCGGCCCCGCCGCGACTTCATCCACGACCCCCACAACGACCATGGTGACGGCGTCGGGCGACCCGGACAGCACCGTAGCGAGGCGCCGTCCGAGCGGATTCGCCCCGCCCCACAATCGGCGCGCGAGGTCGCTGCCGATGATCACTCGATCGAACGACGGGGCGCGCGCGGCGTCGCTCGTTGTATGGAGGTATTCTCCGGCGTCAAAATCGCGACCGCGGACGATCGGAATGCCAAAAGCGCTGAAGTAGCCCTTTGGCGCGGACGTCAGGTTCGTTTCCATGACGGGTGCATACGCGACACCGGCGATGCGGTCGGCGGGATGAACGGTGAGCGGCATGGTAACCGTCCCCATCTGCATGGGCATCGCCGCGATGACACCCGGCAGCGCGGCAACCCGCGCGACCGCTGCGTCGATCCGGGACTCCCGCTCCGACGCGGACACTCTCCGCGCCCAGGTGTCGAGCTCGATCTCCGCGATCTGGCCGGGCACGCTGGAGGTCGCACGGACATCCAACTCGGTCACCATCGTTGTCACCACGACACCGAGACCGACCAGCAGCGGCTGCGTCAGCGCGATCTGCGCGACGACGAGCGCCCGGTGCAGCCGCGACCGCGTCGCGACAACCGACGATGATGAGCCCTTCAGCACCTCGCTGACGGAAATGCGCGTCGCATGCAGCGCGGGAGAGAGGCCGAACATCATTCCCGTGACGGTGGCGACGGCGCACGTCGCGGCGGTCACCCGCCAGTCCACGACGAGCTGGACATCCTCGAGCCTCGCACCGATGACGCCGATCCCAATGGTCGTCACGAAGAGGCCGAGGGCGGCGGCGATGAGCGCGAGGAGGACGCTCTCGGTGAGGAGTTGCCGGATCAGTCGCGCACGGGGTGCGCCGAGCGACAGCCGCACCCCGATCTCGCGCCGGCGCGCGACGGCGAGGCCGACCATGAGCGCGCTGACGTTCGTGCAGGTGATGAGGAGGATGAGCAGGGCAAACCCGCCGGAGGCCGCCCCCGAGATGAGCAGGTCCGCGCGGCGTCCCTCGCTGACTCGATCGTTGCTCGCGAGCATCGGCACGACGTCGGCTCCGGCAGCTGCGGCCCCGGCGAGCACGCCGTCGCCAGCCGAACCCGGTCGTACGGAACTCCGCCGCGCAGCGCTGAGAGCCCGCTCCGCGATCCCGGCAACGATGGGCGTTGCGGTTCCCATCGCAACGCCGGGCCGAAGTCGGGCCGCCGCGCTGAGGAACAACGTGTCGTGGCTCGTGAACGCCGCGGTCGTGCGCTTCTGGATGAGGGGATACGCCGCAAGCGGAACCCACATGGTGTGGCCGCCGCCACCGCCCCCGCCCGTCCCGGTGAAGCGGGGTGACGCAACGCCTACCACCATGACCGGGATGTCGTTGAGGCGAACTGTTCGGCCGATCACATCGGGCGCGCCGCCGAACCGCCGTTGCCACATCGCATGGCTGATGAGCGCCGTCGGCGACTCGGTCAACCGCATGACGTCATTCACCGCAGGCGCGCTGCCGAACTGGGGGTGGACACCGAGAACGCTGAAGTAGTTCGGCGTCGTGTAAATCACATTCACTGCGGTGGGCGTCGATGTCGCGTCACCCGTGGTGACGGCACCGGTTTCTTCGGCATGGGCGGCGACGCCGCTGAACAGGTCCGTGCGGCCGGCATACTCCTGCACTTCCGGCCACGACAGGAGGCGCGCCTGCACCCCCGCCTCCTGCGAGTTGCGCATCGTGCCGCGGATGCGCACCAGCGATTCGTCGCGGGCGATTCCCGGTGCGGGCATCGTCGCGAGCGAGTTCACCACGGTAAACAGCACGACGTTCGCGCCGATCCCCAGCGACAGCACGAGAACCATGGTAATGGTCGCCATCGGAGTGCGGCGGAAGTGGCGGATCGCGTACCGAACGTCGGCCACGATGCTCTCGATCGAGGGGAGGCTGCGCTGCTCCCGGACGCGCTCGGCGGCCTGCGTCAGTCCCCCCGACGCGAGCAACGCACGGCGACGAGCTTCGTCGGGCGGCATTCCCCGGCGGATGTTCTCGTTCGTTTCCATGTCGAGATGAGCCGTCATCTCATCACGGAGGTCATCGTCCGCGCGTCCATGGCGGCGGAAGATCGCGCCGATGCGCGTCAGGGCCCCGCGAATCGAGATCATGCCCTTGCCTGCGTTCGCATGCAGGACGGCCTGGCGAGATCAACCGTCGGCCATGTCTCCATCCCACCGAGCGTCTTCAGAATCATCGGCAAACATCCCTGCGTGAAGGTCGAAGTCAGCTCCTATTGCTTGCCCATACGTCGACCATCGCAGGCGGGTTTCCTGAGCTCGGACAGGGGTGATCACCCCGCCAACGACGCGCAGCGGAGGACATCGCCAGCGCAGCAAGTCCCGATAACGAAACAGCCGCCCTTGGAGGGGGCGGCTGTCGCGTACCTGTTGTCACTCCGACATTTCGAGCTGGGGCGGCAGGACTCGAACCTGCGATATCCTGATTAACAGTCAGGTGCTTTGCCAACTAAGCTACACCCCAATGACAGCGGGCGAGCGCCCTGCTCGAGGGAGACACACCCCACGGCGCTCCAGTCACTCCGCTCCCCAAGAATAGCGCCGGCGCGGCGTTGACGACACCCGGTGCGGCCCACCCCGGCACGGGACGATACGAGATATTGACTCGTTCCGTGTTTTAGGCTATCCTAAATCCGTCCTTAGGGATCAGACATTTCCTTTTTCGCCATACCTACGCCGCTGACGGCCCGCGGCCCGGAGAATCGTCCATGCCCGACCCTGTCCATGATCCTGCTCACTCGCCGGCCCCTGAACCGGCACCGGCGCCGACGCTGACCCGGCGCGAGCTCCTCAAGGCGGGCACCCTCGGGACGGTCGGCCTCGCCGCCGCCGCGGGCGCGCTCGCGCTCCCCGCCTGGCGCCCACTCCGCGCCCAGAACGCGATCCCGTCGGCACAGGACACGACGACGCCGCTGCCGGCCCATGGCGCGCACGACCAGATGAACGCCGTCGGTGACATCCGCCCGGATGCCTACAATCCCACGACGTTCCTCACCGATTTCGACAGCGGCAGCATCTCCGTCCTGCCGTCGGGCCAGACGCTCCGCGAGTACCGCATGACCGCCGAAGACAAGGAGATCGAGGTCGCGCCCGGCGTCTTCTTCGCCGCATGGACCTACAACGGCCAGATCCCCGGTCCGACACTCCGCTGCACCGAGGGCGACCGCATCCGCGTGCACTTCACCAACCGCGGCAGCCACACTCACACGATGCACTTTCACGGGATCCACCCCGCGAACATGGACGGGGCGTTCGAGATGGTGCTGCCGGGCAGCACCTTCATCTACGAGTTCGACGCCGAGCCCTTCGGCGTTCAGCTCTACCATTGCCACACCGTCCCGCTCAAGCGGCACATCCACAAGGGACTGTACGGCATGCTCATTATCGACCCGAAGGGCGGGCGCCCTCCAGCGAAGGAGCTCGTGATGGTGATGAACGCCTTCGACACGAACTTCGATGGCGAGAACGAAATATACGCCGTGAACACGGTCGCTTTCCATTACCAGAAG
>JANPKQ010000161.1:0-2374 GCA_031426115.1 Gemmatimonadaceae bacterium | reverse complement strand
CAACAACTACCTGCGTCAGCACTCCATGCCGGCGCGCCGGGGCGTGCAGGTGACGCTGGAGCTCCCCGGCGGGCCGGTGTCAGTGCCGAGCGCGCCGATCGACGTGCCGTCAGGCGCGTACTTCATCTGGCCGGTCAATCTGGATGTCGGCGGAAGTCGGCTCGTGTACAGCACCGCCCAGCTCTTCACGCGGGTGAACGACGCCGATGGATCGCCGGTGTACTTCTTCTTCGCGGTGCCTGACATCGCGCCGGAGTTCGCGTTCGACTCGTCGAGTGTCGGCTCACTGTCAGCGCCCGGCGCCAGGGTGAGCCGAGGTGGCGGGCTGGTCCATGTGCGTGGTGCGCGCACCGGTACCGGTGTCGCCGTCTCTTTCCGCGGGAAGGATGGCGGGCGCGTGCGCATCGTACTGCTGAGCCGCTCGCAGGCGGAGGGCGCATGGCGAGGGACGCTCGCCGGGGCAGAGCGGCTCGTGCTTTCGCCGCAGGACGTCTTCTTTGACGGCGATGACATTCACCTGCGCGCGAAGGCAACTCCGGGATTCTCGTTGAGCATCTTTCCCGCGACCGGCCTGTCGGCTGCGGGCAGTCGCGCGCTGGTGGTGATGCCGAAGGACGGGATCTTCGATCGCTACACGGCAAGCTTGCCGGCGAAGGCGCCGACGGTGGCGGTTCGACTGGTGCGCGCCGCCGCGCCTGCTCCGCCGGTGACACTGTTCAATGCGGTCTCCTGGCGGAAAGTCGCGATCGCCCTGGCGCCGAGCGACTCGGCGTTCGATGGGGCTGGGGTCTGGACCATCGGAGTTCCGCCCAATGCTTTGGAAGGCCTCAGCAACCTGTTTCTCGAGATCCGATACGTCGGTGACGTCGGGCGACTGTACTCGGGGAGCGAGTTGCTGGATGACGAGTTCTACAAGGGGACACCGTGGCGCATCGGCGTGGGACGGTTCGCCGAGGAGATCGCTCGCGGCCCACTCGAGCTCCGGGTACTGCCGTTGCGTCGGGACGCGCCGGTGTACATCCAGGCTGGGCTGAAGCCGGCCTTCGGGTCTGACAACCAGGCGGCAGACCTGCTCGGTGTCCGCGCCGTCCCGGAGTACGAGCTCGTCGTCCGGGCGCAGCCGCGCCGCTAGCCTCGCTCGGCCCGCGCGCTCATCGCTTCGCGTTTGCGAAGGATGACGTATGCCACCAGCGCGACGATGAACAGCACCAGCAGGACGACGGCGACGCTGCGCAGCGTGCCCATCAGCGTGCGGTACACCTCAAGCGCCCAGCGGTCCGGGTTGAGCACCAGCGGCTCGGCGCGCGCGTACGGAGGCAGCACGTACTTCTCGAATGCCCAGATGCGCACGCCCCCGTTGATCCCGACGAGGAACAGGCCGAAGATGATGTAGCGCTGCCAGGCGACCGCGAGCTCCTCGGGGATGAGGCGGGTGACGATCCCGCTCAGCGGCCGATCGAACGCGCGCGCGACGGCGGCGGAGGCGGCGGTGGCAATGGTGAACGTCACGATGAGAAGCACGACGAACATGATGGCCCCCTGCGTGCCGGAGAGATGCATTCGCTATGTGCATGAAGCGGATCGAGCGCGCAGAGGGAGTATGGCGTGCGGCGCGCGGCACGGGCATACGTCGGGCGACGTAGGGGGCCGCGAAGTAGTCGGCGGGGTTTCTAAGTCACTGCAGGGCGCGGTCGCTTTCGTGTGCCCTAATGTCGGCGTCGTCGGCTACACGCGCGCGTCAGGCGTCCCGATCCACCACGACGTTGGCGAACTCCGCATTCCCTCTCAGAGCACCTTCGATCGCACTCGAGATCGCATCATCCACGGCGAGCTCGTTCGAACTCGAGAGCTTCTCCCAAAGAGAACGACTCAGCTCCAGCTGAACCGCCCACTCTGTCCGCCCCCCGTTCGGCTCCCACTCGCCGCTCGCGCCGAGAAGATAGGTCCGCCCGTCGGTCACGACGTGCGTGTACCACCCCCAATCCTCCGCGTCCGGCGCGCCGGTCTCGAACCCCCGGTCGGCGAGCTGCGCGGAGAGCCATTTGAGCACACCCTCGCCAGCGATCGGATTGATCGGATTCGGGCGCTCGTCTGCTTCGAGAAACCGCCCGCTGTCGAACGTGAAGAGATGCGCCATGCGTGCGCTAGCCGACGTCAGACATCGGCCACGTCCGTCTCGCCCTGATGTTCAGGGTAGAGGTCCGCGTGCGTCGGGTCGGCGTGCTCCCACTGATGCCCGCTCGCCACGAGGTACCCCACCACCCGGTCGAGCTCCACCTCGGGCGGGATATCGATCGCGAGGTATCCCCCGTGCATCCCCTCGTAGCTCGCACCGAGGGCGACGACACCGTCGAGGATTGCCCGCGACTCGGGT
>JANPKQ010000160.1:0-38829 GCA_031426115.1 Gemmatimonadaceae bacterium | reverse complement strand
TAGGCGAGGCCCCGAAGCGAGGAGAGGATCGATGGGAGGCCGGGCGCGAACATCGCGGAATCGGAGATGACCACGGCGTCGGCGCGCAGTACATCCGCGTTCCGCTCGATGAAGGAGGCGAGATGCTCGCTGCCGACTTCCTCCTCGCCTTCCGCGAGGACGATGAGGTTGACGGGCAGCGTGCCGCGCACGGCGAGGTGCGCCTCGATCGCCTTGAGGTGGAGGAAGAGCTGCCCCTTGTCGTCCACCGATCCGCGCGCGTAGATGCGCCCGTCGCGGACGGTCGGTTCGAAGGGCGGCGAGGTCCAGAGCTCGAGCGGTTCCGCGGGCTGGACGTCGTAATGGCCGTAGATGAGCACCGTCGGCGCACCGGCCGGTGCCCGGCGCCATTCGCCGACGACGATTGGATGACCGGCAGTCGTGTGCACGGCCGCATCCATTCCGATGTCTCGCATCGCGTTGGCGACCCAGTCGGCGGTGCGGGCGACGTCGCCGTTGTGCTCGGTGCGCGCGCTGGCGCTCGGAATCCGCAGGAGCTCGAAGAGCTCATTGTGGATCCGGTCGTTCTGCTCGGTGAAGAAGGCGTCGAGGTCGCGGGGGACGGTGGCAACGGAGGTCATGTCATCAATCTCTCCTCAGCGCGACCGAAGGGTCGAGCCAGGCGGCACGGGCAGCGGGAATCAACGAGGCCGACACCGCGGTGACCATCACGATCAGCGGCACGGCGACGAAGATCAAAGGATCGGTCGGCGAGGTGCGGAAGAGGAGCGCCGCGAGCAGTCTGGTGAGGAGAAGCGCACCGGCAACACCGAGCACGGTGCCGACGAGCGAGAGCCGCAGTCCTTCCGTCACGACCATTCCGAGCACACGGTGCGGGGTTGCACCGAGCGCGAGTCGCACGCCGACTTCGCGCGTACGCCGTGCGACGCTGTAGGCGAGAAGCCCGTATATGCCGGTGATGGCGAGCAGCAGGGCGCATCCACCGAACGCCATCACGACCCACGTCGAGTAGCGGCGCGTCGCCAGATCATCGGACAAGTTGGATGCCATGAGCCCGAATCCGCTTCCGGGAGATGAGCCCGCGACGGGGATTGCCGGATCGACCTCGATCACCGCGCGCCGCAGCGCGGGGACCAGCGCGGTCGGATCATTCGCGGTGCGAACCACCAGGGCGATGTGCGGCCACGTTTCGAGCGTGTACGGGAGATAGATCTCGGGCGTTGGATCGGTAGCACTTCCAAAGTGGCGAATGCTTCCGATGAC
This sequence comes from Gemmatimonadaceae bacterium, assembly GCA_031426115.1. Taxonomy (GTDB): domain Bacteria; phylum Gemmatimonadota; class Gemmatimonadetes; order Gemmatimonadales; family Gemmatimonadaceae; genus JANPKQ01. The sequence continues at coordinate 37,566 of JANPKQ010000160.1, read as the reverse complement.
GCCGATCACCCGCACCGCAACCGGCTCCCCAAAGTTGGCCCGCGCCTGGGAGGACCGATACACCGTGAACACCTTCCCGAGCGCGTCTCCCTCGGGCCAGTAGCGCTTTGCCACCTCCTCGTCGATGACGGCGCCGTCCCCCGGAGATGCGATCTCGGCATCCGTGAACCAGCGGCCGCGAACGATGCGGGCGCCAACAGCATCGGGATAATCAGCCGAGGCAGTCTTGTAGAACGCGCCATCCTGGCCGTCGGGACTCTCCTGTCGTCCGGGGACGACGATGCGTGTCGGCACACCCCCGCCGAGTGGGGCGTGATTCACCACGGCGGCGTGCCGGACGCCGGGCACCGCCTTCACGGCCTCGACCACCCGTCCATAGAGCGCCGCTGCATCCTCGGGGCGATCATACTTCGGCGACGGAGGCCAGATCCGGAAGACAATGGCGTTGGTGGGATCGAAGCCGAGGTCGACCTCACGGACACGGCGGAAGCTCTGAATGAGCAGACCGGCGCCGATGAGAAGCATGACGGCGAGCGAAACCTGCGCGGCAGTGAGAATGCTGCGTACGCGGCCGCTGCGCCGTCCCCCGCCTGCACCTTGCCGCGCGTCGCGCAGCGCGTCGGGCAGCGATTGCGGGTCGAGCCGGAGTGCGGGAGCGAGACCGAACAGCAGCGTCGAGAGCAGGGCGAGGGCAACCGTCACCGCGATGACGCGGGGATCGACGCTCAACTCCTCGGCACGCGGCAGGTTCGCGGGCGCCGCGGCGCGAATTGCCCAGAGGCCCCATGCGCTGAGCAGCACCCCCGCCGCGCCCGAGCCGATTCCGAGCACGGCGCTCTCGGTGAGGATCTGGCGGGCGATCCGCGCCCGGCTCGCACCGAGCGCTATGCGCACCGCCACTTCGCGCGCGCGACCGGACGCGCGAGCCAATGAGAGGTTGGCGACGTTCGAGCAGGCGATGAGCAGGACGAGGAACACCGCGGCACCGATCATCACCAGGGAGGAGCCGACACTACCAACAATCTCGTCGCGCAGCGGGCTCAGCGCGACCGACGTCCACGGGCCGGTTGGATCGGGGTACTCTGCCGCGAGCCGCGCCTGTATGGCCGCGAGGTCGGCTACGCCCGCCTCGGCGCTGATGCCGGGGCGGAGGCGGCCGATGAGACGGCTGTCCGCGTGGACGGTTCGCCGGGACAGCGCAGGGTCGCTGTCGATGATCGCCGCGATCGGACGGAGCACTTCGGCCCACGAAGGATACTGGGCTCCGAGCGGCATCACGCCGATGACCGTGACGGATTCGCCATTCAGCGTAACGTTTCGGCCCACGAGCGCGGGATCCGCGCCGAAGCGGCGCTGCCAGAGCCGGTGCGATATCACGGCGACGTTGGCGCTTCCGGGCCGATGCTCATCGGGTGCAAAGCCCCGCCCGATGGCGGGCTGGGCACCGAGCGCGCGGAGGAAGTCCGGGCTGACGTAGCCGATCGTCAGGCGCTCCGGACCTTCGTCCGACTGGAGAACGCCGGAAAGGCCGCGCGCGAAACCGAGCGCAGCGAAGTTCCGGGTTCCCGACATCCAGTCGAGAAAGGTCGGATACGACGCGAGCCGGCGTCCTCCCTCGGCGTCGCGCTCGAGGATCGTCACGAGCCTGTCGGCATTCGCGAACGGCAGCGGGCGCAGGAGCATCCGATCGAGCACACTGAGGACGACCGTGTTTGCCGCGATGGCCAGCGCGAGCGTGAGCATCGCCGTCGCAGTGAATGCCGGGCTCGCGCGGAGCGTACGGATGGCGTAGCGCAGGTCGCGGGTGAGCTCCGTCATCGTTCGTCCTCTTCGCTCGCAGCGGTGGATGAATACCCGAGGCGGTAACATGCCCGCGCGCGCGAAGCGGCGAAAGTGGAGCGGATGTGGCGTCGTCACCGGACCGGACCTTGCGCTGGCTCGCCTGACCACCATCGAGAGACCAGCACCATGACTGCACGCCCCGTCGATGCACGGACGCCGCTGGCGGCCGACGATCCGAAGCCGTCGTTCACGCGCGGCGTCTTCGCCGGCGCCGTGCACGACTCCCTGCTCTTTCCCTATCCGCCGTCCCTCGACAAGCGCGATCCCGACGAAGCGCGTGTCGTGCGACGGCTCATCCGCGAGCTCCACCGGCTGCGCGGGGACCTCATCGATCCCGCTCGGATCGACGCGGAGGAAATGGTCCCCGAGGAGGTCGTTCGCGCGCTCGCGGAGATCGGGCTCCTGGGCCTGACGATCCCGAAGGAGTACGGTGGCCTCGGGCTTTCGTCCACGGCGTACGCGCGCGTGTTCGGCACCATCTCGTCGGTGGATGCGTCGGTCGCGGTGCTCATCGGCGTGCACTGCGGGCTGGGGTCGAAGGCGCTCGTGCTCTTCGGCACCACCGAGCAGAAGCAGCGGTACCTGCCGATGCTCGCGCGCGGCGAGACGCTGGCCTCGTACGCGCTCACGGAGCCCGAGACCGGCTCCGATGCACAGAACATCGTGACGCGCGCCGAGCGCTCCGCCGACGGATCGAAGTGGATCCTGAATGGCCGGAAGATCTGGATCGGCAATGGCCATCGCGCCGGGGTCATTGCGACATTTGCGCAGACGCCCGTGGAGCGCTCCGCGGGCGACAAGCGCCCGGGCCAGAAAATGCGGCCGACGGCGTTCATCCTGCGGCCGGACATGCCGGGGTTTCGCGTGGCCGGCACGGTGCGCAAGCTCGGCATCCGGGGCTCGACCCAGGCGGAGCTCGTGTACGAGAACCTCGAGGTCCCCGCCGATCACATGCTGGGCCAGGTCGGCAAGGGATTCGCCGTCGCGGTGCACGTGCTCAACGGCGGACGGCTCACGCTGGCTGCGGGCTGCACCGGTGCGGCCAAGGTCGTGCTCAAGGAGATGGTGACCTATGCGTCGCAGCGAGTGCAGTTCGGGCGGCCGATCGTCGAGTTCGAGATCACCCAGCGCAAGGTCGCGACGCTCGCCGCCGACATCTATGCGGCCGACGCGATGCTCGGGATCCTCGCGTCGCTCGTCGACCGGACCGACAGCGATTTCTCGCTCGAGGCGGCCTGCTGCAAGGTGTTCGCGAGCGACATGATCTGGCGCGCATCCGATGAAGCGGTGCAGATCGCCGGCGGACGTGGCTTCGTGCAGCCGTATCCATACGAGCGAATGCTGCGCGATGCGCGGATCAACCGCATCTTCGAAGGCACGAACGAGGTGCTGCGGCTCTTCATCGCCCTGAACGGCGTGCAGGGTCCGGCGGAACGGCTCAAGGAAGTCGGCAGCGCGCTGCGAACCCCGCTGCGGAAATGGGGGCTCATCAGTGGCTACGCCGCGTCGCGGGTGAAGAGCGCGTTCGGGACGACGGCGACGCTCGATGTCGAGCTGCACGAACGTCTCGCACCGCACAAGAAGTACTTCGAGCAGCATGTCGCCGAGCTGGCGTCGGCGACCGAGCGGGCGATCCGGAAGTACCGGCGCGAGATCATCGAGCGACAGCAGGAGCTCGAGCGCCTCGCCGACATGGGCATAGAGCTGTTCGCGGCGGCGGCGATGATCGCGCGCACCCAGCAGCTCATCGACACCCGCGGGGCGGAGCAGTGCGAGCGGGAGATGGCGCTGTGCGACCTCGCATGCATCGAGTCAGGGCGCCGGTTCCGTGCGGCCCGCGTCAGGCTCGAGTCACCCGAGGACGCGACGCGCCGGGATGTGTCGGGATGGGTGCGCGAAGCGCAGGGGTATTTCGTCGAGGACAGCATCCTCGAGGAGAAGCCGGGGGAGTAAGGATCCTCACTCCGTTACGTTTTCCGCGCCCTTCGGTAATACCGTGTTGGGAGGTGACAGAGGCACAGCGGTGAGAGGCGAGAGACATACCGAGAGGTGTTCCTGTGCGCCTCTGGCTTCTGGGCTTTAATAACTCCGAATGTGGTTTGCCTGAGGGTGCATCCGTGTTCGGAGTTGACAGAGGCACGGCGGTGGGAGGCAGAGAGACATACCGGGATCGGGGCGCGGGCGATAGCTTTCAGCACTCCCCTCCAGCCCCGCTCGCCATGAACACGTTCGATCGTTTCCGCGTCACCGCGCTCGCCGCCGCCATCGTCATCGCCGCAGGATGCGCGGCGGGGGACGACGCGAACAGCGCGCCCGACTCGGCGTCAGCGCCGGCCGCCGCCGCGGGGATCGCCCCGACTGCGGACACTCGCACCGCAGGCGCCGTCGCGGTGGACAGCCTCCTCATGGCAGTGTACAAGACGCCGACGTGCGGCTGCTGCCGCCTCTGGGTGGATCACGTGCGGGAGAACGGGTTCCACGCGACGACCACGGATCTGGCCGACGTCAGCCCTGTGAAGGCCACTCACAAAGTCCCGTCCGACCTGCAGTCGTGTCACACGGCGCTGATCGGCGGGTACGTCGTGGAGGGGCACGTCCCTTCAGAGGACATAAAGCGCCTGCTGAAGGAGCGCCCCGACATCATCGGGTTGGCGGTGCCCGGGATGCCGAGCGGGTCGCCGGGGATGGAGAACGGCCAGGTGGATGCCTACGAAGTCATCGCGATGGGGAAGGACGGCTCGCGAAAGGTTTGGGCGAAGCACGGGCAGTAGGATCGCCTACGCCGTGCGCGCGGGCCGGCTCTTGAAGACGCGAAAGAGATAGAAGAGCGACGGGAACAGGAGCAGGGCGCCGATCGCCAGGGCAATGGCGATGAGCCGGAGGGTCGGCGCCGGGCTGGCCGCGGTCTCGATCGTCAGGTGCCGCGGAAGCAGCCACGGAAACTGGGCGAGTGGCCACCCCCAGAGAATTGCGCTCGCCTGAATCGCGGCCGATACGCGCGCATGGCGGAAACGCCGCTGGTGTAGGAACCACGCCGTGGCCGCGGCAGAAACCGAGACGGTCGCGAGCAGCGGGATCGACTGCCAGCCGCGAAGGAGTCCTTCGCTGAGGGCCGGCGCCTCGCGCTGGGCAAGAACGAGTGCGAGCAGCGCACTCGCCAGCGCACCTCCCTGCGCGATCAGCGCCCGTCGGCGAAAGTCGTCCTGCAGCTCGGGATCCGCGGCCTCGACAGTGAGGTACACGGCCGCGAGCTGCGCGAAGAGCGCGAGTGTCGTCGCGCCGATCGCGAAGCTGAACGCCGTGAGCCAGGGCGCGATGTACGCATCGCGGAAGGTCTCGCTCGCGAACGTCATCCCCGCGTCGGTCGGGATACAACCCGCCGCGATCGCGCCGACGCAGACGCCGAGAATGACCGGCGTCACGAGGCTCGCGACGGCGAAGACGAGGCTCCAGCGATTCTGCACAGCGTCTCGCTGGCTGTCGTAGGTGCGGAAGGTGAACGCGGCCCCGCGCATGACGATCCCGACGAGCATGATCACCAGCGGGATGTGCAGCGTGATGCTGAGCGCGGCGAACGCCGCGGGGAAGCAGGTGAAGAGGAGCACGACGACGAGAATCAGCCAGACGTGGTTGGCCTCCCACACCGGACCGATGGCGTCGGCGATGAGCGTGCGCTGGGCAGCACGCCGAGGTCCGGACGCGAAGAAGTCCCACACTCCGCCGCCGAAGTCGGCGCCCGCGAGCAGCACGTAGGCGTTCAGCGAAACGACCATGATCCCGGCGATGACGACCGGCAGGGTGAAGAGCTCGCTCACTGGCTGCCCGCGCTCCCGGGGTGCTCGCGCGTCAGCGGCTCATCGGTGGTGATCCATGAATCCGGGGGACGCGGGGTCGGTTCGCCAACGCCGAGATCGGCGGGCGTCGGCGAGTGGACGATCTGCCGGTACAGCAGCCACACGACGACAGCGCGAGGAAGATGTAGATCCCCGTGAACAACACGAGGGGGTACACGAGTCCGGGCATCGGCGTCACCGCGTCGGCGGTGCGGAAGATGTTGTACACGATCCACGGCTGACGCCCGACTTCAGTGACCACCCAACCGGCCTCGATCGCAATGAACCCCATTGGCGACACGAGCACGACGGCGCGAAGGAAGTTGCGATGCTCCGACGGCTCCCGCTTCCGCCAGCGAATCCACAGGGACCAGAGCGATACGATCGCCATCATGCTGCCGAGGCCGACCATGACCTGGAACGCGAGATGGACAATGAGCACCGGCGGCCAGTCGGCTTCCGGAAACGCATCGAGCCCCTTCACCTCGGCGTTCGGGTCGTGGAATGCGAGCAGTGACAGCGCCTTCGGGACCTCGATCGCCCAGCGGGTCGTGCGGTCCTCCTCGTTCGGGATGCCGCCGATGCGGAGCGGCGCACCTCGCTCCGTCGCGAACTGTCCCTCCATTGCCGCGAGCTTCGCGGGCTGCCACTTCGCCACGTAGCGTGCACTGATGTCGCCGCTGACCGGCATCAGGATCGCTGCCGGTGCGCCCACGAGGAGCGCGATGTTCAGCGCACGTCGGTGAAAGGGATCGTTCGGCCGGCGGAGCAGGAGGAAGGCATGGATCCCCGCGACCGCGAGCCCGGTGGCAGCGAACGACGCAAGTGTCATGTGCAGCGTCTGCGGAAATGACGCCGGATTGAGCATCGCCGCGATCGGATCGATGTTCACCATGCGGCCGTCGACGAGGTCGAAGCCGGTCGGCGTGTTCATCCACGCATTGGCGGTCACGACGAAGACGGCCGACGCCGTGCCGCTGATCGCGACCATGATACCGGCGAACAGGTGTGCGCGCGGCGAGATGCGATCCCACCCGTACAGGTAGACACCGAGAAAGATCGCCTCCGTGAAGAAAGCGAAGCCCTCGAGGGAGAACGGCATCCCGATGACCGGGCCCGCGTACTCCATGAACCGGGGCCACAGCAGGCCCAGCTCGAACGACAGGACGGTTCCCGAGACAGCGCCGACGGCGAACAGGATGGCGGTCCCCTTCGACCACCGCTTGGCCAGCTCGAGATGGATCCGGTCGCCATGTCGCTGCCAGCGTCGCTCGGCCACTACCATCAGCACGGGCATCGCGACGCCGACGACCGCGAAGATGATGTGGAACGCCAGCGACATCGCCATCTGTGTGCGCGCAGCAAGGAGGTCCGACATTGCGCGCGGCGGCTGCCTACACCGAGGAGAAGTCGAGCGCGAGGTCGAGTGCGGGCGCCGAGTGGGTCAGCGCGCCGGCGGAGATCCAGTCCACGCCCGTCTCCGCGATCGCCCGGACCGTGCCGAGCGAGACGCCGCCCGAGGCCTCGAGGATCGCGCGGCCGTTCACGAGCCGCACGCAGTCGCGCAACGCATCGAGCGACATGTTGTCGAGCAGGATGATGTCCGCCCCGGCCGTCACTGCCCGCTCGACCTGCTCGATCCGATCGCACTCCACCTCGACCCTGGCCCCGCGTGGCGCGAGGTCGCGCGACCTGCGGATCGCGAGCGCGACATCTCCATCGACCGCCGCGAGATGGTTGTCCTTGATGAGCACCGCGCTCGCGAGATCCATCCGGTGGTTGACGCCTCCGCCGGCGCGCACGGCGTACTTCTCGAGGGCACGCCAGCCCGGCGTCGTCTTCCGCGTGTCGAGGATGCGGGCCTTCGTGCCGGCGACGAGGTCCACGAACCGGCGGGTCAGCGTCGCGACACCCGAAAGCCGCTGCATGTAGTTGAGCGCGACGCGCTCCGCCGAGAGCATGCCGCGCGCGTGACCGCTGATGTAGAAGACGGGAAGGTCGGGCTGGACCCGGCCGCCGTCGTCCACGTCGACGCGGATGGTGACCGTGGGGTCGAGGAGCCGGAAGGCTTCGAGTGCGAAGGGGACACCGGCGATGACGCCCGCCTGCCGGGCGACGAGGCTCGCGCGGGCGCGTCGGTCGGAGACGACGGTTGCGATCGTCGTGACATCATCGAACGCCCTGTCCTCGTCGAGCGCCTCCCGTACCAGGCGCCGGACCTCGTGCTCATCGAGCGGAAAGTCGAGCTGCAATTCAGGATCGACGATCGGAGCCTCGAGCGGCGTTACGACGCGCGGCTTCCGGGGCGGCTGCTTCGGCTTCACTCGCCGGGATCCTCCGCCGTTGCCGGCGCTGGCGAAAGCGGTGTCTGCCCGCCGATGGCAACCATGCGCTCGATCGCGAGGCGGGCCCGCTCCCTGATCGATGGCTCGACGGTGATGCGATGCTCGAGGCGCTCGAGCGCGCGCAACACCTTCGGGAGTGTCGTAACCTTCATGTACGTGCACACCGCCGCGTCGTTGGCGGCGAAGAAGCGCTTCGACGGATTCTCGCGGCGGAGCCGGTGCAGAATGCCAACCTCCGTCGCGACAATGTACTCGTCCGCATCCGAGATCGCCGGCCGCCGGATCATTCCTTCCGTCGAGAGAATCTGGACGCCCTCGACATCGACGTCACCCGCCGACATCGCCTCGAGGATGCTCGTCGAGCATCCGCACTCCGGGTGCACGAGGAACTCCGCCTCCGGATGCGCGGCACGCTGGAGGGCAATGTGCTCGGGATCGATCCCCGCATGCACATGACACTCGCCAAGCCACACGTGCATGTTCGTGCGGCCCGTCATCCGCCGAACGTGGTTGCCAAGGAACATGTCGGGGAGGAACAGGATCTCGGTGTGGGCGGGGATCGAGTTCACGACCTCGATCGCGTTGCCCGAGGTGCAGCAGTAGTCGCTCTCCGCCTTTACCTCGGCGGTCGTGTTGACGTATGAGACGACGACGGCTCCGGGGTGCTCCGCCTTCCATGCCCGGAGCTGGTCGGCATCGATCATCGAGGCGAGGGAGCAGCCGGCCGCGAGATCGGGGAGCAGGACGGTTTTCTCCGGGGAGAGGATCGCCGCCGTCTCGGCCATGAAGTGCACGCCACAGAAGACGATGATCTCCGCGCTCGTCTTCGCGGCCTCGCGCGAGAGGCCGAGGGAATCACCGACGTAGTCCGCGACGTCCTGGACCTCGGGACGCTCGTAGTTGTGCGCGAGGATGACGGCATTGCGGGCGCGTGCGAGCGTGCGGATGTCATCCTGAAGCCGGGTCACCACGGTCGTTGCTGACATGGGCTACAGTATAGCGCGCTCGCCGCCAGCCGAACAACGGATACCCCTCCCCCTGCCGGGCTCCCGATTGCCGCCCGATATTTGCGGACGGGCTCGACGAACGACGCCGCGCGACACACCAGTCGCGTTAGGCGCGGCGGCGCGGGATACACGAGGCGGCCAGTCAACGAGGGGGACGCATGCATCGGTCAGTGGTGATCATGATGGCCGCAATGGGAATGGCGGTCGCGAGTGGCTGCGCGGCGAAGACGGGCGGGGATCCCGTCGCGACGCCGCGGACGAGCACCCAGCGTATCGAGTCGGAGGGGAAGAACATTCTCCTCACGACCGCGCCCGATGCCTTCGTCTCATCGATTCGGCTGCCGAACTCGCCGACCCGCGTGTTCCAGGTGTTGCCGCTCGTCCTCACGGAGCTCGGGCTGCCTCCTTCGCACGTCGACACATCGACGCTGGTGATCGAATCGCGGTCGATCGCCGCGCGACGGCAGCTCGCCGGTACGTCGCTTGGCGCCTACTTCGATTGCGGCAGTGCTACCGGGATCCCCAACACGACGAGCTACACGCTCCGTATCAGCGGCTGGACGCGCGTGGAGCCGAACGAGATCGGGACGACGACGCTGACGACGCGCGTCGAGGCGACGGCGCGGCAGGAGGGTGTGCAGCAGGGGACGGTCGTCTGCTCATCGAAGGGGAAGCTCGAGGAGAAGATCGCCGGCCTCGCGCTGGTGAGGGCGATGGGCGGCGGGTGAAAAGCGGTCCCATCCGTCTCCCAACTGCCGACTGTGCCTCTCCCGGCCCGCAGCACGCTGTTCAACCCGACCCCAGATTCGGTGTTTTTTTAGAGGTAGCGCTCCCGAATGATCCGTGCGTGGTGCCGCTCGTGCCCCGCGATGATCCACGCCAGCGCCCGCACCGAGAACTCCACATTGTTCGCGGGCCCGCGCCGCACCAGGGCCTCTTCGGACAACCCCGCGAACAGCGTGATTGACGCCATGCGAACGCTGCGAAGCTCGCCCGCGATTTCTGGCAGCGCGCGCGCGGCGAAGTTTCCGCCCCGAACGAAGTCGTCCTGCTCGTAGCCCGGGAGCGGCGTGCGGTCGTTGCGCGCGAAGCGCAGGGCGCGGTACGCGAAGATCCGTTCGGTGTCGGCGATGTGGCCGACAATCTCCTTCACGCTCCACTTCTCCGGCGCGTAGCGATGGTCCCCGCGGTCGCCGCGGAACTCGCGCAGCAGCGCCTCGGTTTCGGCAAGCTGGTCCCGCAGCAACATCAGGATCTCGCCGTCCGGGACGAGGCTGACGTAGGCCGCGTAGTACGGCGCATACTCATCCGACGCAGGCCGGCCGAGGGGATCGGCGCTGCGCTGCGGATTTCCCGTCGTCGTCACCATTCGATGTGTCTCCCGCGCCATTTGCGCTTCGCCTTGGGAAAGTCCGACCGGAAATGGCCCCCGCGCGATTCACCGCGCATCAGCGCCGCCTCGGCGATGAGCTGGGCCGTTTCCACGATGTTCGCTTCCTCCGTCGCACCTTCGGGGAGGCGTTCGAAGATCGCGTCGAGCTCCTCGAGGGCGGTGCGCAGCCCCTTCCCCGTCCGGGCGATGCCGGCGTAGCGCCACATCACCGACCGGACATCATCCGCAGCAACCTGCGCCGCGCCTCGGTCCACGAGCACGGGAACCCGCCACTGCTTCTTGCGCGGTGGCGACGCCAGCTTCGATATCGCCGCCATATCGCGCGCCGCGCGCTCGGCGAACACCAGCCCCTCGAGCAGGGAGTTCGATGCGAGCCGGTTCGCGCCGTGCACGCCGGTGCGCGACAGCTCGCCTACCGCGGACAGCCGATCGAGACTCGACCGACCCACGAGGTCGGTGACGATCCCGCCCATCATGTAGTGCGCCGCCGGGGTAACGGGAATCAGGTCCTTCACGGGATCGATGCCGCGCGCGCGACACACCGCGTAGATCCCCGGGAAGCGCCGCACGAATGCGCGGCCGAGCTTGCGGGCGTCGAGCGTCACGACGCCGCCATCGGCGCGCTCACGAAAGATCTCGCGGGCGACGACGTCACGCGGCGCGAGCTCGGCCAGCTTGTGCCGCGACGACATGAACCTCACACCGGCGGCGTTCAGCAGTCGCGCGCCTTCGCCGCGCACGGCTTCGGAGATAAGCGCGAGCGGGTTTTCCGGAGTGTCGAGCGCAGTGGGGTGGAACTGCACGAACTCCATGTCGGCGAGGCGAACCCCGGCGCGATGGGCGATCGCGAATCCGTCGCCCGTCGCGACGACGGGGTTGGTAGTGTAGCGGAACACCTGCCCGCAGCCGCCCGTCGCCAGCACCGTGGCGTCGGCGATGATCTCGACCGCCTCGCCGGCGACGCTCGCGCGAACGCCGCAGCAGCGATCTCCATCGACGATGAGCTCGAGCACGCGCGCCGTCTCAATGACCTCGACACGCTCGCTTTCGCGCACGCGCGCGATCAGCGTGCGTGCCACCTCGGCCCCGGTCTGGTCGCCGTGGGCGTGCACGATCCGGTGGCGCGAATGCGCTGCTTCCTTGCCGAGCTTGAACTTTCCGCTCGGGTCGAGGTCGAACTTCGCGCCGGCGGCATGCAGCTCGTTCACACGCGCGGGGCCCTCCTCGACGAGGACCGCGACCGCTGCCGCGTCGCAGAGAGCCGCGCCTGCGGCGAGAGTGTCCTGGCGATGGAGCTTCGGCGAGTCACCAGCTCCCAGCGCCGCCGCGATGCCGCCCTGGGCATAGGCCGTGGCGCTGTCGAAAAGCGACCGCTTGGTGAGGAGAAGGACGTCCGCCGACTGGGACGCGCGCCACGCAGTGTGCAGGCCGGCAACGCCGCTGCCCACGACGAGGAACCGGGTTCGAATTCGCTCCAATGGCTACCTCGCTCGGGCCGCAGGCGGAGAGGGAGAGATACCGGGGTGCACACCGAGTGTCCATTGGCGCGAGCGCTCTCCACGCGCAGGGCACGCCCGGATAAGTCACCGCGCTGGCGGTGGATGCAACCTTTCGTCGCCGACCGGCATCATAGGTGGGAGTGGTATTTGCCACGACCGCTCGCCCGACTCCGCGTCGCAGTGACCGTGCGAGACACACCCACCCCAACAACACACCATGACCCGCGCCCTCCTACGCGTCCTCGGCCCGCTCGTCATTCCCTTCGCGCTGGCCGCTCAGGAGCCTCTCGCCTCACCTGCGCGGGCCGCGGGGGAGAACCTTCGGGTGTTCGTCGACAACTGCCCGTGCAGCCTCGACTACCTGAGGACGGAAATCAGCTACATCGACTACGTGCGCGACCGTGCAGATGCCGACGTGCACCTGCTTTTCGGACAGCAGAGCACGGGGTCCGGCGGCACTGCCTACACCATGTTCTTCATCGGCCTGAGGAGCTTCGCCGGGACGACCGATACGCTGGTCTACAACGCGGAGCCGAGTGCCACGGAGGACAACGTCCGGCAGGGGCTCGTAAGGTACATGAAGATGGGACTGATGCGTTACATCGCGCGCACATCCGCCGCGGAACGCATCCGCATCTCGCTCGCGCCCGCGGTGTCGGGGGCCGCCACCCGAGGTCCGGTGAACGACCCGTGGAACTACTGGGTGTTTCGGACGAGCCTCGGCGGCGGCGGCAATGGCGAGAAGTCGAGATCGAGCTTCAGGACCAACGGCTCGCTCTCGGCGACGCGAACGACCGAGAAGTGGAAGGTGAGGATCGCATCGAACGGGAACTACAGCCAGAACAAGGTGACGGCGTATTTCAAATCGCCGACGTCCGGGGTGGATACGAGCACGATCTACAGATCGTACTTTCGATCCGCGAGCGCCAACGGACTGCTGGTTCGAAGCCTCGGCAGCCACTTCTCCGCGGGAGTCACAAGCTCCGCCAGCACCTCCAGCTTCGCCAACCAGGATCTCTTCTTCCGCATCGCGCCGGCCTTGGAGTACAGCATCTTTCCCTACAAGGAATCGACGCGCCGGCTGCTCACCGTCAATTACTCGCTGGGATACAACGCGCTCGACTACAAGGAAGAGACGGCGTACTTCAAGACCGCCGAGCAGGTCCTCGACCACCAGCTTCAGGTGGCGTACGAGGTCACCCAGCCGTGGGGGAGCGCCTTCGCCTCGGTGTCGGGCCAGCAGTACCTTCACGACATCGGCCTTTACGCCGCGTCGGCGTTCGGCCATGCGAGCGTTCGCCTGTTCAAGGGCTTTTCATTGAACTTCTTCGGGAGCGCGTCGACGATCTACAACCAGATCTCGATCGAGCGCGTCGGGGCAACCGAGGCGGATGTCCTGCTGAACCGGCGGCAGCAGATCACGCCGTACCGGATCTCCGGCAACGTCTCCCTGAGCTACACGTTCGGCTCGATCTTCAACAACATCGTGAACCCCCGCTTCGGGAGCGGCGGCGGCTTCATCGAGTTCGATTAGCGCGACCCGGGATTGCTGCCGGGCATGACGCGCCCGTTCCGGGTGCCACTGCCCTGCCTCGACGCGCCCAGCCCGGGTCATGGCTTGCCCCCGCCAGCGCCCCGAACGAATCTTCGTGCCCATGCGGAAGCTCCTGATCGTCCTCGGGGTCCTGTTCGCCATTCACCTCGCCCTTCTCTTCGTCAACCCGCGTGGGGCGACGGAGGCAGTGGCGGACGGTGCAGTGAACGTCGGCGTTGTGTTCGACGTCGGCGGCCGGGGCGACAAGTCGTTCAACGACGGCGCCTACGCGGGCGCCGAGCGCGCGATGCGCGAGCTCGGCGCCCACGTTCGCTTCGTGGAGCCGGGGGAAGGATCCGACCGTGAGGCCGGGCTCCGCCTCCTCGCGGCGGAAGGGATGGATCTCGTCATCGGCGTGGGGTTCATTTTCACCGACGACCTCACCGTACTCGCGAAGGAATATCCAAACGTCGCGTTCGCCGGCGTTGACTACTCCCTCGCTACCGATGCGTCGGGCACGGTCATCCAGCCTCCAGCCAACCTCGCGGCGCTCAAGTTCCGCGAGGAGGAAGGGTCGTTTCTCGTCGGGGCGCTCGCGGCGCTGGTGGGCGGCTCGAAGCGCGTCGGGTTCGTTGGCGGGATGGACATCCCGCTCATCCACAAGTTCGAGGTGGGCTACCGCGCCGGCGTCCAGCACGTCTGCTCCGACTGCACCGTCATCGCGCAGTACGCGGGTGCAACGCCGGAAGCCTTCCGGAATCCCGGCAAGGGAAAGGAGCTCGGCCTCAGCCAGTACCAGTCGGGCGTGAACGTCATCTTCCACGCATCGGGCTCGACCGGACTCGGTGTATTCCAGGCCGCGCGCGAGCGTGGAAAGCTCGCGATCGGCGTGGACGCGGATCAGTACGACCCGACAGCGCCGCGTCTCATTCTCACCTCGATGGTGAAGGGTATCGACGCGGTCACCTTCGACACGATCAAGCGGGTGAAGGAGACGACGTTCAAGGGCGGCATCTTTTCATATGGCCTGGCCGAGGACGGGGTCGGTTACATCTACGACGACAGGAACCGCGCGCTCATTCCGGACGCGGCCCGCCAGCGCGTCGAGGCGCTGAAGCAGGAGATCATCGCGGGTCGAATCACCGTTCCCACGACGCGCGAGACGGCGGGGCGCCCGCGGTGACGCTGCCGCCTGCGTCACCGGCGATCGCTCGCGCCATCGCCGCCGTCGGCGTCGTCAAGCATTTCGGGTCGGTCGCCGCGAACCGCGGAGCGACGCTCGACGTCGCTCCGCGCGAGATCCACGCGCTGGTCGGTGAGAACGGCGCCGGGAAGTCCACGTTGATGCGGATCGTCAGCGGGATGTTTCCCCCCGACGCGGGGACGATTCATGTCAACGATCGCGACGTCACCGGCTGGACGACCGATGCGGCGATTGCAGCAGGCGTCGGGATGGTTCACCAGCACTTCATGCTCGTCCCCACGCTCACCGTCGCCGAGAACATCGTGCTCGGTCACGAGCCGTCGCGCCGCGGCGTGTTCGACCGCGCGCGCGCCGTCAAGGATGTGGAGGCGCTGACCGAGCGGACCGGCCTTCGGGTGGATGCGAACCGACGGGTGTCGAGCCTCTCGGTGGGCGAGGCGCAACGTGTGGAAATCCTGCGGACCATTTTCCGCGGCGCGCGCATTCTCCTGCTCGACGAGCCGACGGCCGTGCTCTCACCGCCGGAGATCCACGACCTCTGGCGGATCCTGCGACGTCTCCGCGACGACGGCGCCACCGTCGTGCTCATCACACACAAGCTCGACGAGGTGATGGACGTCTCGGACATGGTGACGGTGATGCGGCAGGGCGAAACGATCGTCCGCACACCGACCCGGGACACGACGCCGGCGGCGCTCGCGCGGGCGATGGTCGGGCGGGAGGTCGCGCTCGCGGGGGCGACCGCCGTCGCCGTCGGCGCAGCGCCAGCGGCGCCGATCCCGTTCAATCCGGCGGGGACGACTCAGAACCGCGCCATCTCCCGCGATGCGACTCCGCTCAGCGGCGGCGTCCGCGCCGTGAGCCCCAGCGCGCCGACGCTCACGGTGCGCGACCTCGTCGTGCCGAGCGCGCGGAATGTACGCGCGGTGGACGGCGTCACCTTCACGGCGATCGGGGGCGAGATCTTCGGGATCGCCGGCGTCGAGGGCAACGGGCAAACGGAGCTCATCGAGGCCCTCGCCGGGCTGCGGCGCGCGACGTCGGGTTCGATCCACCTCGGCGCTCACGACATCACGCGGGACCCTGTGCGCACCCGCGTCGATCATGGCCTGTCTCACGTTCCCGAAGACCGGCACCGGCGCGGCCTCATCCTCGAGTACTCGATCGCCGACAACCTCGTCCTCGGGGCGCAGCATCAGTATTCGCGCCGCGGTGTGATGGATCGCGATCGCATCGCCGCGAACGCCACCGAGCGCGTCGCGGCGTTCGACATTCGCCCACCCGATGCGTCGCTTCCCGCGCGCGCGCTGTCGGGCGGCAACCAGCAGAAGATCGTCATCGCCCGCGAGATGAAGCGGAACTTCTCCGTGCTGCTCGCGGCCCAGCCGACGCGCGGCGTCGATGTCGGCGCCATCGAGCAGATCCATGACAGGCTCCGCGCGGCTCGCGCCGAGGGCAAGGCGATCGTGCTCGTCTCGGCGGAACTCTCCGAAGTGATGGCGCTGTCGGATCGGATTGCCGTGATGTACGGCGGGCGGTTCGTCGCGGTGGTGACGCGTGCCGAGGCAACCGAGGAGATCCTCGGACGTTACATGACCGGCGCGGCAGGTACGGCCGGAGGTGCGACGTGAGCACCAGCGCCACGCCGCTTCCGCCGGCCGCGTCGGCTGCGCCGCAGCCTCCGCGCCCCGTCGCCGGGCAGCGGGGAATGCGCTCCGCCCTCGAGGAAGCGCTGCTTCCGCCGCTCGTCGCGCTGCTCATCGCGCTGGTCGTCGGGGACATCCTCATCCTCACGTTCGGGGAATCCCCGCGCCAGGTGTACCGGTTGCTCATCGAGGGCACGTGGGGCAACCCGTATGGCCTCGGCCAGGTGCTGTTCAAGGCGACGACGCTGATCTTCACCGGCCTCGCGGTTTCGCTGGGCCTCCGCGCCGGCCTGTTCAACATCGGCGCTGAAAGCCAGCTCGCGGCGGGTGGGTTCGCGGCCGCTGTCGCCGGGCTGACGCTCGCTGCGGGAACCCCGGCGATCATCGCGATCCCGCTCTGTATCCTCGCCGCGGCCGCCGGAGGTGCAGCCGTCGGCGCGATCCCGGGAGTGCTCAAGGCCAGGTTCGGCGCACACGAGGTGATCGTGACGATCATGCTCAACTTCATCGTGCTGGCATTCCTGAACTGGATCGTTGCCGCGCGCATGGCCGTGCCCGAGACGCTGCACACCGCCGAGATGCGTGCGGGCACCGTCCCCCGCCTCGCCGATTCCATGGGGGCATTTCACGGCTCCGCCGCGAACTGGACGATCCTCGTCGCGCTCGCAGCCGCGGGTCTCGTGTGGTGGTATCTGGAGCGGACGCGCGCAGGCTATGAGCTGCGCGCCGTTGGCCTCCAGCCCGATGCTGCCGAGTATGGCGGCGTCCGCGTCGGCGGCGTGTGGATCCGCGCGATGATGTTTGCGGGCGCGCTCGCCGGCCTTGGCGGCATCAACCAGGTGCTCGGCTACAAGCACTACTACGAAGATGCGTTCACCGGCGGGGCGGGCTTCCTTGGCATCGCCGTGGCGCTCGTCGGACGCAATCACCCGCTCGGCGTCGTGCTGGCCGCATTGTTCTTCGCGACGCTGTCGCAGGGCGGGCTCGCGATCCACGCGCTCGTGCCGAAGCAAATGGTCGAGGTGCTCCAGGGCATCGTCATTCTCGCGGTGGCGACATCGGTTCCAGAGGTGCGGCGACTGCTGCGCGAGTCGGCGGCGAGGGGGGTGCGATGATCGTGCTCGCCTTCCTCATCCAGACACTTCGCATATCGATTCCCTATTTGTTCGCCGCCTCGGGTGGAGTGATTGCCGAGCGCGCGGGTGTCGTGAGCCTCACGCTCGAGGGATTCATGCTCACCGGCGCGTTCACGGCGACGCTGGGTGCGTACTACAGCGGCGACCCGTGGGTCGGTGTGCTGTGCGGCGTCGCCGGCGGGCTCCTCGCGGGCACCCTGCACGCCATCGCATCGATTCGATATCGCGCCGACCAGATCGTCGTGGGGATCGCCGTGAACCTGCTGGCCGTCGGCATCACGCGCTTCTTCCTGCGGTTGTTCTTCGAGAGCTCATCGAACTCCCCGCGAATTCCCGGCTTCGCCGGCGAGGAGACCAGCGGCCTGTTCGCCCCGTTCGCCGATCCTCTGGTCTGGCTCGGCCTCCTCGCGATTCCCGCGGTCGCCTTCCTCATCGGCCGCACGCCGTTCGGCCTCCGCGTGCGCGCGGTTGGCGAGCATCCCGAGGCGGCGACGACCGTCGGCGTCAACGTGCCCAGGGTTCGCTATGCCGCCGTCATCCTGTCCGGTGTGCTGGCGTCGCTGGGAGGCGTGTACCTCGCGCTGGACCAGCACCAGTTCACCGACCAGATGACGGCCGGGCGCGGGTTCATCGCACTCGCGGCCATCATCTTCGGGCGCTGGGACCCGGCACGCGCGGGGATCGCCTGCCTCCTGTTCGCGGCGGCGGAGTCGCTTCAGATCCAGCTCCAGACGGTGCAGGCCATTCCGTCGCAGTTCGTGTCGATGATCCCGTACGTGCTGACCATCGTCGCGCTTGCCGGCGTGGTCGGTCGCGCTGTCCCGCCCGCGGCGCTCGGGAAGGCCGATTAGATTCCCGCCGTCGGTCGGCTGAGCTCCCTGCCGTTCCGTAGCTCTCTCCCTCGTCGCCGGTGGGTTCTGGGTAAGCTCGCTGTCCTGATGGTCACCGCGTTCGTGGACATGGTGGGGCTCCTCATGGTGCTCCCGCTGCTTCCGTTCTACGCGCGGGATCTCGGCGGCGGCGGCCTCGTGGTTGGGCTGCTCGTTTCGTCCTTTTCGCTCGCGCAGCTCCTCAGCGCGCCGATCTGGGGAAAGTTCTCGGATCGCTATGGACGTCGGCCGGCACTTCTGGTCGGGCTGGGTGCATCGGCACTCGCCTTCATCGTCTTCGCGTTCGCGAACTCGCTGTGGCTGCTCTTCCTGTCGCGGCTCGTGCAGGGAGCCGGCGGGGGGACGACCGGCGTCATCCAGGCATATGTCGCCGATACGACCGAGCCGGAGAACCGCGCGCGCAGCCTCGGATGGCTCTCGGCGGCGACGAATCTCGGTGTCACGATTGGCCCGGTGCTCGGATCGCTGTCGCTGGCGTGGGGGCGTCCGGCACCCGGGCTGCTCGCCGCGTCGCTCTGCGTCGTCAACATGCTGTTCGCGTTCAACTACCTCACGGAATCGCACGATGCCCGGGCGCGCGCCGCCGGCCGGAAGGCGGCGACGACGACTTCGCGCGGCGCCGTGTGGCAGGTGTTGACACGATCGTCGGAAGCCGCACCGCGGCTCATCTGGATCTATGCGATCGCCATGGGGGCGTTCACCGGGATCACCACGATCCTCGCGCTGTTTCTCGCGGACGAGTTCCGCGTGAACGAGAAGACCATCGGCTTCTTCTTCGCCTACATGGGCGTCATCTCCGTCATCACGCGTGCGGGTGTGCTCGGCTGGATGGTCGATCGATTCGGGGAGGCGCGATTGTCGCGACTGGGTGGCCTCCTGCTCGCGACCGGAATGGCGACGATTCCGTTCACCCACGACTACTGGACGCTCGCGGTCGCCGTGGCGTTCGTTCCGCTGGGGACAGCGTTCACCTTCCCGTGCGTCACCGCCCTGCTGTCGCGTGTGATCTCGCCCCACGAGCGTGGGCTGTTCATGGGAGTCCAGCAAACGTACGGAGGGCTTGCCCGAGTGATCTTTCCGATCTGGGCTGGGTTCGCCTACGACCGGCTTGGACACGGCATTCCCTTCTGGACATCGGCGGTGCTGGTCCTCGGGACGCTGTTCCTCGGTCTCGGGATGGAGGAATACACGAAGCCAAAGGGCATCGAGCCGGTCCGCGGGTAGTCTCGCAGCGCGGAGCGACGTCGCCTGACACTGAACGGTCGTCGGCGCGCTCGACTTGCCAGGGAACGCTTGAGACGGCGACCGGTTGGTTGACCACGCTCAATGGTGCGTTCGAACCAAACTCCTTACGCCGGCGGGGCGGGGGCTCCTATCGTCGTGCGCGGGCGTCGCATTGAGCGGGCGCCACGCCTGGAGCAACGACTGGTGACATGAGTCCCGAGGCGACCTCACATGCACAACCGATGGCTCGTTCCGTCGCAGGCGCAGCCGGCCCGACGGGCGCTGACCCAGTGGGTCGTCGCGACCGCAATAGCGATCGCAGGTTGCACGGCGGAGCAGCGCCCCGCGGCAAGTGATTCACTGCCCGCCAGCGGAGCCGACGACGACATGTCGCCAGCGACGGTGGCGGAGGGACAGCGTGTCTTCCGGTTCGATACGTACGGCGACGAACAGTTCTGGACCGACACCGCGCGAATGCACGAAGTTGTGCAGGCATCGCTGAGCCCGGCGACCGCGCTCTCCGTCGGACTGAAGGTGGACGCCGATGCGATTCCGTCCGCGGTTGCCGAGGCGATCAAGGCCGGCACGGTGGATCTCAACAGTCCGGCCACGACCGTAACCCTCCTGAAGCTGAATGCCGTCGTCGGTCTCCAGGGAACCGTGAGCACCGTGAACGGCCGGGACACACTGACCCGGATCGGCGTCACCTGCGCGTTGTGTCATTCCACGGTCGACAACTCGTTTTCACCTGGTATCGGACGTCGTCGCGATGGATGGCCGAACACCGACCTGAATGTCGGCGCCATCATCGCGCTCTCGCCGGCGATCACGGACGCGCAGAAGTCGGTGTATCGGTCGTGGGGCGCCGGTAAATACGACCCGCGCTACAACATCGACGGCAAGAGCACCCCGCTGGTATTGCCGCCGGCATACGGGCTCGCCGGGATCCAGAACGAAACGTTCACGGCGGAAGGTCCGATCTCCTACTGGAACGCCTACGTCGCCGTAACCCAGATGCACGGGCGCGGGAACTTCTCGGACACGGGCCTCGGCATCGAAATCAGGCAGTCCCCCGACCTGGTGACGTCGAAGCTCGCCGCGCTGCGCGCATATCAGCACAGCCTGCCGACACCGGCTCCGCCGGCCGGTACCTTCGACTCGGCGGCAGCGGCGCGCGGGCGAGTCGTGTTCGGGGGGAGCTGTGCCGGCTGCCACGTCGGTACGACCGGAACCGACAACAACACCGGCGTCCTTCACGCGCCGGCGGAGACGGGCATGGACGCCGCGTACGCGATGCGCACCGCGAACAAGCGCTACCGCACGACCCCGCTGCGAGGGTTGTGGCAACATGCGCCATACTTTCATGATGGCAGTGCGGCCACGCTGCAGGCGGTGGTCGACCACTACGACCGCGTTCGAAAGCTGAACCTGACGGCACAGCAGAAGGCCGACCTCGTTCAGTTCCTGAAATCGCTGTAAGGTGCGAACACGGCGAAAGCCGCGGGGACGGAGGCGCGCCTGACCGTTCTGCCGTGCCCGAAGTCACAGATCCGCGGGTAACCGAAAACCGGTTCCCGCGTCGCGGTGACAGGGCACCCCTTCGGGGCGTCCTGTGTCTATATGCCAGCGCTCCTGAAGCCTCGCGTCACGATGGCCGGAAAATGGATCGCGGCGACCGTGTCGACGTTGGCGGCCCTGATCTCGATCCTGAGCGTTGCCCGCACGTACGGCATGGTCGGCGAGGCCGGTCCGACCCAGCTCGCCATCGGGCCGCTCGCTGCCGCCTGGGTCGGGCTGTCGCCGTCAACGCTCACCGCGACGTCTATCGGCGATACCATGCACCTCGCCGCCACCGTCACCAACAAGAGCGGAAGCGTGCTCGTTGGCTCGTGGCTCCAGTGGAGCAGCGACGACTCGACGATCGCGAGCGTCAACGCGGACGGCACCGTCATCGCCCGGGCGCCGGGAACGACGACGATCATGCTGCTGGTCGGGAACCACATCGCGCGGGCACGCGTCACCGTGAAGCCGGAGCCGTACGCGGTGCAGTTCATCCCGGACACCGGCATCGTCATCGCCGAAGGCGGGCACCTCCGCGTGCGCCCGCACATCGTGGATGCCAATGGCTTCGTCATCCAGTCCGCGAAGCCTACACTGCGCATTGCGGATACAACTGTCGCGGTTGCCGACACGTCCGGCCTCATCATCGCGAGTGCACCCGGTCGCACGACGCTCGAAGCGACGGCGGCCGGCATCAGTGCAACGACCGACGTGCGCGTCATTGCGGTGCCAGGCTCGCTCGTGCCGCTCTCGGGAGCCGCGCAGCACGCATCCGCCGGACGGGCCCTGCCCGCACCGGTCATCGTGCGCGTCCTGTCGCTCCGCGGACGCCCGATTGCAGGCGTCCCGGTGCACTTCACCACTGGCGAAGGTCAGGGCCTCGCTGATCCAGCCACCGTCATCACGGACTCGGATGGTCGCGCTCGCACCACGTGGACACTCGGCGAGACCCCGGGCCGTCACAGCCTGTTCGCGCGTACTGAATCCCTCGACAGCGCGCTGGTCGTTGCCGCCGAGGCGGATCCGGTCGCGGCGAACGTGCGCCACACCATACTGGGCGACGCGCAGGTGGCGATGGTCGGCGACACGCTGGCCGCGCGTATCGGCGTGCGCGTCACCGACAGCACCGGTCGTGCGCTCGTGGATATCCCGGTCTCCTGGATCGCGGGTGACACCGATTCACTGTTCGTCGCGGGAAACCGCACGGATTCACTCGGTGAATCGCGGGCGCGGTGGCTACTGGGGCCGCGGGCCGGGGAGCACCGTGCGCGCGTGCAGATCGGCGGCACCCGCGCGATCCCTGCCTATCCCGTCACCGCGATCGCCCGTCCGGCAGCACCGAAGAGCGCGATCGTTCGCAGTGGCCAGGCCCAGCGCGGCGTCGTCGGCGCCGCGCTCCAGCCGATCGTCCTGCGCGTCGTGGATCGCTTTGACAATCCCGTGCCCGGCGCGACGGTGACGCTCGTTCCCGCGCACGGCAGCGTCACGGATAGCGTACTCGCCACCGATTCCGCGGGAACCGTCGCCGTCCGCTGGACGCTCGGCGGCGCGATCGGCACGCAGAAGCTGGCAGTACGCGTCTCCGGCGTCGCAAAGCCGGTGGATGTCACGGCGACCGCGTCCATCGGCCGCGCGTCGAAGGCGTCGTTCGCGACGCCGACAGTAAGCGGCACCGCCGGAAAGGCGATTCCCACGCCGGTGACCGTCACGGTCACGGATGCCTTCGGCAACGCCATCGTCGGCGCGACGGTGGGGTTCACGACGTCGGGCGGCTCCGTTTCCGCCGCGAAGGTGAAGACGGACGCAAAGGGACGCGCCTCCACCAGATGGACGCTCGGCACCAGGGTTGGCGCGCAGACGCTGAACGCCTCCGTGAGTGGCGCGTCGGTGCGTGCGACGCTCGAGGCTGATGTGGCGAGGGTCGCGACGACAGCCGCTGCGAAACCGGCGCTTGCGAAGGCCGCAGCGAAACCCGGAGTGAAGCCCGCGGCGAAAACCGCAGCGAGGAAGCCGAAGTAAGCACGAACTGACCGTCCGATAGTCGCTGTCGGCCGCGAGCGTCGAGCTCAATGCTACGGGCCTTCCTTGCGCAGGCCTGAGCTGGAAACCCGTGCTGCGGGCTGGTAGAGGCGCAGGTGGGGGCCACCTCAGGGGCATCTGTCCAAGCCTGGTATTGTCGGGGTCCGGTGGTGCACAACCATCGTGGGACCCCTACCCCTTGACGACTTAGGTATGCGCCCATATTCTGGAGCCAACCCCACGAGGAGCGGCCCGTGGCCGGAAGCGACCTGTTCACCGGAACACTCGACATCCTCATCCTCAAGACATTGAGCTGGGGACCGATGCACGGCTATGCGATCGGCCGCTGGATCCGGGAGACGACGAGCGATGTGCTGCGCGTCGAGGAAGGTGCGCTCTACCCTGCCCTGCATCGACTCGAGCGGAAGGGACTCCTCGAGGAGGAGTGGCGGCTCACCGAGACCAATCGACAGGCCAAGTTCTACACGCTCACCGCCACCGGCAGAAAGCACCTCCGCGCCGAGATGACGCGCTGGTCGGAGTACTCCCACGCCGTGAGCACCGTGCTCACGGCTCCGTCGATCTGAGCCGGCGCGGAAAGCAGCAGAAGCATCATTCGGTGACGTCCGCGAGATCGAGGCGCAGTGCCGCGACCTGCGCGCCTCCCGTGATCGCGAGCACGCCCGACGCGAATCGTTGCGAAGCATTGGCCACGTGGAGTCGGTCGGCATAGGCGCCGTGCATCGGCATGTGATGCGCCTCACAGGGCTGCTGCTCGACGGGCTGGGCCGCCTGCGCCACCGGGGAGGGGCACCCGTTGTCATCATACATGGTCCGGCGATACTCGACCGACGCGGGGCGACGGTGGCTTTCAACATCACCGACACAAAATCGCGGGTGCTTCCGTACGTGCACACAGAAGCGCGTGCGCGCACGGCAGGGATTTCGATTCGTGGCGGCTGCTTCTGCAACCCCGGCGCGTCGGAGCATGCGTTCGGGTTCGTCGCGGATCAGGCGAGGGCATGCTCGAGCGCGGCGGCGACGAGGGATTTTCCGTGTCCCGACTCGCCGATTGCATGCCGGGTGTGCCCGTCGGTGCGTTGCGCGCATCACTCGGCATTCCGAGCAACGATGCGGATGTGCAGAGGCTGGTCGAATTGGTGGCGACCATCGCGCGAACTGCGTGAATTGTCAGTATCTCGTAAAGTCGGGCAACGGTTGAATCAATTCAGGTGTCATATGCTGTACGGTGAAGGCAAGCCGTCGCGCGCACGTCTCGAAATCGGTCACGCGAATCCCGCAATCGGACGCTCGCGCGGATCACGAACGAAGCCCCTTACGCATAAGAGATTGCGGCATTGACACTTACGAATGCGATTACAGAGGCACGCGCAGTGCCTGAGAAGGTAGACCATTTACGGGTACTTCCACCCGGTGGAGCTGTTCACCTCCGTCCCATCGTCCCCATGAAAAGTCTCGCGTCGTCAATGCCTGAGCTGGTGAGCTTCGATTCGTCGTCATCGCCCGAGTATGGCGCGGGCTGCGGCTGTGGCGTTCAGGATTCGCTGGGGGATGGCCGAGTTGGTTCGGGCGTCGATCCCGCGACGAAGGATCGCAATCTCAAGCGACTGCGTCGCATCGAAGGCCAGGTGCGCGGACTGCAGAAGATGGTGGATGATGACCGCTACTGCGCCGACATCATGACGCAGATTTCGTCCGTCCACGAAGCGCTCCGTGCCGTCGGGCGGGAGCTGATGCGCAATCACCTGAAGCACTGCGCGACCTCCGCCGTCCGCGCGAGCAACGGCGAGGGCGAGCCGATGTACGACGAGCTCATCGAGATGATGTACAAGCTGTCCCGATAGACTGCGTACCAGGTACAAGACGGGCACTGCGTACTGCGCACGGACTGCGTACTGGCTACTGCGAACGGTCATGAACTGCGTACCAGCGGTGTAACGCGAATCGGTTCATCATCGTGCGAGCATGGGGTCTGCATTAGACCGCGCTTATCGGGAGCGCACGGCAGGATACCGCGGTGTGAAACTCCGCGGGCAGGGGTGGCGTAGGGAGCCACGCAGGACCAACTGATACACAATGCAGGGCGGTGGCTGCGGGGGTAGCCACTGGTAGTTTGTACGGGGAGGAGAACACAGAACCCCGCGGCGTTGGGGCGCCGTGGGGTTCTGTGCATCCATGCACTGCGGTGTCAGGCTCGCGGAACTGCGCCCGGCTCGGTGTCGATCACCGTCTGTGCGATCTCGACCATCGGAACCGAGCGATCCTGGCTCGTGCGCTGGAGCATGCGATACGCCTCCTGCTCCGACGACCCGGTTCGACGCATCAGGATTCCCTTCGCGCGCTCGATGAGCTTGCGGTTCTCGAGTTGCTGGCGCGCGCTCGTCGCATCGTTGCGCGCCGCGGTGAGCTCGCGGGCTCGTGACGCTGCAAGTCGGATCGCGGCGTCGAGGACCCGCGGCGGCGCGGGCTTCGGGAGGAATGCGATCGCCGACGTCGCG
Source organism: Gemmatimonadaceae bacterium (assembly GCA_031426115.1). GTDB lineage: Bacteria > Gemmatimonadota > Gemmatimonadetes > Gemmatimonadales > Gemmatimonadaceae > JANPKQ01. The sequence continues at coordinate 11,915 of JANPKQ010000160.1, read as the reverse complement.
GCGATGTCGCGCTCCGTCAGGGTCACCGTCGGATCCCCGCTGAACAGCACCACGGCGACGCCCGGCAGCGCGGCGGTGATCTTCTCGGCCGCCTCGATCCCGGAACCATCGGGCATGTGGACATCGAGCAGCACGACGTCCGGGGAGACATCGAGCGTGCGAGCCGCCGCCTCGGTACCGGATCCGACCTCGCCGACGACGACATGCCCCAGCGCCGCGAGGAGGTCCACGAGGAGCGACCGCGCATTGACGTCGTCTTCGGCGACGAGCACCCGCAAGGGTGCCGGGGCTGCGTTCTCGGGATCAGCCATGGTGAATTCCGGGGGTGGTATGGATTGCGCTCATCTCATTCGCCCTGGGCAATCAGATCGAGGAGCTCCCTCGTTCGGACCGGCTTCCGAAGCACGAAATCGGCCGTCACCGTACTGCCTGACCGCCCGTCCCACCCGGTCACGACCCCGATGCGCAGCTTTGGCCAGCGCTTTCTCGTCTGCGCCACGAGGTCCCAGCCGTTGCCATCGGGCAACCCAATGTCGGTGAGCAGGAGGTCGTACGGAGGCGTGGCAGCACCCCCGGCAAGACATGCCCACGCCTCGCCCGTCGTCGCAACCCAATCGACGTCGTGGCCTTCCGACTCCAGCAACTCGAGCATGAACTCGCGCCCGTCGGTGTTGTCCTCGACGAGGAGGATCCGGCGCCGCACGGCGGTTCGCGCCGGTGGCCGCTCGACGACCACGGGCTCGGTGGCGAGCGGAAACACGAGCTTCACCGAAGTGCCCTGACCGGGCGCCGAATCGATCTCCACCCGGCCGCGGTGGCGCTTCATGATCCCGTAGACCTCGGATAGCCCGAGGCCCGTCCCGCGTGTGCCCTTCGTCGTGAAGAACGGCTCGAACGCGCGGTCGCGCACCTCCGCGCTCATGCCGGCCCCCGTGTCGCGAACCTCGATGCAGGCATCGCCATCGCATGCGGTCGTGGTGATCGACAGCGTGCCGCCCCCGGGCATGGCATCAAGGGCGTTCTGGATCAGGTTGAGCATGGCTTCGCGCACCTCGCCCACGAGTCCGCGCGCGAGCACGCCTTCGTCGTCCGAACGAACGAGGTGGACGACGCCTCCCTTCGCACGCTCTGCCCAGAGCGGCCGGGTCATTGCGACCACCTCGGTGGCCACGACGACGAGGTCCACCGTCTCGTCGCGATCCCCGGTGAGTGGATCCTGGCGGATAAATCGACCCACCCGGTCGGCGGTCGCGGCGCCCGTCTCCGCCGCCTTCGCGATCCGGGCCGCATAATCGCGCACCGCGTCCGGATTGTGCGCATGAATGTCGAGCAGGTGCGCCGCGGCCATGATCGGATTCAGCGCATTGTTGACATCGTGCATGACTCCCGCGGCAAGCTGGCCGACCGCGGCGAGGCGCCGTTCGCGCGCGCGCGCCTCCTGCAGCTCCAGCACTTCGCGCGTGCGCGTCGCGACCATTCGCTCGAGGCGCTCTGCTTCGGTGGATACCCGCTCGAACAGCACGGCGGACCGGCGCACCTGTTCCTCGAGCTCGGAGGCGAGGCGGCTGCGCTCGGTGACGTCCCGCTCGACGCTCACCGCGCCGCGAATCTTCCCCTGACCGTCGCGAAGCGGGTTGGAGTTCACCTCGATCACCGCCGGCGTGCCGTCGCCGCGACGGACGGCGAGGGTCTGGCCGCGAACTGACTCGCCACGCAGTGCGCGCGCCGTCGGATGCTCGTGAATGAAGAGGCTCGCTCCCGTCAGCGCGCGCGGGTGGTCCTGCCGCCATAGCTCGGTGAGCGACCGCGGAGGGTTCTCGACATGATCTCCCTGAGCCTGGGTGTTCGATCGGATGATCTGCCCCGCCGCGTCGAACACGCGGACGGACTCCGGGATGACGTCGAAGATCGTCGCGAGTTGCGCGACGCTCCGTGCCAGGTCTTCGCGCAGCTCCTCGCGCTCGGTGACATCCGCGCCGATGAAGAAGAATCCACCAGCGGCGAAGCCGGACTCGAGTCGCCGGAAGGTCGCCTCGACGACGCGCTGTCCCGCGGAATGACGAAACGGAAGCCGAACCGTGCTGGATGAGGCGGCGTCGCCGACGACTGCGTCGATCTGCTCGGTAAAGTCGGCGAGTGCGTTCGGAAACGCATCGTAGATCGATCGCGCGAACGACTGCGTCGGGGCGAGCGATGTCAGGTCGTGGTAGCGGTCGTTCGCGCGGACCAGCCGGAGGTCCACATCGAACAGTGCCATCGCGAGCGGCACCGCCTCGAACAACGCCTCGAACCGCGCGAGTTGGGCGGTGAGGCGATCCTGTTCGCTGGTTGGCGGAGTGTCGGCGATTGACATGCAGAGCGGCGACGGCGGCGGGAGTCAGGCAGGCGAGCGGCATCGCTCGGCGGAGCCAGGCCGGGCCTGGCCGTCATGTGGTCAACGTAGCCCGCAGCGAGGGCGTCGGCAACCGGCGATGGAGCGCGCGGCACGCTGGCGGACTGCACGCCCGTCAGGCTCCGACGGCGGGTACCTCGCCGAGCTCGCCACGCGTGAAGCGCGTCTCCACCCACCGGGCAATGATCGTAATGCCGAGGGTGAGCAGGATGAGCAGGACGCTGAAGGCCGCTGCGGTCCCGAAGGACAGGGCGCGGAGCTGGGCGAGAATCTCGACGGAGATCGGACGGTTGGCGTGGGTGTACAGCACGACGCTCGCGACGAACTCGCCGACTGCAGTCACCGCGGCAAGCATGGCGCCCGCGATGAGCCCCGGACGTGCCGCGGGCACGATCACTCGCCGCACCGTCATCCACCAGGAGGCTCCGAGGCCGCGCGCGGCGTCCTCGATGGCGGGGTCCATCTGCCGCAGGGAGCTCTCCACGGCGGTTGCGACGAGGGGAATACCGCGGATGAAATAGGCGAGCGGAAGGATCCAGAACGTGCCGACGAGGATGAAGCGTCCCGTCTTCGGGTCATGCACGTTGAAGGTGGCCGCGAGCCCGATGGCGATCGCCGTCGCCGGGATCGCCCATGGAATCGCGACGAGCAGCTCCAGCAGGCGGCGCCCCGGGAAAGAGCGAAGGACGATGAGGTATGCCGCGACGAAGCAGATGACGATGTTGGCGGCGACCGCGACGAGCGCCATCAGCACGCTGTTCCGGATCGGCCGCCAGAGCTCACTGTCGGTGGCGAGCCGGCGGAAATTGTCGAGTGTGTATTCCGGCGGCAGGATCTGGGTCGTCCACGCGCCATCACGGGCGAACGAAACGAGCATCACCATGAGATGGGGGAGCACCAGAACGGTCACGAGGACCACGGCCAGAAGTCCGGCGGCGAATCGTCCGGCCGCCGATCGCACCACGACGCGCGTTGCCGCGCCCTTTGCCGACACCGTGTACGAGCGCCGCCGCTCCAGCCATCGGAAGAGCGCGAGGCCCGCGACCGCACTCAGGGCGAGCACCGTCGTCTCGACGTAGGCGAGGCCCGTGTTTCCGTTGAGCTTCGACGCGAGGATCTGGGTGGAGAGCACTCGCACGCCGCCCCCGAAGACGTACGGCGCGGAGAACGACCCGAGTGCGCTCATGAAGACGAGCAGCATCGAGCCCGCAATCGCCGGTGTAAGCAGGGGGAGCGTCACGCGCCGCATCCGGCGGAACGCGCCAGCGCCAAGCCCCGCTGCCGCGTCGTGCAGCGTCGTGTCCACGCGCTCCAGCCCCGCGGAGACGAGGAGGAAGACATACACGTACATCGTGTATGCGTGGACGAAGATGATCGCCGGGATCCCGGTAAAGCTCCACGGCGCCTTCTCGAGCCCGAGCGCATCCTGGATCACGCGCGTGACGACACCGCTCTCCCCATACAGGAAGAGAAAGGCGACGACGCCCACAAGTGGCGGAAGGGCCGCGGGCAGTGTCGCGATCGCACTCAGCGTCTTGCGGCCACGGAAGTCGAACCGCGTCAGGAGGAAGGCGAGCGGCAAGCCGATCCCCGTCGCGGCGATGACCGAGCCAAGTGCGATGATCAGCGTGGCGCTCAACGCCTCGCGGTCGGTGGGGCTGGCGGCGAACCGGCGCCAGTGGACGAAGCCGTCGGCGAAGCTGCCGGCGATCACCGAGATGTTCGGATAGACGACCGCCCAGAGCAGGATCGCGAGGACGGGAATCGCGAGGGGGAGCGACGGGGAGAGCCAGCGACGACTCACGCCGGGACCAGGGCGACCGGTTCCCGCTCCACGATGACGCCGACGCTGTCAGCCTCCCCGACAGTCCCCGTGGCCGACGCGACATCCACCGCGAGGTCCTCGGTGAGCGCCACGCGGTAGACGAATCCGCTGCCTGCGAACCGGCGGCCGACGATGATCCCCTGCCACGCGCCCGGGGTCTTCGAGTCCACGAGCCCCAGTGCCTCGGGGCGCAGCACCGCGAACGCCTTCCGGAAGGGCGGGCTCGTCGACGCCTTCACCGCCCCGACCTTCCGCGCGACGCCGCCGATCGTGATGATCGCATGCGTGTCCGCATCGACCGCATCGACGAGCGTCGCGCGGCCGATGAAGTCGGCGACGTCACGCGAGGCAGGCTTTGCGTAGAGCGTCTCGGGGGAGCCGACCTGGAGGATCCGCCCATGCCGCATCAGCGCGACGCGGTCGGCGATTGCGAATGCATCGTCCTGATCGTGCGTCACGAACACCGCGGTGACGTGCAGCGTTCGCAACATGGACCGCAGCTCGTCGCGCATCGATCGGCGAAGCGTCGGGTCGAGGTTCGACAGCGGCTCGTCGAGGAGCAGGACCCGGGGCTCGATGACGAGCGCCCGGGCGAGCGCGACGCGCTGCTGTTCTCCGCCGGACAGCGACTGGATGGGCCGCGGTCCGACCCGCTCGAGCCCGACCGTGGAGAGCACCCGCTGCGCGCGCTCGCGGCGCACGCTGCGGTTCACGCCGCGCGCCTCGAGCCCGAAGGCGACGTTGTCCTCCACAGAAAGGTGGGGAAAGAGCGCGTAGTGCTGGAACACCATCCCGAAGCCGCGCTTCTGGGGCGAGAAGGCGGTGATGTCGGTGCCATCGAGCGTCACCTTGCCGGCATCCGGCCGCTCGTGGCCGGCGATCATCCGGAGCGTCGTCGTCTTCCCCGAGCCCGACGCGCCGATGAGTGCCAGCAGCTCCCCCGGGGCAACCTCGAACGACACATCCTCGACCGCGGCATGCTCGCCGAAGCGGCGCGAGATGCCGTGGAGGGCGAGGGTGCCCGCGGTCACTTGCGACGCCCGCTATTCCGGATGTTCGAGTCCCAGTAGGTCATCCACTCGTCGAGATGCTGGGCGATGAGCGCGCGGTCCACGGGCATCGGCACGATGCGCGCATTCGCATCCTGGATCCACGCGGGAAGCTTCTCGTTCGGGATATCCTTGCGTGCCGGAATCCGGAGGAAGCTGTCCGCCGCGAACACGAGTGCTTCCGGTGTCGTCACGAACTCGTAGTACCGCTTCGCCAGCTCCGACTTCTTCGTCCCGCGCACCACCGCGATCGCGTCCACGAGCAGCGGCGTTCCGCTGGTCGGGATCGAGTACTTGATCGGGAGGTTGAGCCGCTGCTGGAGCGTCGCCATGTCGGGCATGTTGTACAGCGTGATGACGCCCTCCTGCCGCCCGAGCTTCGTGTACATGATCGTCGGGTTGACCGTGTACTCCTTCGTGTTCTCGTCGAGCTTCCGCAGCCACTCGTAGCCGGCCTCGGGCGATCCAGTCTGCGCCATCGACCGGGCGATGATCGCGCCGAAGATCGCGCGCATCGTCCCCGACGCGATCGGGTCGCGGATGATGATCTTTCCCTTCCACTTCGGGTCGATGACGTCATCCCAGTCCTTCGGCGCATCGGCCTCGCTGACCGCCTCGGAGTTGTAACCGATGACCTCGGGGGTCAGGTACGTCCCGAACCAGCGCGCCGCGCTGTCGCGCGCTTCTGGTGAAATGGCGGCAGCCCACGTCGGCGAGTAGGGCTCGAGCAGATTCTCCTTCGCGGCCCGCTCGAACGATTCCGACGGCGCACCGAACCAGAGGTCGGCCTGCGGATTCGCCGCCTCGGCGCGCAGCCGCTCGAGGACTTCCTGCGAGCCCATGTCCATCCACTGGACGTCCACGTCGGGATTCGCCTTTTCAAACTCGCGCTCGTAGTAGCCGAGGAGGTCCTTTCCGTGCGGCGAGTAGATCGTGAGGACCGTGCGGCCGTCGTCAGTGCACGACGCGAGCGGGACGGCAACGACGGCCGTGACGAGAGCCGCGAGGCGAGCGAAGCGCGATGCGATCACGGCACCACCGGCCTTCCCTTCTGTCCCGCCGCCAGCAGGTTGACGAAGAGTCGCGTCGCGCCGGGGACACCGGCCGGCAGCTGCCGGAAGAAGCTCAGTGTCGTGTAGATGTAGGTGCCCGCGCCGTACTGTGCGGCGAGAATCGCTCCGCTGTTCGGCTCCTCGCCTGGATCGTTCATCGAGAGGACTGGTGTGTAGGCGTCGCCAAAGGCGCGTGGCATGTAGAGCGCGCGCTCCTGCACCCAGCCCGCGAAGTCGGCCGCAGTGATCCGGTTCGGCGTCGAGAGCAGCGAGGATGCCGGATCGAGGATCCGCACGGGCGCGTCCTCTTCGGTGACGCGGTCCTGCTGGCGATTGATCGTCACCGGGAAGGGCATGATTCCCGGATTCATCATCTCGAATTGGCCGTACTGCACGACCATCGTCCCGCCACGCTGGACCCAGGCGAGGAGCTTGGCGTTGTTCCTCACGAGCGCTGCGTGCGCGTCGTACGCACGCGGGCCGATGACGACGACATCGGTCGTCGAGAGATCGAAGTTGTCGAGCGCCGCCGGCTGCACGACTCCGAGCGTGAAGCCAAGCTGCTGGAGCACCGGGGCGACGTTGTCGCTGACGCCGGGGATGTACGTGATGCGCAGACCCGGGGGCACCGTGATGTCGGCAACGCGGAGGGCGATCGACGCGGGCCGGTACTGCCGCTGCGGCCGGAGGTGTGAGTACTCGATCCGGTCGAAGGCGGCTCGCGACACGGTTGCTCCGACATGCGCCTCGGCGACGATCTGATGCGCACCCGCGGCTGGCCGTCCACGAACGCGGAAGGTCACGACGTCCGTCGCGCCAGCGGCCAGCGAGATCGTGCGCCCTGCGCTGTCGGCCGCGAGGCCTGCGGGGAGACGAAGTGCAACGCGCACCGACGCAGGGGCCTCGAGGTACGAGCGGACCCGCACGGGGATGGCGCGCTCGTACGACGCACCGCTTGCGGTGAGCTCGACCGCGCGGTCGAGCGCCACAGTGACCGCGGGAACGAAGACGACGGGTCGCTCGACTTCGCCACGGACCGGGTCCGCGTAACGGTAGACGATCGGCGCGAGAACCTCGACTTGTGCTCCGGCAATCTCGAGCGCGACCCGGACCATGCCAGAACGAGGATTGGATTGCTCGGGGAGGCCGTTGATGCGCACCGAGAAGATGTCACCGCTTCGCGGCGTAGCGAGCCACCAGGGGCCGATTGGCTGGACCGGCCTGGCCGCCAGCGTCTCACTCAGTGTGCTGTCCGGTGAAAGCGTCGTGCGTACCCCCTCATTGGGACGGAACAGCGCTGGCCCTCCGGTAAGGAGGTTGGCGACAACGCCCGGAAACAGGGGTGACGCACGAAGGAACTCAACTGGAACGCGCCCGCGGTTGTACACCCGGAGAGCAATCGCCGGTACTCCATCTCCGGACGCCAACTCTTCGCGTGCCGCCGTCGCCTCCACGGCAATGCCGGCGGCCAGCGCGAGCGCTGCGCCGGCGCGCTGCCGCAGTGCCATCGCCGATCGGTCGAGGTCCGCGGCTGCCGGCACCGCCGCGCTCGCCGCAGGTACACCGCACGGCATCCCAAGGGTGACCAGCTCGAGCTGGCCCATCAGTCGATTCGCCCCGGCGGTCGGCGGCGGGCAGAGCACATCGAGATGCCGGATCACCGCGGCCAGCGGCGCGACGGTCGCGGACGGCGCGAATGGATCGTAGGAGCGCTTCGCATCGGCGATCGCAGCCAGCAGCGAATCGAGCCGCGCGCGCCCGGGCCCCGCAAACGCTCCACCGAACCGGGCATACGTGGTATCGATCCCCTCGAACAACGGCTGCTCGGTCGCCGTCGAGCGAAGTCGCGACGCCTCGCGACGCACGTAATCCATCACCACGCCCTTCCGCTGCAGCACCCCGAATCCCTGCGACTTGTGCTGCGACCGACTTTCACCCGCGATCTCGGCGTACGACCGTCCGAGCAGCGGACTGTACTCGCCAACGTTCATCGCGTACGTCGCATTCGGCGCGTTGCCGCGCTGGCCGCGATAGAAGTGCGTCACGGTCCACGCACCGAGCCCGTTCGTCATCCGCGCCGGGAAGCGCACGGTGTCGCTGGCCAGATCGAACGCCTCTCGCGCAAGAATCCCCGACACCTGGTGATGCCCGTGGCCATCGCGCGGCGTTCCCGAGAACACGGCGACAATGATGTGCGGCTTGAACCCGCGCACGACCGTGACGACATCCCGAAGGATCGAATCCTTCGGCCAGTGCTTGTAGGTCTCCTCGGCGCTCTTCGAAAAACCAAAATCATAGGCGCGCGTGAAGTACTGATGTGCCCCGTCGATCCGACGCGCGGCGAGCAGCTCCTCGGTGCGAATGATGCCGAGCCCTTCGCCGAGCTCGTTGCCGATGAGGTTCTGGCCCCCGTCGCCACGCGTCAGCGAGAGATACGCCGTCTCGACATGGCGGCCGCGCGCGAGGAAGGTGACGAGCTGTGTATCCTCGTCATCGGGGTGCGCGCCCACCATGAGGACACGGGCGGACGTGCCGAGTCCCGCGATGAGCTCACCCAGCGCGACGGCGCCACGATCCGACGCCGCGAGCTCCTGGGCGCGAACAGCCGTAGGCACGGCGCTGCCCAGCGCGAGAAGGCCGAGGGCGATCGCGCGACACCAGCCGCGTGCAGTGATCATCATGAGCCGTGCGTCACGCTTTGGTGGCTGGAGTACGACGCTTGAGCGCAGAGCGCAGCGGCGCGTCGAGAGCGGCATCCACGATGCGCTTCTGCTCGACGAGGTGAACGGCGTTGTATCCCTCGGCAGGACTCGCCCGCTCAGGACGACCGATGTAGGTGACGCTGAGGACCGTGCCCGTCGCCGCACGAAGGAGCGGAGCGATGTACGTCCATGCGCCCATATTCTTCGGCTCCTCCTGCACCCACACGACTTCCTCGACGTTCGGATAGCGGTCGATGAGCTGCCCGACCTCGGTGTGCGGCCACGGATACAGCTCCTCGACCCGAATCAACCCCACCGGGACCTTCGATTCGCCGTTGCGCCCGGTGATCCCGGCGGCGAGGTCGTAGTACATCTTGCCGGTGCAGAAGACGAGGCGACGAACCTTTTCCCGGTCGCTCGATGCACGCGGGTCGTCGAGCACGAGCTGGAATCCGCCCGTTGCCAGCGCGTCGAGCGAGGAACCCGCCTCCGGCATGCGAAGAAGGCTCTTGGGCTGCATCAGGATCAGCGGACGACGCGGCCGGAGCCGCGCCTGGCGGCGGAGGATGTGGAAATACTGCGCGGGCGTGCTCGGGTACGCGACGCGCATGTTGCCCTCGGCACAGCTCTGGAGGAAGCGCTCGAGCCGTGCGCTCGAGTGCTCCGGCCCCTGCCCCTCGTAGCCGTGCGGCAGCAGCAGCACGACACCGGAGTCCTGCCCCCACTTCGCGCGATCGGCAGCAATGAACTGATCGATGATGGGCTGCGCGACGTTCACGAAGTCGCCGAACTGTGCCTCCCACAACACGAGGGTGTCGTCGGCGGCGGTGCTGAAGCCGTACTCGAAGCCGAGCACGGCCGTCTCCGAGAGTGGGCTGTTGTAGATCTCGAATGCGCCGGTCGCCTTCGGGAGATGGGCGAGCGGCGCGTGGGTCGCGCCATTCTCCACATCGTGCAGGACTGCGTGCCGATGCGAGAACGTTCCACGCTCGGCGTCCTGCCCGCTCACGCGGACCGATGTGCCCTCGGTGACGAGCGATGCGAAGGCGAGCGCCTCGGCGTGGCCCCAGTCGAGCCCCGCCGGCTCCTCCACCGCACTGCGCCGCCGCTCGAGCTGTTTCGCGAGCCGTGGATGAACGTGGAAGGTCTCCGGCCAGGTGGCGATCCGCTCGTTGAGCGCGATGAGCGTGTCGCGCTTCACACTGGTCTCGACCCCCGCGGGCGGCGGCGCCTTCTGCGCGTTCTTCGCCTCGTGATCGGGCGCGTCCTTTCCCTTCTTCAGCTCTCCGTGGATCGTCTCGAGCTTGGAGGCGATCTCGCGATCAAGAGCCGCCACATCATCGGCGGTGACGACGCCGTCCTTCGTGAACCGCTCTCCGGCGACGAGCCGCGGAGAGGCGTGGGCCTTCACCAGCGCGTAGAGCGCAGGCTGGGTGAACGTTGGCTCGTCGCCCTCGTTGTGGCCATGGCGTCGGTAGCCCACGAGATCGATGAGGAAGTCCTTTGCGAACTTCGCGCGGTAGGCGATGCCGAGCCGGGCCGCCGCGATGTAGGCATCGGCGTCGTCCGCATTGACGTGAACGATGGGGATCTCGAATCCCTTCGCCGGATCGCTCGCGTAGTGCGTCGAGCGCGCGTCCACCGGATCGGTGGTGAAGCCGACCTGGTTGTTGACGATGATGTGCATCGTGCCGCCGGTGCGATATCCGCGCAGCCGCGACAGGTTGAGCGTTTCCGGAACCACACCTTCGCCCGGGAACGCCGCGTCGCCGTGGATGCAGATCGGCACGACCGATGACTCGTCGCGCTCGCCCGGCTTGCCGTCAACTCGCTGATGCGCACGAGCGACGCCGACGAGCACCGGATTGACCACCTCGAGATGGCTCGGGTTCGGAACGAGGACGAGGTCCACCTCCTTTCCCGACGCTGTCATGCGCGAGCCGCGGAAGCCGAGATGGTACTTCACATCGCCGGTCTCGCTCTCGGCGTTCGTCGCTGCGTGCTTGCCCTCGAACTCCTCGAAGATCGTCGCGTACGGCTTTCCGAGGATGTGGGCGAGGACGTTGATGCGGCCGCGATGCGCCATGGAGATCGCGACCTCGCGCGCGCCGGCGTCCACGGCGCGGTCGATTGCGACATCGAGCACGGGGACGAGCGCGTCGGATCCCTCGATGGAGAAGCGCTTGTACCCGACAAAGGCGCGACCGAGATACCGCTCGAGCCCGTCCACCTCGGTGAGGCGGCGCAGGACCGCCTTCTTCTCGTCGGGGGTCAGCGTGCGCTGGAGCACGCCGCCCTCGAGCTGCGCGCGAAACCAGGCACGCTCCTCTTCGTCGCCGAGATGCTCGGTCTCGACCGCGAGGTTCGATGAGTAGACCTCGCGGAGCTTGCGGATCCCGTCTGCCGCGGAGCGACCCTCGAGGCCGAGCGCCTCGGCCGGAATGGTGTCGAGATCAGCGTCGGTGATGCCGTGAAAGTCCGTCGTGAGCTGCGGAGCACCGGCGGCGGGTGTGCCGAGGGGATCGAGCTGGACGGCGAGATGGCCGTACGCGCGAATGGCTTCGGCGAGGGCCGAGGCGGCCGCGACCTTTCGAAGAAGGGCGGGGTCGCTGCTGGCCGTCGCGCCGGGACTTCCACCACCGAGCCGCTCGGCCAGTCGAAAGAACTGGCGCCAGGACTCATCGACGGCGGATGGGTCGCGCCGCCATGTCTCGAACAGCTCGGCGATGTAGCCGTCGTTGAAGACGCCCGAGATGGGGGATTCGCGGGGTGGGCTGGGCATAAGTGCCTCAATCTAATGAAGAACCGGGGGTAGGCTCACAACTGTGAGCTGGCAGCGGACGGGGCCTCAGCTGAAAGCGGCCGGCTCCCTGCTCTGCGCTGCCCGTGCGCGGG
>JANPKQ010000159.1:0-12707 GCA_031426115.1 Gemmatimonadaceae bacterium | reverse complement strand
GACGAAGGGAGCCCACCGATCGTAGAACGGTCCGAGGGCATCGGCCTCGCCCGCGCGCATTCTTCCGATGAGTGCTTCATCGGAAGGGCGGTCTTCGGCCCGTGCGGTCGAAGGGGCCAAGGCGCGATCACCCTGAGCCGCCGGCCTCGCCGGCGATGGCGATCCGACATGCTCCTGCATCTGAGACTGCTCTTCCAGCATTGACTCGGCATCCAGCATGGGCCCGCACGTTCACATCGCGCGACACGGCCGTAGACGTACCCGGCTACGCATGCCTTGGACCGTGAGCCACCACACGTGCCAAGAGTTCACGCAGCGCACCAGATGTCGCTTCTGCAGCGCACGCTGTTACGACATTGCCGCACCGACGGGCGCGCGCTCCGCGATGCAGCAGTTCGCACACTGCGCCATGCGGTGCACGCGTGCGGTGCCGGGAATTGATGTGATCCATCAAACCGTTTCCGGCATATGCATCCGGCAGTACCCACGCAGGACGCACGACCGGCCTCCACTCGAACGTCAGTGGCGGCTGGGCGTGTCTCTGCAGTCTCATTGGTCACCGGAGCTGGAGAACGCACATGGAAGCAAGAGAACCCCGAGGCAGGCACATCGCAGCCTGGCTCACCGCAGCGGGAGTCGTCGCGACCCTCGGCATCGCCGGGGGACGTCTCGTCGCCTCGGACCATCAACAGACAGTGCTCACCGAGCTCAACCCGCGGATGGACATCACCGATGTCTATGTCTTCCCCGGCGGTGACAACCAGGCGAGCACCGATCGCGTGACGCTGGTGATGGTGACGTCCTCGCCGCTGACGCCGGCGCAGACGGCCGGCGCCCGCTTCGATCCCAACCTGCTGTACCAGTTCAAGATCGACAACAGCAGCCCGCTCGATGGCATCGAGGATCTCGTCATCCAGGTGACCTTCGACTCGGCGACGAACAACACGCGTCTGTTCAACGTGCGAGGGCCGGTCGCGCCACCGTCGCGCATGGACGCCGAAGGCACGCCGTTGCCGCGCGGCGGTACCGCGACGGTCCTGCTCCGCAACGCCGCGCAGCCCAGCATCACGGCGCGTCCCACGGACCAGACGGTGACGGTGACCAACGCAGCGGGCGACATCAGGATCTTCGCCGGCGCGACGGATGATCCGTTCTTCGTTGACCTCGAGCAGTTCTTCCGCATCCTCCCCGACCGCAAGCCGGTGAGCGGTCCGCTGGCAGCCCTGCCCGAGACGCCGACCGCGAGCGCGTTCCGCGGGCCGGGGCCGCCGTTCGACAACACGCGAGGCGCGCCAGTGAATTTTGTCGCTGGCATCAACGCACTCTCGATCGTGATCGAGTTGCCGGAGTCGCTGCTCGCCCCGGGCGCCAACAAGACGATCGGCGTCTGGGCAACGATCAGCCGATGACCCGACCGCGACCTTTTCCACCACATGATCACCGCCAGGAGCGCACTATCATGGCACGAGCAGTCAGACTACTTGCGATCGCCGGCATGGTTGCCGCGGCCGGCTTCACCGCCGCATGCGGTGACGATACGAGGACGATCACCGAAGTCGTAACGGTCTTCCGCGATACCGGGAGCATCCGCACCCAGTTCGATACGGTGCGGTTCGGTGAGTTCCGCATCTTCAACCAGGTCGAGCGGCTCGGCGCACCACTCTTCGCTGAGGTGTTTCTCGAGAAGCGCGATCACGGCTTTCACGACGTCGGAACCCCCAACACCGACAGCATGTTCTTCCAGCCAAAGGTCGTGAAGTTCATTACGGGCGTCGCCGGCCGCGATGCGGCCTACGCCAAGGTCGTCGCCGATGCGTTGGTGCCGGACCTGATCGTGGCGCAGCTCGACAAGGCCCCGACGACTGCGGGCTACCTGGGGCAAATTCTCAACGCCGCCACGAATTACGGCGGACGCAAGCTTCCCGACGACGTCGTCGACCTCAGCCTGATGGTCGTCTTCGGCAATGCACTCGGAAACAACAACAACGTCTCCCCGGGTCTGGTGACCGACAACGTCGGCACCGACAGTCCGTTCCGGACGGCGTTCCCGTATCTGGCGCCGGCCAACGCGGCGGCGGCGATGGCGTACCGGCGCTAGACGGCCGGGAGTGGAGCACGCCGCACGTGTTTGAGAATCACCGTGGCGGAGCGGCGAAGTCGCCGTTCCGCCACTGGCGCGCCGTGGCCGGCCTCGCGCTGGCCGTCGGCGCATCCATCGCGGCCGCGCGGCTCGCCGACCGAAACGATGCGCCGCAGCCGGCAGAGCCGGCGTCGAGCGCGGCGTTCGACTCGGCAGCGTCCGTTGCAGCGGCTGCCGTGATCGACGGGGATATCGAGTTCTACGAGGCACGCGCGATGAGGGACCCGTACAGTGCGGGCGATCACGCGCGCCTTGCGCTCCTCTTCCTCGAGCGCGGCCGCACGCGCGGCGACCCGGATGATGCCATCCGGGCAGAGCGCGCGGCCCGCTCATCGCTCGCCGCGCGGACGATGCACAACGACGCCGCCGCGGCGCTGCTGGCGGCCAGTCTTCTCGAGCAGCACCGATTCGTGGACGCGCGCGATGTCGCCCGCTACCTCGTTGCGCGGGATGCCGAGTCGGTGGAGAACGCAGCACTGCTCGCCGAGACGGAGCTCGAGCTTGGCAGCTACACCATTGCCGATAGCATCTTCCTGGAGTTGCAGCCCCACTGGCGCAAGCTCGCCGTCGCTCCGAGGGTCGCTCGATGGCTCGAGATCCATGGCCGGCTCGAGGACGCGCGCCTCAGCCTGCGCACACTCGCACGCGACGCCGCGGCCGATTCGTACGTGCCTCGCAGTCAGGTGGCGTGGATCCAGTACCGGCTTGGCGATTTCGAGATGCGCTATGGTCGGGTGGAACCGGCGCGCGCCGCACTGGAAGCGGGGCTCCGTCTGGCGCCCGATGATCACCGCCTGCTCGCGACGCTGGCGCAACTCGACGCCGGGCTCGGCGACTGGCCGGCAGCCATCGTCCTGGCGGAGCGCTCGATCGCCATCATCCCGGAGCCGGCGGTGATGGGCTTGCTGAGCGATGCATACGCGGCGTCCGGCGATACGTCGCAGGCACGCCAGTATGCGCGGGCGGCGGCCGCGCTCTCGCTGAACGCACCGGGCCCCATTCACCGAAGCTGGAGTCTCTTCTGGCTGGACCGTGGTGAACACGTGGCCGACGTTCTCGCCCGGGCTCGGGCCGAGTCCCGGGTACGCCATGATGTGTACGGCGATGATGTATTGGCCTGGGCCCTCCATGCCGCGGGCCGGAATGCGGAGGCCCGTGTCGCGATCCGCCGTGCCCTGGCGCAGGGCACCCGCGATCCCGCCATCCTTTATCACGCCGGCATGATCGAGCGTGTGCTCGGGAATGGCGAAGCGGCTCGCGGCTACCTCGATGCGGCGGTGACGATCAACCCGCGCTTTCATCCAGCGCACGTGTCCGCGGCGCGTGCGGCCATCGATTCGCTGAACGCGGTCGCGGCGGCGCCGCGATGATCGTCGAATCGCCGGAATCGATGCGCTATGTCTGAGCTGCTTGCATACGCCAGCCTGGGCGTCCGGCACATCCTCGACATCAGGGCACTCGATCACGTGCTGTTCCTGCTGGCGCTCGCCGCCATCTACAGGATCCGCGATTGGCGGGACAGCCTGTGGGTCGTCACCTCGTTCACGATCGGGCACTCGATGACGCTCGCGCTGGCGGTGACCGGCGCGGTGACCCTGCCGATGCCGCTCATCGAGTTCCTCATTCCGGTGACGATCGTGGCGACGTGCATCGAGAACATCCTCGTTGCCGATCGTGCGCGAGCTCCGTGGCGAGGACGCTATCGGCCGGTGCTCGCGGGACTCTTCGGGCTCGTGCACGGCGCGGGCTTCGCCAACTACCTCAAGGCGATGTTCATTGACAACGTCGCGGTACCCCTGCTGGGGTTCAACATCGGGATCGAGCTCGGACAGGTCGCTGTGCTCCTGCTGGCGGCGCTGGCGTTCGCGGGCGTGGACGCCGTAATCCGCGTAGCGCGGGCTCCCCTTGCGGTGCCAGCCCCGTTGCGCTTGCGCGTCGTGATGATCTCGTCGGTCGTTGCGCTCGTCGCGACGCGGTGGGCAGTCGAGCGCCGGTTCTGGTGAGCGGCGTGAAGCTCCCGGTCCAGCGCGCATGGCGTGCGGCCATGTTGGCATTTCTCGCCGCGACCATCATCGGACTCGGCTCGGCGCACGCCACCGGAACACATCCGATCCACACGACGCTGGCGCAGATCAGCTACGATTCGGCCAGCCGGGCGATCGGCGTGTCACTGCGCGTCTTCGCGGATGACTTCGGCGTCGCGGTTGGTCGCCACTCACGTGTACCGCCGGGAGCGGACGATGCGGTACCGGCAGCCGCGGCGTACGCGTATGTCCAGTCCGCGTTCTCGCTGGCCGATGCGGCCGGGAAGCGCATTGTGCTCGAGGGGTGCGGGGTCAGGCGGGCGGGCGCAGTCGTCTGGATCTGCCTGCGGGCTCCAGCGCCCCACCGTCCCCGCGGCCTTCGCGTCCTCAGCGCACTGTTGTTCGAGGTGCACGACGATCAGGTGAACCTCGTGCAATCCACGACATCGGGCCGGAACACGAGCGCCCTGTTCACCCGCGGCGATCGCCCCCGGCCACTCCCTTGACCGCCAGTGTCGGGGCGGACTGCGGGAAAGACAGGGTGCTGTGGCTTCGCTGGCTCGCCCAATGCGCATGTCGATCGCAGTTTCCCTGAACGACGCAATAGACCGAGCGGGAGGAGCTCCACATGGCGAACGCGGACGATACGCAGAAGACGCAAGAGACCCAGAGGACGGAGGGGACGGAGAGGCTCCTCACCCGCCGAGGGTTCGTCACCGCCGGTGCCGTCGCGGCAACGACGCTCGTCGGCGCGAGCTGCATGCCATCCGCCGCCGCTCCGCGCGTATCGGGTGTCCCGGCCGATGCGCCGTGCACGACGGTCCCCGATGTCCCGACCGCCGCGCGCCCTGACCCGCAGGAGCAATGGCGCGTCTTCAGCGCACCCGAGACGGCGCTCGCATTCCGCAACCACGGCATGCAGGCCGAGTTGCTGCGCGAGCCCATCACTCCGCTCGGAGCCCACTTTCTCCTCATCCACTTCGACATCCCGCGGCTCAGCGCGGACGACTATTCCGTGGTGATCGGGGGCCGGGTCCGCTCGCCTGCGACGCTGCGACTCGCGGATCTCAAGACGCGACCGCGGGTGACGCAGGCGGTGACGATGGAGTGCGCCGGCACTGGTCGATCGACGATGCGGCCTCGCGCGGTATACGTCCCGTGGTTCAAGGAAGCAATCGGCACATACCAGTGGACCGGAACGCCGCTCCGGCCAATCCTCGAGGAGGCCGGGCTGCTCGATGGTGCCGTCGAGGTGCTGTTCACCGGGTGGGACACCGGCGTCGATCTCGGCGTCGAGCACGCCTTCGAGCGAAGCCTGCCGATCGCCGAGGCGATGCGGGATGAGGTCATGCTCGCCTGGGAGCAGAATGGTCAGCCGCTGCTCCCGCAGCACGGCTTCCCGCTGCGGCTCATCGTTCCGAGCTGGTACGGAATGACGAGCGTGAAATGGCTGCGTGCGATCACGGTGCTCGACAGGCCGTTCCAGGGCATCCAGCAGGCGAAGGTCTATCGCTACCAGCAGCGGAAGGGGGAGCCCGGCGAGCCGGTGCAGAAGAAGCGCGTGCACTCGGTGATGATGCCGCCGGGCATCCCCGACCTCATCACACGCCACCGCTTCCTGGCCCCCGGCCGGCACACCCTCCAGGGCACAGCGTGGTCCGGGTCGGGGCGAATCACGCGTGTCGAGGTCAGCACCAACGGCGGCGCACGGTGGACAGATGCCGAGCTCACGCCGGTCTCGGATGATCCGTACGCATGGATCCAGTGGCGGAGTGTGTGGATGGCGGAGACGCCCGGCGAATACGTGCTGGCGTGCCGGGCAACCGATGTTGCGGGGAACGTTCAGCCCCTCGATCCGAATGCACGCTGGAGTCGCCAGGGGATGGGCGGCAACGGAGTTCAGCGGATTCCGGTCACCGTTCGCGCCGGCATTGGGATCGCGGGCAGTCGCGTCCCCTCGGCGACGCAGGCAGTCGTCGCCGGCGCTGAAGTACCTCCAGTGTAGACGCCATACCGCGGAGCATTGCCGACCCGTTCAGCCTCTCGTCGATCGCGCGAGGTGAATGGTGGTCTCGCGGATGGCATTGTTGCCGTAGCCAAGGACGTTCCACGGAGGATGCTCGGGCTGGACCTTGCCCGTGGCGTCGCGGGCGCGACTGCGGAGGATGCACGCGCCCTCCCCGTTGAGGTCGAGATCGATCTCCCAGCGAGTCCATGCGCTGCGCGATTCCGGTTCGTGCAGCGTCGCGGGTTGCCAGTCCGCGGCGTTCTTCTCGCAGACATCGACCGCGGTGATCGCGCCGTCGCCCGACCATGCCCAGCCCCAGACGCGCGTTCGCCCGGATGGAATGACCGCACCGGGAGCAGGGTCAACGATCAATGACTTGACGCGCATGCGCGTCACCGGCGTGGAGTATCGCCCATCCGTGTAGACGTAGCGCCGGGCCTGGAAATGACCGCGAAACGGCATCGTCACTACCTCGATGCGGCGCAGCCACTTCACGCTCGCCATCCCGAACCAGCCGGGAACGACGAGGCGAACCGGTGCGCCATGGCGCGCCGTCAGCGGGGCGTCGTTCATGTGTGTCGCGAGAAGCGTGTCGGGGTGGAGCGCATCGCCGAGCGGCAGCGTGCGAGCGAAGCGCACGTCCTCGGCGACGCCCTCGACATGTCCATGGTCTTCGCCTTCGAAGAGCACAGCGACGGCTCGATCATCGACCTTCGCGCGTTCGAGAATCGCTCGCAGCGGAACGCCGCTCCAGCGCACGGTGCTCACCGCACCGCCAGTCCACGGCTCGCCGGCCACCGCGGGAACGATGGCCGTGCGGTCATTCCCTGCGCACTCCATCGTCACGACGAGCGTCGCCCTGTCGAGCTCCGCGAGGTCGGCGATGCCGAGGTTGAATGGTGAGCCAACCGCGCCGGAGACATGCAACCTGTGGGTCTGCGGATCCAGCTCGGGGATATCGAAGTTCGTGCGAACGTAGACCTGTGCTGTGGGCGTGACCGGAAGCGCGAGTGACGCCGCCGGTGTCTCCGCGTTGAGCGGGCTGCGGCGGATGACGTTCAGCCCTGCCGTGACGGCCGCGTCGAACGCTGCCTCGGCGCGCACGCTCGCATCGGAGACGGTGGCTGAATCGGGGACGTCGCTAGACATGCTGTGCACGGAGCATCGGGTCAGTCCTACTCGACGAGCACGCGATGGATGAACGACACCGCGATCGATCCTTCGCCGACCGCGGAGGCGACGCGCTTCACGTTGCCGGCGCGGACATCGCCGACGGCGAAGACACCGGGAAGGCTCGTCTCGAGCAGGTAGGGCGGGCGCGGGTGCGTCCATTCCGCCTCGGCCAGGTTCTCCGGCGTCAGCTCCATTCCCGTCCTGATGAATCCCTTTGCATCGACTGTCAGGCAGCCATCCAGCCAGGCCGTGCAAGGATCGGCGCCGGTCATGATGAAGACATGGCGGATCCCCGCGCGCTCCTCGGTTCCGCCATCACGGTTGCGCCAGCAGACGCGCTCGACGTGGTCGTCGCCTTCGAGCTCGGTGAGCTCGGTCCGCGTACGCAGCGTGATCCGCGGGTTGTCCTCGATGCGCCGGATGAGGTAGCGCGACATCGTATCGGCGAGCGTGTGCGAGCGCACCAGCATGTGCACATGCTTCGCCGTCTGCGCGAGATAGACGACGGCCTGGCCGGCGGAGTTGCCACCGCCGACGACGACCACCTCTTCATCGGTGCAGAGCTGCGCCTCCATGAACGTCGCGCCATAGTACACGCCGGAGCCCTCGAAGCGCGCGAGGTCCGGGATGTCGAGCGTCCGGTATCGCGCACCGGTCGCGATGATGATCGTCCGCGCGGCGATGCGCGTCCCGTCCGCGGTCTCGATCGCGTAGGGTTTCCGCTCGCACGCGAGCTTCGCGGCCTCCTTCGCGATCATCACCTGCGCGCCGAACTTCTGCGCCTGGGTGTAGGCACGGCCGGCGAGCTCCTGGCCGGTGATGCCCATTGGGAAGCCGAGGTAGTTCTCGATCCTGGAGCTTGCGCCCGCCTGGCCGCCGGGTGCGCTCGTCTCGAGCACGAGGACGTCGAGCCCCTCCGACGCGGCGTACACCGCGGCGGCGAGTCCCGAGGGACCGGCGCCGACGACGAGGACATCGCGCACATGCGCTTCGTCGATCGCTTCGTTGAAGCCCAGGGCGTTGGCGATCTGCGCGTTCGTCGGGTTGCGCAGCATCGCTCCACCGCGCCCGCTCACCACCACCGGGATGTCGCCTTCGGCGAGCTGAACACCGTCGAGGAAATCCTGCACGCCGTCGTCGCGATCAAGGTCGATGAAAGTATGGGGATGCTCGTTGCGCGTCAGGAACTCGCGAACGCGCAGCGTACCCGCGCAGTGAGTGGAGCCGAGGACGACCACATCGCCGAAGCCGTGCGCCAACAGCTCCACCCGGCGCAGGATGAACGCCCGCATCATGATCTCGCCGATCTCGCTGTCGGTCTGGACGAGCGCGAGGAGGCGCTCGCGGTCGATCTCGATGACGTCGCCCGACTCCGCTACGCGAATGCGCACGAGGCTGCGCCGTCCCGAGAGCGAGTTCACCTCGCCGGTGAACTGCCCCGGTGCCTGGGAGGAGATGACGGTCTCCCCCTCCTTCGACAACCGCACGGCCTCGAGGTGCGCCGTGTGTGCGACGAAAAGCGGGACGTTCGGCGTTCCCGGCTCGAGCAGGATCTCACCGCGCCGCACCGCACGCACACGACCGTGCGCGGCGATGCGCGCCACCTGCGCATCCGTCAGCGTCGGGAAGATGTGCTCCATGCGGGACGCGGAGCGGAGGAAGAGCGGTTGCTCTGCCGGTGAAATCATGTCGATGTTCGCCATCGGGCCTCGGGGTTCGCTCCGAATACTAGCCATTGCCCGCATCTTCGCGGATGTGGCCGAGCGCGCAGTTGTCGGCGACGATGGCCTCGACGGTTGGCCAGAGCGCCGGGAGTGCGTCGCGAATGGGCTCCATCCGTCGGAACACCTGGCTGCGCGTGATCCCGTGGGCACGCCAGCTTCCGCCCCCCGACCGGTGGTTGTTGAGCAGCGGCTGGAGCCGATCGAGGGCGACAGCGAAGCGTGCGTCGGAAGTCGTCCGCGCCTCGAACTCTTCCCAGAGCGCCCGCATTGCACGGCCCTGCTCATCGGGGAGCAGGCCGAAGATCCTGTCGGCGGCGAGCTGCTCGCGCGCCGCCCGATCGACGTTGGCACCCTGATCGTAGGCGAAGGTGTCACCGGCATCGATCTCGACCAGGTCGTGGACGATGAGCATCCGCACCACCCGCGACACATCCACCGCGCCCTCGGCATGCTCGGCGAGCACCTCGGCCATGAGCGCGAGATGCCAGGAGTGTTCGGCGCTGTTCTCCCGGCGTGACCCGTCGCAGAGCGAGGTCTGGCGCAGGACCCCCTTGAGGCGGTCGGCGTCGATGAGGAAGGAGAGCTGACGCTCAGCGCGGGCGGGAGGGGTATCGATTTCGATGGGTCGGGTCATCGTTCGTGCATGGACTGGGAGTCGTGGCGGCGCGGGCGCGGTTGGAATGCGCCGGGGCGCGCCGCTCCCTGAATGTGGGGGTCGCGCGCGGGGACCGACACCCGGCGACAGCGTCGCGCGATCCGGGCTCGTGGCCCATATTCCCGCCTCCCCGTATCGACCAACCGGAGCGGTCCATGTCCAGTTCCTTCGCTGTTCGCTCTTTCGCGATGCTCGCCGCAGCCTGCGGGCCGCGGGGCGCCGGGCGTCACCACCGAAGGTGATGGCCGGTGACCTCACCGACATGACGCGGACCGTGCAGGCGCGCGCGTGATTCGCGCGACTGTCCGGACAGCGCTGATCGCCGTCGTCAGCGCGGCGTGCTCGCTGCCGCTGTCGGCGCAGTGTCCCGTGACGATCGCATCGCCATCGTCCTCCGGGCTGGCGCTCGTGCTGTCCGGCGGCGGTGCGCGTGGCCTCGCGCACATCGGCGTCCTTCGCGTCCTCGACAGCCTCGGCATACAGCCGACGATGGTCGTCGGCACGAGCATGGGTGCGCTGGTCGGGGCGCTGTACGCCGGTGGACTCTCGGGTCGCCAAATCGACTCGCTCGCGCGCGGTCTGTCGTTCGCGACGCTCTTTCGCCGATACGAACCGATCGCGTTTCTCACGGCCGGCGACTTCACGGCACCGCTCACGGTCCTGCCCCCGACGTTCGTCCTCGAGCTTCGCGGCGACCGCGTGCGGCTGCAAAGTCCCGTCGCGCGCGAACCGCGGATCAACGCCGTGTTCAACCAGCTTCTCCTCTCGGCGAACCTCAGGGCCGCCGGTGACTTCGATCGGCTCCCGCGCCGATTCCGCGCGATCGCCACCGATACGAGAACCCGGACCGCGCTGGTGATTGGAGATGGCGATCTGGCGGAGGCGGTGCGCGCGAGCATCGCGATCCCGGTGGTCTTCGCACCGGTGGAGCGCGCGGGCCGCGTGCTCGTCGATGGCGGTCTCTCCGACAACATCCCGGTCGGCGTCGCACGGCAGATGGGAAGTGCGAACGTGCTCCTGTCCGATGTCGGCGTAAGCGTCGAGGATTCCACCGACGGCATCACGACGGCGTCGATGATCGCTTATCTCATCGACGAGCTTTTCATGCAGCCGACAGACTCGCTCGGGCCGGGCGACCTGCGAATCCGCCCGCCGGTCCAGGAGTTCAGCCCCCTGGAATTCACCAATGCGGCACTTGGCTCGCTGATCGATGCGGGCTACGGCGCGGCGGTGCGGGCGTTGCGGCAGTGTCCACCATCGGCGGCGTCCGCAGCGATCGTCGGCGCACCGCCGCGGATCCCGGGGGCACCCACGATCTCGAGGAGCCTCGGTCGCTTCGCCGACGAGGGAGCCTTCGAGACGGTGTGGCTTCATCCGAAGCGCGGACCTGGAGCTGCTGGCGACACGACGAGCATCGCCAGCACGGCGGACTTTCAATTCGCACCGGTCGCCGTGCTGTCGCCGCGGCGAACGCTGTCGGTCGGGGCGAGCTATGACGGCCACGACGGAGCGCGGGTCTGGCTCGCCGCGGCGGATGTCACCCCGGTTGGCGGGCGCGTGCGTGTCGGGAGCGTCCTGTCGGCGAGTCAGTGGCGACAACAGGTGCTGCTCACCGCGACACGGCTGCGGTCATATACGCTGCTGCGTGACTCGTCGGACACCGCGGGGACGTCCGCCGAGCGGATTCGGCTTCCCGATCCACGCTCCGACACGCCTCCGTGGTCCACGCTCGCGCGCGACCTCTTTCGCCCCGAGATCAGCATCACCGGGTCGCGCGAGATCATCCGGATCTACGACGGCCGCGGTCGCGAGGGGGAGCAGTCGTCCACGCATGACCTCGTGCTGTTCACCGGGGTCGGTGCGACGCCGGCCGCTGGACGTCGCGTCGTGCTCGGCCCGATCGTGCACATGTGGTCGAGCCGGAGCACGCTGCTGAGGGATGACGATCGGGAGGCGTTCGGTGGAATGCTGCGAGGCGCCCGCTACCTCGCCCCACCGGTAGAGGGCCCGGACGCGAACATGATCCCGGCGATCGCCGCCGAAGTGCTGTGGCTCAACCGGTATCGTCGCTTCGATGTGCACGCCGACGTCGCATTCGAGCTCGGCCCGTTCATTTTGCGACCGCGCGCTGCAGCGGGCTGGGGCGAGAACCTTCCGCTCGGCGCACAGTTCATCATGGGTGGCGCGGAAGGATTCCCGGGCATCCGCACCGGCGAGCGGCGCGGCGACCGGCTCGCGTTCGGCTCGCTGACGATGCTGCGTCGAATCACGGGACCCGTCTACGCCCGCGCGGAGGCCGGAATCGGACGCACATCGTTCTCACGGGATGGGCTGCAGGGCCCGGTGGCCGATGTGGGCGACGGCATCGTGCGCGGCGTCGAGGTCGGCCTCACGACGGATACGCCGATCGGTGCCTTCCTCATCGGCTACGGGATCTCGAGTACCGACCGCGCGGTGTTCAAGATTCGCCTGGGACGCTGAGAAAACGTCCGCCGAAGATCCAGCGCTGCTAGTCGTCCGCGGGCGAGAGCGCAGTGAGAAGCTCGTCGTCGGTCAGCGACTCCAGTGGTGCGCGCATTGGCCGAACCTCCGACCGTATCCCCCGCACGATGCACTGGAACAGCAGTCCGTGGCAGTTCTCCGACCAGAGCTGTCGCACGCGCCATTCGCGTCCGCGATCATCGGTGATGCGACGGACCACGGTGCAGCCATGCCGCGGCGCGGTGACGGAATCCAAAACGAGTGCGGGAGCGTTCGCGGTCCACATCGCGCCGAGGATGCCGCGGTCCGCGCCCGACCCGGCGGCGAGCCGGGCGACGTGGCGGTGGCCGAAGGTGATCGATAGTCGAGACATTGTGCACTCCTTCGTGAGAAGCGTCATTGGCGTTCCCCATCGTGCACCGGAAATGTCAATCCCCCGTGTGACGCCCGCCCGTCGGTTGCGTATCACGCTGGTAACTCCCGACTTGCAGATTGACCTGGA
>JANPKQ010000158.1:0-3084 GCA_031426115.1 Gemmatimonadaceae bacterium | reverse complement strand
GGCCGCCTCGCCCTCGAAAAGCAGCGGGCCGGCGATGCCGACGGGGATCTCCACGGCGCCGATGGCGTTCTCGACGTTCGAGCATAGCCGCTCCGGGACGAGGCGCATCTCGTCGAGCGCATCGAGCGGTGCGTTCGTGCGCGAGCGCAGCCATTCGAGGCGCTCCCGGCGCGCGACATCGTCGTAACGTCCGCGACCCGGGATCCGCAGCGCGGCCATCGCATCGGCGCCGAGCGGCGTCGGTGCAGGGGGCACACCACGCTCGGACGCCACGAGGCGACGTACGACAGGGGCGTGCGCGGTCATGACGGCAGCACCTCGTCCACGCGAAAGGCGCTGTAGAACCACGCACGATCACGGCGCCACAGTGCGCGCGAGAGACGTGGCAGCGGGCGGATTCGCGCACGCAACACCTCGGGGCTTTCGCGCGGCACGAACAGGTTCCAGTAGGCGAGCCGCCCACTGCCGCGCATCGCATCGGCCAGCGCCTCGAACAGCCCCTCGGCCGCGCCGGGCGACATGTACTCGAACACGTCGGAGACCGCCGCCTTCGTGAACGTCGGATGTCCGTCGGCGAGATACGACTCGAGGTTGCCCGTGACGACCTGCACGCGGTCCACCAGCTTCTGGAGCCGCGCGAAGTTTTCCGGGCGCAGGTACGGCGCGCGCCACGCGGGATCGGCTCCCTCGCCGCGGAGCATGCGCTCCAGGTAGAAGTTGCCGCGCACCGGCAACGCCGTGCATGCCCAGCGAAGGCGCGCGAGGAACCACGCGGCCACATCGATGTCTTCGACATAGCGGAACTGGGCCGGGTGGCGCCCACGCCCCGCGAGCGAGTCGCGCGTGAAGTACGCGAGAAATGCCCTGGTGAACTCCGGGGTGAGCAGCTCGTGATCCACGAGCCGTTGCCGAGCGAGGAGATCCCTCGTTTCGAACAGCCGGTCGATGAGCGCACGCGGGTGCAGCCGCGCGACATGACCGCGATGAAAGTCGCCGATGAAGCGATCCAGCCGTCCCGTGCGCTCCACGCCGTGGGCGAGCATCCAGATGTTGGAGTCCCAGAAGCCTCGAGCCTCCCACGACAGCAACGACCGCACACTGTCGTAGCGAACGAGCGGACGCCCGGGCGCGAGGCCAAGCAGCTCGAGGAAGGCGGTGTGGTCGAGACTGCGGATCGCGGCGAGCTTCAGCTCGACGAGCGCGGTCTGCGCGGGATTGAGGTCGATCGCGACGATGCGACGGGGCTCGTGCAGGAGCAGGTTGAGGACGTTGCACCCCGCGCTCGCGATCATCAGCACGTGGTCCTTCGGCGTGATGGCGAGGCCATGCTCGAGCAGCGCATGATCCTCCCACACGCGCGAATACCGAAGCTCGCCCGCGAGGACCTGCGCGGCCGGCTCGCCGTGCTTCAATGCGATGCCGCAGTTCATCGGATCTCCCGTTCGATGAGGGCGACGAGCGCCGCGCGCGCGACCTTGCTCGCGTGCCTTGCGTCCATGGGAATCCGATCGGCCATCCGAACGCCGAGCTCGGGAAGCCCGCGCTCTGCGAGCATGTCGCGCAGCTCGCGCAGCAGTGCACCGTCGTCGGCGCCGACATCGAGCTCAACGATGAGCTCACCCGACGCCGCCCTCGAGTGCGCGACCAGCGCCGCGGCGCGCACGCCGGGAATCGCCAGCGCGTCCGCCTCGACGACATAGGGCTGGAGCATGAAGCCATGATGCGACACCTCCGTGCCGATACGGCCGAGCAGCCAGAGCCGGCCCAGCGCATCGAAGCGACCGATGTCGCCGGTGCGATGCCAGGTCTCTCCGCTCGCGACCTGTTCACCACGAACCGCGACCTCACCGACGGTCCCGCGGCTTCCGTTCGCCGTGAGAAGGCACACCTCCGTCTCCTTGACTGGAAGCCCAACGAGGAATCCCTCGCGATCGCGATCGGCCATCACCTCGTCCACCGTTACCGACGTGATCGGCTCCGCCTCGGTCGCACCATAGACGACGTGCGCCTCGGCATTCGGGAACGCCGCGCGGATGTCGGCACAGAGCGCCCGGCCGACCGGACCACCGCCGACGACGATACGGCGGATGGAGACCGCGGGCGCCCCGCTGCGGACCAGGTGCCGGGCGAGTTCGCCGATGTACGAAGGGGCTCCGCTGAGGCTCGTCACATCGTGGTGCGCCAGGAGCGCCGCGATCTCCGACGGATCGGAGTCCGCCATGGCGCGCAGGTCGCCGGGTGGAATGATGCTCGTCGTGCCGCAGCAGAGGTTGTGCAACGTCGCCAGCGGGAAGCCGGGCAGGTTGATGTCGCCCTCCTCCAGGGGCATCGCCGCAGCCAGCGCACGATGCTGCGCGATGAGAACACCGTGCGTCCGCGTGATCGCCTTGCTTCGCCCGGTGTTTCCGGAGCTGAACGACACGACCGCGGGCGCTTCCGATCCAACGTCCCGCACGACCAGCGGAGACGGCGCACCACCGATGAGGCGCTCGAGCCGCCGCGCGCCGAGCATCGAGCCGCCAACAGTGAACCGGCGCGCCCGCCGCAGCGCGCCGTTGATCGGCCACCACCGGATCAACGATGGCGTCGCTATGACGACATCGGGCGCCGCGTCGTCGAGCAGGCCGAGAAGACGACGCGCACCTGCGCGGCCATCGACCACGACCAGCGTCATCCCGCCGGCGAGGATCGCGAGCACCAGCGCATAGAGCTCCGCATCGGGGCGCATGAGCACGAGCACCCGGGCGCCGGCACGAACCCCAGCGGCATCGAGGCCAGCCGCGTAGGCTCCGGCGCGAGCGGCCAGGTCGTCGTACCGGATGACGCGATCCTGCCCTCCGGCCGGCACGATGAGCGCCGGCGCAGCGGGAGCGTACCCCGCATGATCGAGGACCAGGTCGGCGACGTTGTGCGCGTACTGGACCGCCCTTGGCGCGCGATAAAGCTCGGAAATCGTGGCTGTCTGCATCGGAACCCCGGGGTGGAGGATCGAACCTGCAGAGAGGATACGATTCACGAGGCTCGGTTCTGATCGGTCGAATGACCTAGGCGTTCGGCGGAGACGACGTAGGAGCCTCCTCCGGG
>JANPKQ010000157.1:0-6509 GCA_031426115.1 Gemmatimonadaceae bacterium | reverse complement strand
GGACGCTGCGCTGGGTCGTCGAGCAGGGCTTCGAGATGGGACGCCCGAGCATCCTCGAGGTCGAAGCGGACAAGGCGGACGGAAAGATCACGGCCATCCGCGTGGGCGGGGCGTCCGTGATGGTGAGCCGCGGCGAGATGGACGTGACCTGATCATGAACCTGACACCTGACACCTGACGCCTGATATCTGTTTGGAAAGGGCAGGTTTCGGGTATCAGGTTTCAGGTGTCAGGCGCTTACCCGGGCCCCACGCCCGCCACAGCCCGCAGGCCCTGCGTCCACACACACATCCGGTCGCGACCGCCACGCTTGGCCGCGTACAGCGCCTCGTCGGCGCGCGCACGCAAGCCCTCGGCGATGTCCGCATCCATCGCATTGTCGGCGACGACGCCGACGCTCACCGTGATCTTGTGCTTCGAGCCGACGCACTTGAAGTCCGCGTCGCGAAACGCCTCGACGATCCGCTCGCCGAGCTGGGTGGCTCCCTCGAGGTCGGTGTCCGGCGCGAGGACCATGAACTCCTCGCCCCCCGTGCGCGCGACGATGTCGTTGAGGCGCGCGGTCGCGCGGAGGAGCGCGCCGCATTCCCGGATCGCCGCGTCGCCGGCGAGGTGGCCGAAGGTGTCGTTGATCGCCTTGAAGTGATCGATGTCGATCGCGATGAGCGCGATGTCGCTGCCCGAGCGCGCGCCGCGGGCGGCCTCGCGGACGAGCTGCTGTTCGAAGCCGCGCCGGTTGAGGCAGCCGCTCAGCGGATCGGTGAGCACGATGGTGTACAGCTGGGTGCGCATCCGATTGTAGGCGCGTCCGACGGTCGTGATGCCGTCGGGCTGCTCGTCGGCGCTCACATCGTACGCTTGCGAGAAATCACCTTCCTGGGCGCGCTCGAAGAGGCCGACGATCTTGTCGAGGCGCGTTCGGAGATTGCCATAGAGGCCGACGAACACAGCGGAGCCGAGGGTGAACAGGTACAGGGTCCAGAGCTCCTCGCCCCACGCGGTCATGGCGCCATCGGTGATCGCCGCGCCGACGAGCACGAGGTACCCGGTGACGATGGCGATCAGCGTGGCGCGGGCGGCGCGCACGCCGAAGTTGAGCTGGGTGAGCTGGAGCGTGAAGAACGACAGCAGCAGTGCCCGCTCATAGCCGGCCGGTGGCGTGACGAGGTATACGGTCGAAAAGATGATCGTGAGGTCCGCCGCGATGGTGATGCCGATGGCGAAGCCGCCCGCATGGCGCGTCCACCGCACCCAGAGCATCACGCCGACGATGACGGCGACGTAGCCGGCGGCGAGCAGCAGGAGGCCGACGAGCGTCGCGCGAACGCCGATGGCGTGCACGCCCACGGACTCGGTGCCGAGCGCACCGACGAGACGCAGCAGGAACCCCGCACCGCCGATGAGGGCGACGACGCCGAGACGGTACCTGCTCTGCCAGAGCAGGACCTCGGAGTTGGATTCGACCGTGCGTAGCTCGTTGGTATTCACATCGCAGCCCGGCTGGAGATACCCTGTCAAAGGCGACCCTCGTGCCGGGTGTCGTCCCTTCCGCAATGCATTGCGGGACACGATGATGCGTGTGGCACGGTGATCCAGCGCACGCTGTTTCCGGGCGCACTCTGCGCCACTCCGTGCGCTCTGCGATGCGCGCGAAGGTAACATGGCCTGCGCGGTCCGCACGGGCGTAGCGACCAGCGACTCGAGGAGGTGTGCATGACGACGGTCCCGCGACACGGCGACATCGAGATCGACCACGACGTTCACTTCCAGCGGCGCGACTGGCGGGCTCAGCGCATCGGCCGGATCATGATGTTCCTCATTCTCGCGGCGGCGATCGCCGGCGCATTCGGGGACGGGCCGTTGTCAACGCGCAGGGATCGGTCCGCGAATGGCCGACTCGAGGTCGAGTACGACCGCGTCGCGCGCCATGGCGCGCCATATCCGCTGCGTCTCAACATCTCGGCGGATGCGGTTGGGGACAGCACGGTCGACATCTGGATCGACCAGCAATACGTCCAGGGACTCGTCATGCGCGAGATCTCACCGTCGCCGACCGAGACATGGGCCGGCGGCGAGCGCCTCATCTACCGGTTCAATCTCGCCGAGATTCCCAAGCCGGTGGTCATCGTTTTCCATGCCGATGCCGACAAGCGGTGGAGCCGCAGCGGCGCCGTGGGAATCGTGCGCGGTGACTCCGTTCGCTTCCGTCAGTTCGTCCTTCCCTGACCGTCAGGAGCCTTTCATGAGCAGTGTCATCCGGGCCGTCTGCATCTACGCATTCCTGCTCATCATCTTCAGGATTGCCGGGAAGCGGACGCTTGCGCAGATCACGACGTTCGACCTCGTGCTGACGCTCATCATCAGCGAGGCGATCCAGCAGGCGCTCGTGGACAGCGACAACTCGCTGACCAACGCCATGCTCCTCGTCATCACCCTCGTCGGCCTCGACCTCGGCCTGTCGATGCTGAAGCGGCGGTCCGACCGCTTCGACCGGATCCTTGAGGGAGTCCCCGTCATCATCCTGAAGAATGGCGTCCTCCAGCCCGCGAGTCTCCGCGAGGAGCGGGTCTGCGAGTCGGAGATCCTGGAAGCAGCTCGCGAGGCGCACGGACTCGAGCGGATGGAACAGATCAAGTACGCGGTCATCGAGCAGAACGGTCACATCACGATCGTTCCGAAGGAGGCGTGAGCGTATCACCGACCGCGCGCGAGGGCCTCGGCACCGAGTCAGGGGAGCGCCGTTGCATCTCGCGATATGACTCTCATTGCGCCGCATCTGCTCGGCCCTGAGCTGCGAGCGGGCCAGCTTCACTGAGCGCAGCTACGTACTGAACTTCACTGCTTACTGCGGACGCACTGCGTACTGGCTACTGCGCACGGGTGCATGAGGGCGTAAGGGGCGGCAGTGCGTGGTGGCAGTCCCGGTAGTCGCCCGCCAAGGGGCGCGACGGCACACCGGGCGCCCGCCCCGCGTCGGACGGTTGCCCGGACTCCTCCCAACGCCCCGCCGTTCCGCCTGCCGTGCCCGTCCCGCTCTGGCGGTGTGTACCGAGTACTACTTCGTGCGAAGTGCGTGCGCAGTAAGCAGTGCAGATCCGTACGTAGTGGCGGTCAGTCAAGACAGCGCTGAAACTGGAAGCCCCATTCCATTGCCGCGCCGCGTCGCTCAATCTCCCGCTGGCTGAGGCACTGGCACCTGGGCCACCGGATGCTCCGCCGTCATCTGCGTGGGCCGCATGCCGAAGCGGCGAGCCAGCGCCGATCGCATGTCATCCATGATCTCGTAGAACGTCGGGATGACGACGAGGGTCAGCATCGTCGACGTGATGACGCCGCCGATGACCGCGATGCCGAGCGGGGCGCGGAACTGCGCGCCTTCGCCGTCGCCGAGGGCGACGGGCAGCATGCCGGCGATGAGCGCGAACGTCGTCATCAGGATCGGACGGAGGCGAATGGCACCGGCCTCGATGAGCGCCTCACGCAACGGCATCCCCGCCTTCTCGCGCGCCCACTTCGCGAAGTCGATGAGCAGGATGGCGTTCTTCGCGACGATACCGCAGAGCAGGATCACCGCGATGAGGCTCATGATGTTGATCGTGTTCCCCGAGATCGAGAGCGCGAGCATCACGCCGACGAGCGACAGCGGCAGGGACAGCATGATCGCCAGCGGATCGAGGAACGACCCGAACTGCATCACGAGAATGAGGTACATCAGCAGCACGGCGATGCCGAGGGCGGCGAAGATGCGGCCGAACACTTCCTGCTGGCTCTCGACCTCGCCGCCCTGGGTGATCGTCACCCCCGGCGGGAGCTGAAGATTGTCGATGCGCGCCTGGATGTCGGCCATGACTTCACCGAGCGACCGACCCTGGGTGTTCGCCTCGACGTTGATGACGCGATCGCGGTCGAGGTGGTCGATCTTCGCGGGGCCGACACTCTGCTCGATCGTCGCCACCTGGGAGAGCGGCACCGTCATCGGGCCATTGGGCCCGTTGATGACGAGCGGAAGCTGGCGGAGGTCGGCCGTCCGACGGCGCGCCTCGGGCGAGAGTCGCACGACCACGTCGCGCGTCTCGCCGGTCGGGTCCACCCAGTCGCCGGCATCGATGCCGGCGAAGGCAGGCCGCAGCGACTGCGCCACCTGACCCACGCTGACGCCGAGCTGGCCGGCGAGCCCGCGATTGAGCTGCACGTCGAGCTCCGGCTTCTGGCCCTTGCTCGAGAGTCCAATGTCCACCGCGTTCGGCACCTTCCGAACTTCGGCAAGCACCATCTCCGCGGCCTCGGCGAGGGCCACTGCGTCGTCGCCGCGCATCTGGATCTGGATCTGCTTGATGTTGCCGGCAAACCCGCTGGTGAACACCGATGCAGTCACGGCGCCGACTCGCGCTGTCTCCTCGCGAACGACTTGTGCGAGCGCATCCACGTCCATGCTTCGCCTGTCCATCGGGATGAGGCGAACGTAGATGTTGCCGACATCCACCGTGCCCGACTGACCTCCGCCGAGCGTGGAGTAGGCGTAATCGACTTCGTTGTGCCGGTGAATGATCTGCAGCAACTCTTCCGTTTTCCCACGGGTGTACTCGAGATTGGAGCCCGGCGGTGTCTCGACGGCAACGTTGAACTCCGACTGGTCATCTTTCGGGAAGAAGCCGAAGCCGACGAGCCGCGTCCTCGGAACGAGGTTCACGGCGAGGAACACGACCACGGCAGCCCCGAGCCAGAGCAGTCCGCGCGCGGGAACCCGACCACGATGCACCGCCCACCCCGGCACCGCGAACGCCGTGGCGAGAAGGCCGAGGCCGATGGCGATGACGATGAACCGGAGAATGCCTCCCCCGGGAATCACGAACGCGCCGACCAGCGACCCGACGGCGACGATCACCATCGAGAGTCGATGATCGAGTGCCCACGCGATGAGCAGCTTGTAGCGGCCGGCAAGGCTGTTGAACCAGCGGTTGAACCGATCGAGCTTCTTCGTGATCCACGACTTCTGCTCCTCGGTCTGGTGCGGATCGGCCCAGTAGGCCGAGAGCATCGGGTCGAGGGAGAACGACACGAACAGCGAGACGAGCACCGACGAGGCGATCGTCAGCGCGAACGGCTTGAACCACTGGCCGGCGACACCGTACATGAACCCCACAGGCACGAACACGGCAACGATCGAGAAGGTCGTCGCTGCGACGGCGAGCCCGATCTCGTCAGTGCCATCGTGCGCTGCCCTGAAGTGATCCTTCCCCATTTCCACGTGTCGCACGATGTTCTCTCGTACGACGATGGCATCATCGATCAGGATGCCGATCGCGAGGGAGAGTCCGAGGAGCGACATCGTCTCGAGCTTGAAGCCGAGCGTCCAGACAGCGATGAACGATGCGAGCACCGAGATCGGCAGCGCGACGCCGGTGATGACGGTCGAGCGCCACGAGTTCAGGAAGAGGAAGACCACGAGCACCGTAAGGATCGCGCCCTCGATCAGCGCGAACTGCACGTTCTCGACGGCCGTGGCCACTCGCGGTCCGGCATCGCGCAGCACCTGAAGCGTCACGCCTTCCGGCAGCGTCTCGCGAAGCGACTCGATCCTCGCGTTGATCTTGCCGCTGACGTCAGTGGTGCTGTAGCCCTTCGACTTCGTGATCTCGATGCCGACGGCCTCCTGGATCACGACCTGATTCGCCGCCTTCAACGTGTCGCGGTCACTGTACAGCGCGATGGACCGCTGTTCCTCCGTGCCGTCGATCGCGCGCGCGACCTGACTGAGCCGGATGAGCTGACCATTCCGCTCGGCCACGACCATCTGCATGAAATCGCCGGGGCCTTCGAGCCGCCCCTTGAGGCGGATCGTTCGCTCATCGAGCGACCCGTTCACGCGCCCGACCGGTACGGCGAGGTTCTGCGCCTGGAGCGCCTGCACCACCTGGCTGACGCCGACGCCTGCCGCCTGGAGCGCTTCCGGCCGCAGCTCGATGGTCAGCTCGCGATTCAGGTTGCCGACGACCGACACCTGCGCCACGCCGCCGATCGACCGGAGCTCGCGCGTGATGCCGGGATCCGCGATGCGCGTCAGGTCCGCCTGCGACAGCGCACTCGATGTCAGCGAGATCTGGACGATCGGGAAATCACTGGGGCTGAACCGCCGAAGGATCGGCTCCTCCATCTCCTGCGGGAGGTCGACGCGGATCGCGGAGATCGCATCGCGGATGTCCTGAGTCGCTTCCTTGAGGTCCTTCTCGAAGACGAAGATGGTGACGATCTGGGCGTAGCCATCCCGCGCCTCGCCGACAACGCGGTCCACGCCGCTGATCCCCTGGATCGCCTCCTCGATCGGGTCGAGGATCTCCCGCTCGACCTGGTCGGGCGAGGCGCCCGGATAGATGATCGCCGTGAACACCACGGGCTCCGCGACGTCCGGGAACTCGTCGGTCTGGAGGCGCCACAGTGCGAACGCGCCGAACACGACGAGCGCCACCATCGCAACGACGGTGACGAGCGGGCGCTTGATCGCGAAATCG
>JANPKQ010000156.1:0-6943 GCA_031426115.1 Gemmatimonadaceae bacterium | reverse complement strand
CCTCCGATAGCGCGGAATCGGCCGCGATCCGTTCCGCGTGGCCGCTCATGAGCTGGATGATCGGTCCCACCACCGCATCGCGTGCGTCCGTCCGATCGCTGGACTCGAGCGCGTCGCCCAGCGACCGGTCCGCCGCGCGCAACGTCGGCGTGCCCTGGAGCGACAGGTAGACGCGCGCCGCCGCGACGCAATCCGATGCCGGCTTGCCCGCGAGCCGCTGGAGGAAGCGTCGCACGGCGGGCGTGTTGGGGCCGTAGGGCTGCGACGGGCGCGGGGCGGTCATTGGTGGTGATTCATGAAGGGCCGATGCGTTCAGTTGCGGGGCAAGGCCGCACGAGGCCCACCAGCCGCCGTTGATCGTGTCTCATGGCTAACAGCCTAGCTGCTTGCCGCTGGTCGCACGCCCTTCCACTCGACCCGCCCCCGGAACAGCTCACAGCCCACGGCCAACAGCTGACCGCTCGCAGCTCGGCAGTTCAGAGTTTGTGGTCCCGACCCTGCACATAGTCTCCGTCAATCTACCCCACGCCCCACCCGGAGACGCCATGCGAGAACAGACCGCCGACACCACCGTGAAGAAGATCGACTCCACCCACTCGCCGCGCAGCGAGGCGGGCGCGAAGTACCTCGCCTCCGGCAAGTCGCTCGCGATGCGGCTGTGGGAGAAGGAGCCGCCCGCCGACAAGAAGCCCGCGAGCCGCCGGGAGTACGAGACCGTCGGCTTCGTCATCGCCGGCCGCGCCGAATTGCATGTCGAGGGACAGATGGTCCTCCTCGGGCCGGGCGACTCCTGGCTCGTCCCGGAGAACGCCTCGCACACCTACAAGATCCTCGAGACTTTCACCGCCGTCGAGGCCACGTCTCCACCCTTCCATGTCCACGGCCGCGAGGAGAAGCCCGCGGGAAAGGCGAAGCGCTAGCGCCGGTCACCTGGCGCAGCGCTTGCCTCGCAAGCTCATCCACACAGTCGTAGAGGTCGGGCATGGCAAGTCGCCGCAGGCAGGAAGGCAGCGGAAAGAAACAGAACGCCGAAGGCATGCATGGCGATCGCACCCACCAGGCGATCCAGGAACAGCTGAAGCATGGAATTCCGGCCCCGGCGGATCCTGCGCTCCCCGGCGGTGCGAATGGCGCAGACGCTGCGTCGGTCCCCGTGAAGGCGCACGTACCGCACCCCGACGGGAAACACCGGCTGCACGAGCACCGGAAGCAGCACGACGAAGCCGACAAGGACAGCGAGAAGAACCGCCTCGCGCGCGAGACCCGCTCGACGTCGGGTGAAAAAGGCAGGTAGCAGCACCGCACGATCACGAGCGCGCGCGACTCCTCCGAGTCGCGCGCGCCGTGCTTCCAGTGCTGCCGACTACATCCCGCCGCGCCCGACGATCCTGAAGGCGCGCGCTGCCTCGAAGGGGTGCCGCGGCTGTCACCTCTGGAAGGTCGGGACCCAGACAGTCTTCAGCGAAGGCCCGAGTACCGCGCGCATCATGTTCGTCGGCGAGTCGCCGGGGGACGTGGAGGACCACACGGGGATGCCGTTCGTCGGCCCCGCCGGAAAGCTCCTCGACAGCACGCTCGACGAAGCGGGCATCGACCGCGGCGCCGTCTATCTCACCAACGCGGTGAAGCACTTCAAGTGGGAGCGCGCCGAGCGCGGTGAGCGCCGCATCCACAAGAAGCCGAACGCGATGGAAATCGGCGCCTGCCATCCGTGGCTCGACCTCGAGATCGCCCTCGTCAAGCCGACGGTCATCGTCTGCCTTGGCGCGACCGCGGCGCAGGCGCTGCTCGGCAAGTCGTTTCGCGTCACGAAGGACCGCGGCAAGCCGATCCCCAGCGAGCACGCGGACATCGTCATCGCCACGGTGCATCCGTCCTCGATCCTGCGCTCGCCCGACGCGGCATCGCGCGCGCTGGCGAAGAAGGAATTCATCCGCGACCTGAAGGTGGTGGCTTCCCAACTCCGTCGCCGCGGCTGATCTTTTCGGCATGCACCGACAGGCCATCGACCACCTTCGCGAGCGCGACCCGAAGCTCGCACGCATCATTGACCGCGTCGGTGACTGCGAGCTCACCGCGCGCGAGGGCGGCACGCACTTCGATGCGCTGGTTCGCGCGATCATCTACCAGCAGCTCTCCGGCAAGGCGGCGGGAACGATTCACGGCCGGGTCGAAGCCCTGTACGGCGATCGCTCTCCCACACCGGCCGAGATCCTCGCCACCGACGACGAGCGCCTGCGCGCCGCTGGCCTCTCGTGGCAGAAGATCTCCTACATCAAGGATCTCGCGACCAAGGTCGTCTCCGGAGAGCTCGCCACCGAGTCGCTGGACATGATGCGGGACGACGAGGTCATCACGTCGCTCGTCCGCGTGAAGGGCATCGGCCGATGGAGCGCTCAGATGTTCCTCATGTTCCGCCTCGGTCGCCCGAACATCCTTCCGGACCTCGACCTCGGCGTCCAGAAGGGTATCCAGCACGCGTATCGCCTGCGGACGCTCCCGACGCCGAAGGATGTGCTCCGCATCGGCGAGCGCTGGGCGCCCTACGCCTCGGTCGCGTCGTGGTACATGTGGCGGCTGCTCGAGCTGCCCGACGTCATCCGCAAGGAATCCAGGGCCCGAAGCGCGGCACGCAAGGGAGCATCGGCACCCACCAAAACAACCCCGGCGGCAAAGAAGGTCGCCGCATCCCGAAAGAGCACGACCGCCCGCGGAAGCA
This sequence comes from Gemmatimonadaceae bacterium, assembly GCA_031426115.1. Lineage (GTDB taxonomy): Bacteria > Gemmatimonadota > Gemmatimonadetes > Gemmatimonadales > Gemmatimonadaceae > JANPKQ01. Next base: position 4,224 of record JANPKQ010000156.1, on the reverse strand, counting down.
AGTCGCCGCCGAAGCCGGCGATGGCTCGAAAGAGCAAATCAGCCGGGTCGGCCGAGCGCGCCTTTCGTGCGGCGGCTGGACGGAAGAAGGCGGTGCGCCGGTCCGTCGCCGGTGAGCGCAAGGGCGGGAGCGGACGCCGCTGATCATTGCGTGGCTGGACCCCACCGTCGATCGTCCAGCATAGATGAACGGCGAAGACTCATCCACCGCACGTCGCACCGGCGACGCGACCCCCACGGGCGACGCGCCGCGTGCGGGTACGCGGCTCGCCACCGCGTCCGGAGATTGGCTCGAGCACGCGGCGAAGCTCATCGGTGTCGCACTCGGCTCGCGCGGTATTCCGCTCGCGGCCGGCACGGAGATGATCATGCCTGCGGCGGGCGAGGTCTACGTGTCCGTCTGCCCGTGCCCGGACCCCGCTGTCGGGACGGCGGCCGCGGCGCCGGATGATGCATCAACATGCATGACGCTCCTCCTGCCACGCCGACTCGACGAGGGCGTGCCCCCGACGACCGACTCCGACGTCGAGCTTCGCGTCCTTGGCCCGGAGACGCGCACATGGACTCCACCCGAGCTGGCATCCCTCGAGTCGGTGGTCGCCTTCCTCGCCGACGACCTCGACATCCGCCATGGCCTGACGTCGTCGCAGCAGTTCGCCGAGGAGCTGCGGCTTCACTCCTTCCGCGATACGCTCACCGGCCTGCCGAATCGCATTCTCTTCCTCGACCGGCTCGGCCATGCGGTCGAGCGAACGAAGCGGCACAAGGACTTCCGCTTCGCCGTCCTCGCGCTCGACATCGACCGCTTCGTCGCGGTCAATGACAGCCTCGGCCAGGCGATCGGCGACGAGGTGCTCGTCATCGTCGCCCGCCGCCTCGAGACCTGCGTGCGCGGCGAGGACACCATCGGCCGCCTCGGCCGCGATGAGTTCGTTGCGCTGCTCGAGAGCATCTCCGACGACAGCGACGGGTCGCGCGTCGCCGAGCGGATGCGACGCTCCCTCGCCGAACCGATCCTCACCGCGGCGGGCGAAGTGTTCATCTCGGCGAGCATCGGCATCACGCTCGACTCGCCGGAGTTGGAGGACCCCGCAGAGCTCATCCAGCAGGCGAATATCGCGGCCTCGCGTGCGCGCGCCGCGGGCGGCAACCGGTACGAGATGTACGATAGCGCGATGCATGCGCGCGCCATCCAGCGGCTCCGCACCGAGATGGACCTGCGTCATGCCGTCGAGCGCGGCGAGTTCCAGCTCTACTACCAGCCGCTGATCTCGCTCGACACGGGGCGCATCACCGAGCTCGAGGCCCTGCTGCGCTGGCATCACCCGGAGCGGGGCCTCGTGCCCCCGCTCGACTTCATTCCGCTCGCCGAGGAGACGGGGCTCATCCTGCCGATCGGGAGCTGGGTGTTGAAGGAAGCGTGTCGGCAGATGTGCGAGTGGCAGCGCGAATTCCCGACTGAGCCGGGCGCCGAACCGCTCGCGCTCAGCGTGAATCTCTCGGTGAAGCAGTTCGCGCAGCCCGGCTTCGTGCAGCACGTCGCCGACACGATCAAGGCGAGCGGGCTCGACCCGCGTTCGCTGAAGCTCGAGATCACTGAGAGCTTCATCATCGACGACTCCCACGGCACGCGCGCGATGCTCGAGGAGCTGCGGCACCTCGGCGTGAAGATCTACCTCGACGATTTCGGCACGGGCTACTCGTCGCTCGCCTACCTGCACACCCTCCCGCTCGACGCGATCAAGATCGACCGAAGCTTCGTTACCGGGATGGAGACTGGCCGCACGCAGATGCAGCTCGTGCAGACCGTGCGCTCGCTCGCGAAGAACATCGGCGTCGTCGCCGTGGCCGAGGGCGTCGAGACCGATGCACAGCTCAAGACCCTCCGGTCGCTCGGCTGCGAGTCGGCGCAGGGCTACCTGTTCTCCCGCCCGGTGGCGGCGCCGGCCATCGCGGAGCTCCTGCGATCGAAGCCGCGCTGGTGAAACGGCCTGCAAGAAGATGACAGCCGGAGCCAGTCCAACGACCAGAGCCTAAGCCTAGAGCCTATAGCCCAACGGCCAACGACCAGCCGTTGACTGATGTGCATCCCAGACTTCAGGGAATAACACCGGTCGTTGGCTATTGGGCTCTAGGCTTTGGGCTCTGGTCTTTGGCTCACCACCGAGGCGGGCGCAGCGAATAAGATTAGGGAATGGCCCCTCTCCTCTATCTCGCCTTCCTCGTCTCGGGAGTCGCGGGCCTCATCTACGAGACGATCTGGTCGCGCTACCTCGGCCTCCTGCTCGGCCACAGCGCGTATGCCCAGGTCATCGTCCTCGTCGTCTTTCTCGGCGGCATGGCGCTCGGCGCTGCGCTCGTGGGACGGCGTTCCGAGCGCGTGCGGCGGCCGTGGCTCGCGTATGCGATCGTCGAGATCGTCATTGGAGTGTTCGGTCTCGCCTTCCACGCCATCTTCACGGCGGCGAGCGCGCTCGCCTATGACTCGATCTTCCCGGGACTCTCCGAGGGACTGACGCTCCTGGTCGTGAAGTGGCTCATCGCGGCAGCACTGGTCCTTCCGCAGTCGGTGCTGCTCGGGATGACCTTCCCGCTGATGAGCGCCGAGGTGCTGCGACGATTCCCGGCGACGCCGGGTCGCGTGCTCGCGCTGCTGTACTTCACGAACGGCCTCGGCGGCGCAGCCGGCGTGCTCATCTCCGGGTTCTGGCTCGTCGGACGCGCCGGGCTTGCCGGGTCGCTCGTCGTCGCCGGTGCGCTGAACATCGCTGTCTGTCTCCTCGTCGCCGCGACGGCCCTCCTGCAGCGGCGCAACGAGGTTGCTCCGGAGGCCTCGGCGTCTCCCGAACCGGCACCGACGACGGCCGCAGTGCGCGGTCCCAACGAGACGCCGGCGCTGGCGCTTCCGCGCCTTCGCACCGTGCTCCTCGCCGTCAGTGCCGGCACCGCGATCGCTTCGTTCATCTACGAGATCGCGTGGATCCGGATGCTGTCGCTCGTCCTCGGCGGCGCGACGCATGCCTTCGAGTTGATGCTGTCCGCGTTCATTCTCGGCCTCGCCCTCGGCGCATTCTGGGTCCGCGGTCGTATCGACCGCTTCGACGATCCGTTGCGCGCGCTCGGCATGGTTCAGTGGACTATGGGCGCGCTCGCCCTCGCGACACTCCCTGTGTACCTCGCGTCGTTCCAGTGGACCGCGTCGCTGCTCGGCGCGCTCGACACGTCGCCAGAGGGATACGCGGTGTTCACCGTCGCACGCTACGCGATCGCGTTGCTCGTCATGCTCCCCGCCACCTTCTGCGCGGGCATCACCCTGCCGCTCATCACGCGGATGCTGCTGCGCGGGGGTGGGGGCGAAGCAGCGGTCGGGACGGTGTACGCTGCGAACACCATCGGTTCCGTCGTTGGCGTCGCCCTTGCTGCGCTGGTGCTGATGCCGCTCATTGGCCTCAAGGCGCTGCTCATCACCGGCGCGACGCTCGACATGGGTATCGGCATCTGGCTGCTCGGGCTCGCGCGTTGGGAGATCCGCGCGCGTCGTGAGGTCGTCGCCGCCGCCATCGCGTGCTCCGTGCTGCTCGTTGCCGGAATGGCGGCCGCGGCGCGCTTCGATCGCGCCCTGCTAGCGAGCGGCGTCTTTCGTGCGTGGCGACTGCTCGACACCAGCGCCCAGAAGATCATCTACTACCGCGATGGCCGCACCGCGACGGTAAGCGCGGCCATCGAGGACGGATCGACGGTGCTCATTGCGACCAACGGCAAGGTCGATGCATCGCTGCCCTACGAGTGGCTCCAGCCGCCCGCGGCCGACGCGCAACCGGTGCCGCTGACGCGCGACGTCGCGACCCAGGTGCTGCTGCCATTGATTACCCTCGCGCATGCGCCCAACGCCCGGACGGCCGCGGTCATCGGTCACGGCTCGGGAATGTCATCGCATTTCCTCCTCGGCAGCCCGCATGTGGAGGAGGTCACGACGATCGAGATCGAGCCGGAGATGATCGCCGGCTCGCGGATCTTCCTTCCCGCGAACCGTCGGGTCTTCGACGACCCGCGCTCGCGCTTCGCGATCGAGGACGCGCGCGCCTTCTTCGCGGCGGGCGATCGGCGCTACGACCTCATTCTCTCCGAGCCATCCAACCCGTGGGTGAGCGGCGTCTCGTCGCTCTTCACGCGCGAGTTCTACGACCAGGTCGATCGCCACCTCGCACCGCACGGCGTCTTCGGG
>JANPKQ010000155.1:0-11305 GCA_031426115.1 Gemmatimonadaceae bacterium | reverse complement strand
TCAGGATGCCGATCTCCTTCGCCCACTCGGGTAGCGGCTGCTGGCCCAGCTTCTCGAACACCCGGCCACGCCCGAAGGGGAGGTTCACGAGAACGGCGATGCCCTTGTCCCTCGCCAGGGGAAGGATCCGCTCCTCGGCGTTCCGGTTGTCGATGGCGTAATCGATCTGGACGAAGTCCATCGGCTCGGTGTTTAACACCGTCTCGAGCGCCTCATACTGGCGATCGGCCGATGTCGTGACGCCGTAGTAGCGGATCCGCCCCGCCTTCTTCCACTCGCGGAGAATCGGCAGCATCGTCGCCACGCCGCCGAGGTTGTGGATCTGCATCAGGTCGATCTTCGTCGTCTTCAGGCGACGTAACCCTTCCTCCATCTCGGCGATCCCCGCCGCTGCACCCTCCCCGCCGCGCCCCACCTTCGTCGCGATGAAGAGCTGGTCGCGATTCCCCGCCTGGGTAACGAGGTCACCGACCACCGTCTCGGCGTTGCCATACGAGGGGGCGGTATCGACGAGCTTGCCGCCGAGCCGCGACAGGTTCCGCATGACCTCCACGAGCTCGGGCGTGGCCGACTCGTAGCGTCGGGCGGTGCCAATGCCGATCACCGGCAGTTGTTCGCCTGACGACGGAATCGCCTTCGTGATGAGCGGCAGCTGCGCCTGCTGGGCAGCCCTCGCCGCGGCAGCAGATGCGGTATCAGACGCGGCAGCAGACGCTGCGGCCTCTGATTCCGCGCTCCGCGCGCACGCCGTCCCGGGCGCGAACAGAAGCCCAGCGGTCGTCCCGGCGACGAGCTTCAATGCATCGCGGCGATTGATGTCGTTGCTCATTGGTGCCTCGATGGAACGGTGATCGGGTTCGGACAAGATGCGCATTGTACTACGTCCGGGACAGCGGCGACGCTGGGGTTTCGTTCGGTTGGTTTGCCGTGCCACTCACGATCCCGCTGGGCGACTGGCTCTTTAGAAAGCCGAACTGGAAGAGCATGAAGAGATGAAGGACATGAAGGACTGCATGCGGGGGCGAGAGCATCCCGCTCATCACGATCCGTTTCGTGACTGGCTCTTCAGAAGCCGGAACTGGAAGAGCATGAAGAAATGAAGAGCATGAAGAAGGGCGACGGCACTCCAAATTGAACCCCGCGCAATGGACTCGACACCCGAGCCATCCACCGATTGCACTCGCCCTTTCCGTGGCCTCCGTGGCGTCCGTGGTTCAATCGTAGTTGCTCTTGTCCGCGTTCATCCGCGTTCGTCCGCGGCCAAAAAAGCAGTGGCAGTTGCCGTGGCAGTTGCAGTATCCGCGTCGTTTCAGCGTAATCCGCGGCCGCACTGCACATCACCCGCGCCAATGCACCACGACACCCTCCGCGGCAACGACGACTAGAGTGCAGACCCACATGCATGACAGAACCTCGCCCCCGGCCGGTGGCCCTCCGCGGCACACGTGGGACACGCCTGCCCCGAGATGTCTGCCGGCTGCCGCGACGCATTCACGAGCTCCGTGGTGACGATACCGGTGGGGACGGCAATGATGCCGTAGCCGAGGATCATCACGAGGCTCGCGACCAGTCGCCCGAGGGTGGTCGCCGGCGCGAGGTCGCCGTAGCCGACCGTGGTGAGTGTCACCACCGCCCAGTACATCCCGAGCGGGATGCTCGTAAAGCCGTTCTCCGCTCCCTCGATGACGTACATCAGGGCGCCAATGATCACGACGAGCGTGAGCACTGTGAAGAGGAAGACAGTGATCTTGACGCGGCTCGCGCGGAGCGCAGAGCGGAGGACGTCGGCCTGCGTTAGGAAGTGCGCCAGCTTGAAGATCCGGAAGATCCGCAGCAGGCGCAGGACCCGCACGACGAGGAAGTAGTGCCCGCCGGCGACGAAGATGCTCGCGTAGGCTGGGACGATCGCGAGGAGATCGACGATGCCGAAGAAACTCGTCGCGTACGCGAACGGCCGGCGCACCGCAATCAGTCGTGCGATGTACTCCGCCGTGAAGAGCGCCGTCAGCACCCACTCGGCGATGAAGAGGGCATCGCGGAGTGTTCCGGGTTCAGTGACGACGCTCTCGACGATGACGAGAATCACGCTGATGACGATCGCGATGATGAGCGCGATGTCGAACGCACGGCCGGCGCGCGTGTCCGCCTCGAAGATGATGGTGTGGAGGCGATGTCTCCACGGGGCAACGGCTGGCTCCGGAGGCGTGCTGGACTCGAGCGTCGCCGGAAGGCGGTCGGTGGGGCGCATGGCCACGAAGATAGCTCCGAATGCGGGGCTCGTGCGGCTCCAGTGGGCGTCGTCCACGCGGAACGGCTAGCTTGGTGCGATGAACGTCCTCGTCCTCAATGCGGGCTCGTCCTCGCTCAAGTTCCAGCTCATTCGCACCGACGCCGAGCGAATGGCCGGCGATGCCGATGAACGCCTCGCCCGCGGCGTCATCGACCGCATCGGCGGCGAAGCCGTCGTGGACTTCCAGGCGGGAACCGGCCCCCGCTCACGCCGCGCCATGCCGATCCGCGACCATCGCCAGGCGACGGAGATCGTCCTCCAATGGCTCATCTCCGACGATTCGGGCATTCCAGTCCGCGGTCTGGATGAGATAGAAGCCGTCGGCCATCGCGTCGTGCACGGGGGCGAGCAGTTCACCCATTCGGTGCTCATCGACGATGGCGTCCTCCGCGGCATCGAGGAGACCATCGACCTCGCGCCGCTGCACAATCCGCACAACCTGAAGGGCATTCAGGCGGCGCGCCTCGCCCTGGGGCCGAAGATCCCGCAGGTCGCCGTGTTCGATACATCGTTCCACGCGACCATTCCCGAGCACGCGTACCTCTATGCGATTCCCTACTCGCTCTACCGCCGCCACAAGGTGAGGCGCTACGGCTTCCATGGGACATCGCACCGCTACGTCGCCTATCGCTATCGCAAACTCACCGGGATAACCCGCGAGGCGACGCGCCTCATCACCCTCCACCTCGGCAACGGCTGCTCGGCGTGCGCCATCGTCGGTGGTGACTCCGTGGATACGTCGATGGGGTTCACGCCGCTCGAAGGGCTCGTCATGGGCACGCGCTCGGGCGACCTCGACCCCGCGATTCTCGAGTTCATCTCGGCGAAAGAAGGACTGTCCTTCTCCGAGGTGGACACGATGCTCAACAAGCAATCCGGCCTCCTCGGCATCTCGGGGCTGACGCACGACATGCGCGACCTCCTCGCCGAGGAGCGCGAGCACGCTGATCGCAGGGCGCGGCTCGCGATCGAGATTTTCTGCTATCGCCTCCGCAAGTACATCGGCGGCTACCTCGCGGCGATCGGTGGCGCTGACGCTGTCGTGTTCTCCGGGGGCATCGGCGAGAACTCGCCCGAGATTCGCGCGCGCGTCGTTCAGGGCATGTCGTGGGCGGGCCTCGACATCGACGCCGCCGCCAACGAGCGCACTATCGCTGGCGCCGAAGGCCGCATCAGCGCCGAGAGCTCGCGGCTCGCGGCATGGGTCATTCCAACGGACGAGGAGCTGCTGGTCGCACGGGACACGGTGCGCATCGTGACGGGGATGGAAACCCGGTACTGAACGTCCAACGAATCGGCACGCGACGGCGGATCGTCGAAGTGGCGCGCCCCATTATCTCGAGCTTCTCGCGCCGTCCCCTGCGAGCCATTGACGCCGCCGACATGTGATATTATTATCACCTATGAGGCCGGCCGCCTGGAACGCCCGCGACAGAAAAAAGATGGAGCACGTCTGGAAGGCGCTCGCCAACGATGTCCGGCGCGAGATCCTGGACCTGCTGCACGAGGGCCCGCGAACCACGGGCTCGCTCGCGGAGTCCTTTCCGAAGCTCAGCCGATTTGCCGTGATGCAGCACCTGCGGGTCCTGGAAGGCGCGGAGCTCGTCATCCCGCGCCGCGAGGGGCGGGAGCGATACAACTACCTCAATCCCGTCCCCATTCAGCAGCTCTATGACCGCTGGGTCGCCCGATACATGAAGCCCTGGACCGAGGCGTTGGTCAGCCTCCAGACCGAACTGGAGACGGAGACACATGAAGACACTGCATGAGAAGCAACCGCCGATGTCGAAGCCGGCCTCCACGGGAGCCACTGCCCTGCCCGATCACGTCATCTCCATTCACATCGCGGTGCCCGTGCGCCGCGTCTGGGACGAGATCACGAAGACTGGCCGTGTACAGCGCGCGCTCTACAACACCGTCCTCGAGTGCGACCTGAAGCCCGGCGGACGACTGCGCTACTACAGCCCGGACCGGAAGCGGGTCTTCATCGTCGGCAAGGTCGTGACCGTGGACCCGCCGCGAAAGTTCGCGCACACTTATATGTTCACCACGGACACGACACCGCCAACGCTCGCCACCTGGGAGCTGGTCGAGGAGTCGGGCGGCACGCGCGTCACGATCACGCATTCCGGCTGGACGACGGCGCACAAGGCACCGCACAAGGTCGCCAAGGGATGGACGGAGATCCTCGGCCTCCTCAAGTCAGACCTCGAGACGGGCGACATTCCGCTCAAGACAAAGGTCGTATACCAGCTCATGAAGTGGTTCATGTTCATGATGCCGAAGACGACGAAAACGGAGTATGCCGACAAGCAAGGCTGGTAACGCAGCACCGACAGGGCAACACGCTGGAGGACTCACCGCTCTCCCTTCCCGGAAGGGCACGTGAGTCCTCTGCCGCAGTACGAGCTCACGGGGCCGCCCGGCGCGCCGCTCGTCATCGTCCTCGGCGGCATCTCGGCGTCGCGGCACATCACGCCCAACGAAATCGACGGTGCCGCGGGATGGTGGGGTGGCTCGGTCGGACCGGGCCTCGGCATCGACACGACCCGGTATCGCATCCTCGGCATCGATTACCTCGATGGCGGACGCGGGCCGGATGGGCGCCCCCTCCGGATCGTCACCACACACGATCAGGGCGATGCACTCGCCGCGCTGCATGCGAGTCTGCGCCTGCCGAAAGCGCACGCCGTCGTGGGCGCGTCGTACGGCGGCAGCGTCACCCTCGCCTTTGCCGAGACGCACGCCGACCTCACGGGGCGGATCATCGTCGTTGGGGCGGCGCACGAGAGCCATCCCATGAGCACCGGACTGCGCGCATTTCAGCGGCGCATCGTGGAGCTGGGGCTCGAGACCGGCCGCGCGAACGACGCGATGATTCTCGCGCGCGGAATTGCGATGACGACGTACCGCACGGCCGGCGAGTTCGCGGTGCGCTTTCGCGACGCGAAGCCGGACCGAGCCGACGGGAAGGTCGTATTCCCTGTCGAGAGCTACCTCGAAGCTGCCGGCAAGCGCTTCGCCGCGTGGTGTCCGCCAGAGCGGCTGCTTGCACTGTCGCTGTCGTCGGATCTGCACCACGTCGATCCCGCAGCGGTGCGGGTCCCCGCGGTGCTCATCGCCGAGGAAGGCGACACGCTCGTCCCCGAGGAACAGGTGGCTGAGCTGTCACGACGGTTCGGCGCTCCCAACACCCTGGTACATCTCCCGACGATGCACGGCCACGACGCGTTCCTCACCGACTCGGCGACGATCAATCCGATCCTGTCCGCGGCGTTGTCAGGGGAACCGGGCAGGATGTGAGACCAGTGACAGCGCGGAGGGGCCAGCGTCACTGACCGCGGCTACGTACTGAACTTCACTGCTTACTGCGCACGCACTGCGTACTGGCTACTGCGAACGGGTGCATGAGGGCGTAACGGGCGGCAGTGCGTAGTGGTGCGCAGTCCCAGTAGTCGCCCCCAGAGGCAAGGCACGGCGCACGGGCATCCGTCCGCCCTCGGCCGGTTGCCCGGATTCCTCCCAACGGCCGGCCGTTACGCCTGCCGTGCCCGTTCCGCTCTGGCGGTGTGTACCCAGTCCTACTTCGTACGAAGTACGTGCGCAGTACGCAATGCAGGTCCGTGCGTAGTCGCGGTCAGTACCCCTGAGAGTCAAGCATCATACAGGCCCTCCCTCAGGCAGACTCGGGTACCTCCGGCACCAGTCCTCGCCATCCTCGAACCCGACGACGAGGTCGCGCGCGAGGGTCCTGATGACATCGCGCAGCTCGAGCAATTCGAGCCACGACAGCGGGATCGCGCCAATGCCAAGCGCCGCCCCGAGGATGTTGCCGCAGATCGCACCGGTGCTGTCGCTGTCGCCGCCGTGGTTGACCGCAATGCGCAGGCCCTTCGGCAGGTCGCCACCGGCGACGAGCGCCGCGTAGACGCCGATGGCGAGCGCTTCTTCGCCAACCCAGCCGCCACCGAGGCTCTCGACCGTCGCCGGGTCGGGTATCCCCTCGAGCGCTGCCCTGATCGCGCGGTCGAGGGCCGCGGCGCACTCTTCGCCCTCGGGGTCACTGCGCAGGCGCTCGAGAGCATTCCGTGCGGCGTCGAACACCGTCGTGCCGTGCGCGAGGCAATGGATGATCAGCGCGAGCGCGCCTGCGGAGAGGAATCCACTCGGATGGCCGTGCGTCAGCGCCGCGAGGTCGGCGCCGAGCTCGAAGGGATCCGGTGCATCGACGAGCCCGGCGGGCGCTGCGCGCATGACGCCGCCGCATCCCTTGCTGTCGTTGATTCGCTGGTCAACCGTTCCGGGGACTCCACCCATGAGTGCGGAGAGGCAAGTCGCGCCGGGCATGCGAACGGCATGCAGCTCGTTCACGCCAATGAGCCAGCCATCGAGATGGTCGATCGGCTCGCGCACTGCGGACCGCTCTCCCTGGGTGAACAGCCAGCGGAGGTAGGCGTGATGCACCGACGCTACCGGGTCCACGTGCCGCCCGCGCTCGGCGTGGCACCGCGCGCGGAGGAGTCCCTCGAGGGTAAAGAGGGTCATCTGCGTGTCGTCGGTAATCGCGCCGACGCGGCCGTAGGCCTCGTCGAGGTCGGCGATGCCCGAGGGTCCGTAACGCTCCCGGATCTCCGCGAGCTTCAGGAACTCGACCGGCGCTCCCAGGGCATCGCCAACGGCGCCGGCCAGGAGACATCCCTGAACCCGCGATCGGTGTGAGACACTGCGAAGCCGGCCAGCCATCAGCGCCACTGCTCCTGTCGAACGAGGCCGCCACAATAACGCGGCCGGGCGCGATTAGCGAATCCCGAACCCACGGAAAACGAGCGCGCCCGGCACAGTCCCCCTCGCGCCGTCCGTCGCCCCTGGCGAGATTCTTTCGCTGCGACCTGGTCGCCCGCACCATTCTCCGCGAGCACCCATCACATCCGTCTTACTCCAACGAGGCCGTTCATGTCACGCCCCGCTTATGCCGCCGTCCTGCTGGCTTCGCTATCGATGGCCTGCGCAACCAGCCCGAGAGCCACGCCTGAACCCGCCATGACCCCGGCAACGCAGGCACCGCCGCCGATGGCGCAGACGAGCCAGGCGAGCAGCCGTCCCGCGGCGCTCAACCTGGTCGGAACCTATGACTACACAGCAACGCTGCCTGACGGAATGGTGCAGGGGGGCAACTTCACCATCGCGGGCACCCCCGGTGCATACACGGGCACCATTTACCGCGAAGGGATGGCCGAAGGGTCTCCATTCACGAACGTCGCCATCGACGGACAGACGGTGACGTTGAATTCGAGGATCCAGGAGGGCGACATCGTCTTCACGATCAACTTCGTCGGCTCCGAATTCACCGGCAAGTGGGCGGTGCAGGGAGCCGAGGGCGCGTTCAACGGGAAGCGCCGCTAACCCGCGATAATCACTCCCGCAGCGCGGACATCGGGTCCACCCGCGCTGCGCGGATCGCTGGACGGACGCAGCCGACCACCGCGGTCACGAGACAGAGGGCCGCGGCGGCTGCGATGGTTACCGGATCGGTGGCCGGCACACCGAAGAGGAGCGCGCTCATGCCGCGCCCGACGCTGAACGACAGCGCGATCCCGATCATCGTTCCGATGGCGGCAAGCGTCAGCCCTTCGCGCAGCACCATTCCGACGATGGTCCCCACCTGTGCGCCGAGGGCGCGGCGAATCCCGAGCTCCTGGGTGCGTGTCGAGACCGCGAAGCTCAGCAGCCCGTGAATCCCCACGCCGGCGATGACGAGCGCGATCGCCGACAGCATGGCCAACAACCGGAGCTGCACGCGACGCGCGGCGGTGTCCCCGGCGACGACATCCGCAAGCGTGCGCACGTTGGAGATGGGCTGCTCCGCGTCGGCAGCCGCGATGATCCGTCGCACCGCCGGCATCCACTGCTCGGCCGGTAGCGTCGAACGGATGACGAGCTCCTTGGGTGGATAACTCGTGATCGAGCTATCGGCTACCTGCGCCGAGGGGAGGTAGACCTGCGGCTCGCTCGTGCGCTCGAGCCCACGAACCTTGACGTCGCTCACGACGCCGACGACGGTGCGCTCGCCGAGCGCGAAGCCGAATCGCCTGCCGATCGGATCCTGCCCGGGCCAGTGCCGCTGCGCGAACGACTCGCTGACCACCGCCACGTATGGCCGATCCTGGGCATCGCCGGCGTTCACGTCCCGGCCAAGGCGGATCGGGATGCCGAGCGTCGAGAAGAATCCAGGTGTGAGGTATCGAAGGCTCGCCGTGTTGTCGCCCTCACGCCGGACTTCGTTGCCGGCGATCTGCACAGGCCAGATTCCTCCGCGCATGTCCATCGGCAAACCCGTGACATAGGCGGCGCTCGCGACGCCCGGCAGCCCCCGGACATCCTCGAGCACCCGGCCGTAGAAGCGCTCCCGTGCGGCGACCGGCGCGTACTTCGGCATCGGCAGTGCCGTGCGCATGACCATCACGCCGTCGGTACGGAACCCCGACTCGACCGCCTGAATCTTCCAGATGGCGCGCATGAGCAGTCCCGATGACACGAGCAGGACGATGGATCCGACGACCTCGAGCACGACGAGGGCGCTGCGCAGCCGCTGCCGGCGCCCGCCGCTCGTGCGCGTGCCATCGCGCAGCGCGTCGAGCGATCCGCCCTTCCCAGCGCGCATCGCGGGCGCGATCCCGAATGCTAGGCCGGTGATGGCAATGAGCGCCGCGGCGAAGGCGAGGACACGCAGGTCCACTGTCGGATGATCCGCGATTGGCAGCGATGCCGGCACGAGTTGCGAGAGCAACGGCAGCCCCGCGATGGCGATGCCGACCCCAACGAGGCCGCCGATGGCGGCGAGGCCCACGCTCTCGGTGATGAGCTGTCGCATCAGCCGTTCGCGTCCCGCACCGAGCGCCGTTCGCACCGCGAGCTCGCGCGCGCGGTGCAGGCCTCGCGCGAGCAGGAGGCTGGCAAGGTTCGCGCAGGCGAGCAGGAGGATGCAGAACGCAGCGCCGCACAGTGCGAGGACGAGCAGCCGCGCGCGGTCGGAAATCTCATCCTGCATCCGCCACACGGCCGCGCGTGTATCCTTCAACTCGGCGGGATGCTCTAGTTCGAGGCGCGCCATGATCTGGTCGAGCTCCACCTGAGCCCCTTCGAGCGTACCGCCGGGCTTGAGCCGCGCGATGGCGTCGAGATAATTGTCGTTGCGATCCTCGAAGTTCGCCGCGCTGAAAACGAGCGGCGTCCACAGGTCGATGCCGCGGGCCGGGAAGTGGAACTCCGGAGGCATGACGCCGACGACGGTGTGTACGACGCCGTCGAGCCGCACCGTCCTCCCGAGCACTCCGGGGCTGCTGCCGAAATGGCCCTGCCAGAGGCCGTGGCTGATGACGACCGCCGGCTCACCCGCACTGTCGGCATGTGTCAGCACACGGCCGATGAACGCGCCGACGCCGACAAGGGGAAGGAGGTCCGGGGTCACGCGCACGGACTGGAGCCGCCGCGGCTCGCCGTCGCCGACGAGGTTCACGGCTCCCTCCCAGTAGGCACCCACGCCCGTGAACGACGTCGCCACCGCCCCGACGTCGCGGAGATTCGCGGGAGAGAACTCCATCTGCCCGTATCCGGGCATCGCCTGCCAGATCTTCACGAGCCGTTCGGGCTCCGGATACGGCAACGGACGAAGCAGGACGAAGTCCGCGAGCGAGAACGCCGCGGTGTTTGCACCGACGCCGAGCGCCACGACGAGGATCGCGGTGAGCGCGAACCCCGGGGCGCGCCGGAGCCCGCGCACGGTATAGCGGAGGTCCTGGCGAAGGATGTCGACGTGTGCCGCGAGCGCGTTCGGGACGACATCCGTCACGGCATTCGTCATGAGGATCACCGGTGCAAGGGGACCCGTATGCTCACGCGCCCGCTGCGCGAACGCCGCCGCGAGCTCATCTCCGTACTCGGCGCGAAACCCGGCCGGATAGAGATGCAGCAGCGCGCGATAGAAGCGCGTCATGTCGTTTCGGGCGTGAGTCCCCGCGCCCGTGCGAGCCGCACGAGCTGCGTCAGCCGCCGCATCTCCGCCCGCGCGGTCGCGGTCCCGAACGGCGTAATCCGATAGTATCGGCGCCGCTCATCATCCAGCTCCGCCGCCGGCCGCCGCCTGGACTCCACGAGGAGCCCCTGCTGCAGCATCCGCTGAATCGACCGATACAGCGTGCCGGGGCTCAGCCGAAGGTCTCCGTCGGTCCGCGCCTCGACATCCTGAATGATAGCATATCCATGCCGCTCCTCATCCGCGACTGACATGAGGATATGAAACGCCGCCGGCGGCAGCGGGAGGAGGTAGTCAGGCGTCTGGGTCATGGGTCGAACTATATCCGGTACGGATATATTGTCAATGGCTATAATCGTTGGCCTCCGAGCGTTGTGCGCTCGGACGGACAGTGAATAGCAACGGAAAAGGGCAAGGGGGTTCTCTCTTGCTGGCGCCTCGCGTCTGACGTTTGCAGCTGGACCGCAAAGCCTCACCCACCCATCAACGCTGCGAGCCGCTCCAGCACCTCACCGAGATCGGGCTTCTCATCGAGCACCGACACCACCGGGTCGACTCCCATGCGCTCCATCCGGTCGAGCGCGTTCCGGATGGTGAACGTCCGCGGATCGAGCTCGGAATTCACCTCATCCCAGATCAGCGGCATCGACACGGTCGCACCGGGAAGTGGACGCACGCTGAACGGCGCGACGATCGTCTGGCCGTGGCGGTTCTGGAGGTAGTCGAGGTACACCTTGTCGCCGCGCTTCTGGACGTGGCGGGTGATCGTCGCGATGTCGCTGCATTCGCGGAGGACGAGGCGCGCGAGAAGCTCGCCGAGGACGCGGGACTGTTCGTAGGTACACTGACGCCCCAGGGGGACGAGGATGTGCAGGCCCGTCTTTCCGGTGGTCGTCACGTGGCTCGGCAACCCGATCGCCTCGCACACGCGGCGCAGCACGAACGCCGTGCGGATGACGTCGGAGAACGGGGCATCCTTCGGG
>JANPKQ010000154.1:0-38969 GCA_031426115.1 Gemmatimonadaceae bacterium | reverse complement strand
CGCCTTCGGCTCGGCCGGTTGCCCAGATTCCTCCCAACGCCCCGCCGTTCCGCCTGCCGTGCCCGTCCCGCTCTGGCGGTGGGTACCGAGTACTACTCGGTACGAAGTGCGTGCGCAGTAAGCAATGCACTTCCGTACGTAGTCGCGGTCAGTAAAGCCGGCTCAGGACGCAGTTTTCAGTGTGTCCGGTCCGGCCGGTCGTTGTCGGTTATACTTCCCTGTTGCCTTTGCCCGACGACGCCCCTTGAGCGGACCCGCGATTTGAAGCTCGATCACATACGCAATTTCTGCATTGTAGCGCATATCGACCACGGAAAGTCCACGCTCGCCGATCGCCTCATCGAGGCGACGGGCATGCTCCAGAAGCGGGAGATGAAGGAGCAGGTGCTCGACACGCTGGACCTCGAGCGTGAGCGCGGCATCACGATCAAGCTCAACGCCGTGCGGATGACCTACGCAGCGCGCGACGGCCGCTCCTACGAGCTGAACCTCATCGATACGCCGGGCCACGTGGATTTCACGTACGAGGTCTCCCGCTCGCTCGCAGCGTGCGAGGGGGCGATCCTCGTCGTCGATGCATCCCAGGGCATTCAGGCCCAGACGCTGTCGAACCTGTTCCTGGCGCTCGACGCGGGACTCGAGATCATCCCGATCCTCAACAAGATCGACCTGCCGGGTGCGGAGCCGGAGCGCCGGCGACAGGAGCTCGTGGACCTGCTCGGAACGAAGCCCGAGGACGTGCTGCTCGTCAGCGCGAAGGAGGGCCTCGGCATTCCCGAGCTGCTCGAGGAAGTCGTCCGCCGCGTGCCTCCGCCGGAAGGCGATCCGAACGCACCCCTGCGTGCGCTCATCTACGACTCGTACTACGACCGCTATCGCGGCGCGATCCCGAGCGTCCGCGTCGTGGACGGCGTCCTCAAGCCGGGAATGCGCATCACCTTCCGCGCGAGCGGCACGGTGTACGATGTCGCGGAAGTCGGATACAACCAGCTGCGACAAGTCGAGAGCGAGTCGCTCAATCCCGGTGAGGTCGGCTACGTCGTCGCGAACGTTCGCCACGTGAAGGAGACGCGCGTCGGGGACACCGTCTTCGACGCCGACAATCCTGCGTCGGACCCGCTGCCCGGCTACAAGGAAGTGCGCTCGATGGTGTTCGCGGGGCTCTACCCGACCGACACCACGGAATACGAGAACCTGCGCGACGCCCTGGGCAAGCTCCAGCTCAATGACGCCTCGCTGAACTACGAGCCGGAGAGCTCGATCGCCCTCGGGTTCGGCTTCCGTGTCGGGTTCCTCGGGCTCCTGCACATGGAGATCGTGCAGGAACGGCTCGAGCGCGAGTTCGATCTCGATCTCGTGACGACGGTCCCGAACGTCGAGTACAAGGTGTACATGAACGATGGCACGATGATGCTGCTGGAGAATCCATCGCTCATGCCGCACGGCTCCGTGGTCTCGCACGTCGAGGAGCCGTACGTCAAGGCGCGCATCGTCGCGCCGGCGGAATACATCGGCCCGATCATGACGCTTGGCAACGAGCGGCGCGGCATCTACCTCAACATGAGCTATATCGACACCGCGCGGGTCGAGTTCGACTTCGAGTTTCCGCTGGCCGAGATCATCCTCGATTTCTACGATCGCCTGAAGACGATCAGCCGCGGATACGCGAGCCTCGACTACGACCTGCTGGATTACCGCCGCAGCAGCCTGGTGAAGCTCGACATGCTCATCAACGGCGACGCAGTCGATGCCTTCTCGGTCATCCTCCACGAGGACAAGGCCTACGAATGGGGCCGCCGCATCGCCGACAAGCTGAAGGAGCTCATCCCGCGGCAGCTCTTCGAGGTCATCATCCAGGCCGCGATCGGCACCAAGGTCATCGCCCGCACAACGGTGAAAGCGCTGCGCAAGAATGTGCTCGCGAAGTGCTACGGCGGCGACGTGAGCCGGAAGCGGAAGCTCCTCGAGAAGCAGAAGGAAGGAAAGAAGCGCATGAAGCAGGTAGGCAGCGTGGAGATCCCGCAGGAGGCGTTTCTGGCCGTCCTTCAGGTGGATTGACCAGCGTCAGAAACACTTCGCATCGGATGACGCGGATCGAGCGGATGAAAGTCCACGGGCCGCCATCTATGACGAGGTGTTGAAGGGATTCAGCGGATGCAACGGATGAAGGGCGGTTCCGTGAACGGTACCGGGTCGAGGCGCTGAACCGACTTCCGTGGGAAATCAGGCTTTCAATGTTGTTTGAAACGGGAACTGCACCGGCCACCTCGCGCATCGTGGGAAGGGCTCTTGCCGTTTCCACCAACAGCCGAGCGGTATTTCTCGAGAAAGCTCGACCAAGCCACGCCGGAGGTGCGCTCCCTCGCGGAGACTGCCGTTTCATCCGTCACATCCGCTGAATCCGTTCAAACACTTCGTCATGGATGCCGGCCCGTGCCGTGCCCTTTCATCCGCTCGATCCGCCGCATCCGTTGAGAGGCCTCGCGGTTGACGTTCACCGTCGCACGCCGTCGTAGATGCCCTCCAGCACTGCCGTCTGCCGGCGCAGGTCGAAATGCTCGAGCATGTGCGCGCGCCCGGCCGCGCCGAATGCATCCCGCCGCAGCGGATCGGTCAGCAGCGCGAGCAGATGTTCCGCGATCGCCGCCTCATCACCCGGGCGGTGGAGGAAGCCCGTCTCGCCGTGCACGACGCCCTCCTCGCTTCCGCCGGACGTCGAGACGACGACCGGAAGTCCCGTCGCCTGCGCTTCGAGGAAGGTGATCGGGAGACCCTCCGCGTTCCCGCTTCCGGCGACGATCCCGGGACCGCACAGGACAGTCGCGGTGCGCATGAGGCCGACGACCTGCGCCGGGGTCTGCACGCCGAGGAAGGAGAAGCGAAGTCGGCGAGTGGCAACCTCGCGCTCCAGTGTCTGACGCAGCGGCCCATCGCCGGCCACCACGACTTCCGCATCGGGCACAACCTGCGCCACGCGCTCCATGGCGCGCACGAGGTGAATCAGTCCCTTCTTCGTGACGAGCCGTCCGACGAACAGGACCCGGTTCGCAACCCGCGGCGCGGGGCCGGGTGAGAACCTCTCCGTATCGACGCCGATGTAGTGCAGGATGGTTTTCTGGGGTGCGCAGCCCGCGGCGCGCAGCGAGTCGGCGATGAACTTCGACACCGCGATGACCTTGTCCGCGCCCGCGAAGACCGCGCTCCGCCGCTTTCGTTCCTTCTCGTTCTTCGGCGCCGCGGTGATGTCGACCCCATGGTAGGTGACGATCAGCGGCAGCCGCAGCGCCCTGGCGATCTCCATTGCGGGGGGCGCATTCGTTCCGAAATGCGCGTGCACGACGGTGGGGCGCCGCGCGGCGATCCCGGCCAGCCATCGGCCCGGTGGTCGGCCGGTGACCTTGAGCAACAGCCGCGACAGTCCGGGGATCGCGCTCGAGTCGTCGAGCAGCAGCTGATCGAGCCCATCGAGATAGACGCCACCGCGCGGATCGCGGGTGTACCCGACGAGCAGCGGGTGATACCGGGTCATCGCGCGCACCTGCGCGGCGATGAACGTCTCCGACCATGGCAGCAGCCGCTTGCGAAAGACAACAGCGGTCGGCCGATCGCTCGGCGCCATGCCGGCGGCCCTTGTCACGAGCGGGCGCTACCTGTCGCGAGATGGCGGTCGAGCCCGGCCGGCGTGCGGGTCACGCGGTGGCGTGCCGTCTCGTCGCGAATCTCGCGGTTGCGGGCGATGGCGTCGTGCTTCTTGTATCCTCGGCCATGGTCGAGATGGACGACCACCGCGCGGTGTCGGACCTGCATGCCCCGCACGCCAGCGTTCTCGAGACGCTCGCCGAGCTCACGGTCGAGCCCACCCCACTCCATGCGCTCATCGAAACCGTTCACGCGCACGAGGTCGTCTCGCCATGTTGACGTGTTGTGGCCGTTCCACGTCGGGCCCGTGGGCGTGAGACGGTCCAGCACGGCCGCCGTTCGCGGCCCCCAGCGAAGCCGTGCGAGCTGCCGCGACGCCGGCATCCCGTGCGATCGCAGCCAGCGATAGTCAGTAGCGCGCCCCGCGAGGATGTCTTCGCGAGTGATCCGCTGGCTGATCTCCATCGGAAGCTTGAGGTAGCCGCCGGAGAGAAACCGCCCGCGCTTCGCGTGGCCGTAGTGCACCGCCAGGACGTCACGGCGCGGGACGCAGTCGCCATCGGTGAAGAAGACGTAGTCGCCGGTTGCCGCAATGATCGCCTTGTTGAGGATCTCGCACTTCCGGAAGCCGCGGTGCTCGTGCCAGACGTGCCGGACGGGATACGCAACGGTCCGCCGGAGCCGTTCGATGGTGGCGCGCGTCACCTCATCCGAGCCGTCGTCGGCGATGAGCACCTCGAAGTCCTGGAAGGTCTGGGCGGAAAACCCCCAGAGCACTTTCTCCAGCCATGCAGGCTGGTTGTACGTCGTCACGATGACGGAGAGGCGCATGCTCCTCACGGGCCGGGGTGCGCACGGCGCGCGCGCATCGACTTCACCGAGCGTCGTGCCACGCTCGATTTCAGTTATATTCGGGCGGCTCGGACCTGCGACCGTGAAAGTAACGGCGCGTCCGGACCGACGGTAGGCAATGCACGGCCCGCGATCGACACGGCGGCGCGTGCGGAGCACCCACTCCGAGGAGAGACCATCGTGCGCGTCGCAGTCGTGCTGGCCACGTACAACCAGGTGGAGTGGCTGGAGAAGGCGCTGTGGGGCTACGCGGCCCAGACGCGAAAGGATTTCGACGTCATCGTTGCCGACGATGGCTCCGGTCCCGAGACGGCCGCGCTCATCGCTCGGCTTCGGGGGGAAGCCGGCCTTCGCATCGCGCACGTCTGGCACGAGCACAAGGGCTTCGGGAAGTGGGAGATCGTCAATCGCGCGATCGCATCGTCCGACGCTGATTACATGATCTTCTCCGATGGCGACTGCATCCCCCGAAACGATTTCATCGAGCGCCATGTGCAGCTCGCGGAGCCCGGACGGTTTCTCGCCGGCGGCTACCTGAAGCTGCCGATGAACGTCAGCCAGCGGATCACCATCGACGACATCCGACAGGGACGCGTCGCCGATCTCGGCTTCCTGTGGCGTGCTGGGTATCGCCCGGGCCACCGTGCACTTCGACTCCTCCGGCCACGGCCGGTCGCAGCACTGCTCGATGCCGTGACACCGACGCCATCGTCCTGGCGCGGCAACAACTCCTCCGTGTGGCGTGAAGGACTCATCGCCGTCAACGGCTTCGACACCGACATGGGATACGGCAGCGGCGACCGCGCGATCGGGGAGCGACTCATCAACCTGGGATATCGCTCGAAGCGCATCCGGTTTCGGACCGCGGTGCTCCACCTGCACCACGAGCGTCCCTGGCGGAACAACACCGAGGTCGCGCGCAACGAGGAGCTCATCGCCACCCGCGTCTGGCGCGACAAGGAAGTCCGCGCACGTGTCGGCATCGCCGAGCTGCAGCCGATCGACCACACCTCTCCCTACAAGTCCGATATCACGGCATGAGCCCTCCCAATCCGTCATCCACCCCGGCGCGTCGCGGGCGCGGCCGCGATAGCCACCGCTACATCGTCGGCGTCGATCTCGGGGGCACCAACATCGTGTGTGGCGCGATGTCCGAGGACGGGAGCGTCGCGCTCGCCATGCGCAGCGAGCCGACGCGCTCGACACAGGGCGCCGAGGCCGTCGTCGACCGCATTGCACGGATGATCGATACCGTCATCGCCGAGACAATCGCGCAGACCGGCGCGAAGCGCTCGGATTTCCTTGGCGTGGGCATCGGGTCGCCAGGCCCGCTCGACCGCGCGAAGGGCGTCGTCCTCATCACCCCCAACCTTGGCTGGGTGAACTATCCGCTGCGGGATGAGGTCATCCAACGCGTCGGGCTCCCGGCAACGCTCGACAACGATGCCAACTGCGCGACGCTCGGCGAGTGGTGGCTCGGCGCGGCGCGCGGGGCGAACAACGTCATCGGCATCACCATCGGCACCGGGATCGGCGGCGGCATCATCATCGATGGTCGCCTCTTCCACGGTGCGTCGGACGTCGCCGGGGAGCTCGGCCACACGACCATCGATTCGACGGGCCGCCGGTGCAAGTGCGGGAACTACGGGTGCCTCGAGGCCTACGCCTCCGGACCCGCAATCGCCGATCGCGCGCGTGAAGCGCTCGCCGGCGCGGAAGCGTCGATGCTGTCGAGCATGGTCGGCGGAGATCTCAACCTCATCACCGCGGCAACCGTCTACGAGGCCGCGTTGAAGGACGATGCCCTCGCCCGCGAGGTCGTTCGCGACACCGCGCGCTTCCTTGGTGCCGGCATCGCGAACATGCTGAACATGCTCAACCCGAACGTCGTCGTCGTGATGGGCGGTGTCACCGCGGCCGGCGACGCACTCATGGACCCCCTGCGCGCGGAGGTTCGGCGCCGTGCCTTCCGTCCCGCGGTGGATGCCTGCGACATCGTGCTCGGAACATTGCCGGGCACGGCCGGCGTCGTCGGGGCGATCGCGACGTTCAAGGCAACCCCGGGAGCCGGCGGGTGACGCGGCGACGCCGGCTCGGCGTCATCGGCACGTTCGTCTGGGACATCATCTACGGTCGGGACCCGCGTGAGGCCGCGGTCGAGGAATGGGGTGGCATCACGTATTCTCTCGGCGCTCTCGATGCCGCGCTTCCCGCCGAGTGGGAGATCGTTCCGCTCATCAAGGTTGGGGAGGATTTGGCGGATCGGGCCCGCGCATTCATTCGCTCGCTGCGGCGCATGGCAAAGGATGCCGCAATCATTGAAGTCCCCTACCCCAACAACCGCGTGGAGCTGCGGTACACGTCCGTGGAGCGCCGGTCGGAGATTCTCTCCGGTGGGATCCCCGGATGGAGCTGGCTCGGGCTCAAGCCGCTCCTGCACGACATCGATGCGTTGTACGTGAACCTGATGAGCGGCTTCGAGCTCGACCTCGAGACCGCCCAGCTGCTCCGCCAGCACTATCGCGGCCCCATCTACTGCGACCTGCATTCGCTGCTGCTCGCCGTGCAGCCCAGCGGCCTGCGCACGCCGCAGCCGCTCGCCAACGTGGCTGCCTGGTGTCGCTGCTTCGACCTGATCCAGGTCAATGAAGATGAAATGCAGATGATGGCCCCCGACCCGCTGGCGCTCGCGGCGACGGCGCTCGCGCAGGGCGTTCGCTGCCTCAGCGTGACGCTCGGCAAGCGCGGGGTGGTGTACTTCGCGGCCCCCGATTTCGACCGCCTCGAGCCGGTCTCGCGGGATGGTGCGCTGACGCCCGCCCTTGGGCCGATCCGGACCGCCCTGGTCCCGTCTTCCCCAACCAACGCCGTCACCGGTGGCGACCCCACGGGATGCGGTGATGTCTGGGGCGCAACCTATTTCTCCCGGCTGGTCGCCGGTGATAAGTTCACCGACGCGATGCAGGCCGCTCAGCTTGCCGCCGCACGCAACGTGGAGCACCGGGGTGCCACCGGGCTCGCTCACTACCTCCGCGGAGAGCTCAGCATCTCGTGACCACCGTCATCAACGTCCCTCCCTCGCTGGACGAGGCGTCGTTCGAGCAGGTCCTCGACCAGCTGGCGCCGCTTTCGGGGGACGAGAAGATCCTGGTGGACGCGCGGCACACGCGGTGGGCATCCCCCTACGGCCTCACGGCCCTCCTCGCCCTCGCCCAGACGCGCGGCGAGCGCCCCGGCTTCACAGTGCCGGATGCGGAGGAGACGATCTCGTACTGGGCCCGAACCGGATTCTTCAAGTACGCCGGCGACCTGTTCGACATGCACGGCTCCGTGCCCCGCAACCGGGCGACCGGCGAGTCAGGTGTGCTTCTCGAGATCACGCCGGTTACCGGGAGTGCCGATGTGCACGACGTCGTCGAGCGCATCCAGCAGAAGGCGCAGGCGATCCTCGCGAACGAGCTCAACATCGACAACAAGGTGACGATGGGCTTCGCGATGACGCTGTCCGAGGTCTGCCAGAACATCGTCGAGCACGCGGGCCGCGGCGGCTGGGTCGCCGTGCAGACGTATCGGTGGCAGAAGCGTCTCGGGCGGCGGGTCGTCGTCATCGCGGTCTGCGACGCGGGCCTCGGGTTCCGCCAGTCGCTGGAGAGCGCGCCGGGCTGGCGCCGGAGCGATCGCTGGGACGACGCGATGGCCCTCGAGGAGGCAGTGATTCGGGGCGTGAGCCGTTTTCGTGATCCAGGACGCGGGCAGGGACTCGCCGGGGTCCGTAAGTTCCTCGGGCGATGGGAAGGCAAGCTCTCGGTCCGGAGCGGCACTGCCCGAATCGCCATAACCCCGAACTGGGATGAGGATGTTCCGTTGACCGAGCGACTCGCCAGCTTTCCTGGCGCCCAGGTGCAGATCACGATTCCGGAGCGGATCGTGCCGAAATGATCACCCACATCGATCTCAGCTCGGTGCTTCGCCGCACCGTGTGCGAGCTCTACTCGAATCTCGTGACGCGTCCCACCGGCGCCGCCGTGCGCGGAGAGATCGAGCTGCAGCTCACCGAGCTTCGCGATCGTACGCTGACCGTCATCGACTTCGCGCACGTCGGCCTGCTCGACTTTTCCTGCGCCGACGAGGTCGTTGCGAAGCTGTTGCTCCGCTTCGGCGCGGACGATGCACCGGGAGAGGCGTACTTCGTCTTTCGCGGACTCAGCGAATCGCATCTCGACGCGATCGAGTCGGTGCTCGAGCGGCACAGCCTCGCAATGGTGGTGCAGCGCCCCGACGGATCGGCCGAGCTGCATGGCGCGCTGACGCCGCTGGAACGCGAAGTCTGGGGGACCCTGTACGACAAGGGGCGTGTGACGCTCGCCGACCTGCCGGCGGCGCTGGGGTGCGATGCCACCGATGCCGCAGCGCGGTGTGATGGCCTGCGCCACCGCCGGCTCGTGATGCGCTTCGATGATGCCTACGTCGCGGTCGGGGCGACGCCGTGAGTGCATCGGGGTACAGTCCCCCGCTGCAGGTCATGGGATTCGTCGCGACGCGAGCTGGCGATGCGGACCGCGGACCGCTCGTGCGCATGCGCTCGGACGACGCGGCCAAGCGGATGCTGGTGGATGGAGAGCTTGCCTGGGTATACGGTCCGCGACGGCACGAGCTGGCGACGGTGATCCTCGATGATGCGGTTCCGCGCGGCGGCGTCATCGTTCGCGATGTCGCCGGCATCGCGCCCTCGGAGATCGTTCGTGTCGTGAAGGTGGACCTCGACAGCGCCGGGAGGCGCCGGAACCTCGTGTGAAAAGAAACGAGCCCAGCACCAGGAAGTCGCGCGCCCAGGGACTCTCCACCCTCGCGCTTCACGGCGGCGCCGATCATATCGAGGCGGGCTCCCCTGTCGTCCAGCCCATCGTGCAGTCCGTCAACTTCGTCCAGGAGATCGGGACCGCCGAGGGACTGCGATACGGTCGCTACGGCAACTCGCCGAACGCCGAGACCGTGCAACGCCGCATCGCGATGCTCGAGGGTGCGGAAGCCGGCCTCGTCCTCGCGAGCGGCATGGGCGCCACGGCCTGCGCGATGCTGGCGCTGCTCCGTCCCGGCGATCACCTGCTCTCCAGCTCGTGGATCTACGGCGGCACGCACAAGCTGTTCACCCAGGAATTCGTCAGCATGGGGATCGACGTGACGCTCGTCGACCCCGTCGAGAGCCGCGGGTGGCGGAAGCGCATCCGGAAGCAGACGCGTGCGATCTTCCTCGAGTCGCCCGTCAATCCGACGTGCCGCGTCATTGACCTTGCGAGCGTCCGCTATCTGACCAAGGAGAACGGCCTCGCCCTCGTCGTGGACTCCACCTTCGCGAGCCCGATCAACTTCCGGCCGATCGAGCACGGCGCCGACGTCGTCATCCACTCCGCGACAAAGTACCTCAACGGCCACCACGACGTGCTGAGCGGGGTCGTCCTCGGCACGGCCTCCTATATCGAGGAAGTGCGCCAGAAGATGATCGTCTGGGGACAGGCGCCGGACCCCTTCGCGTGCTGGCTCCTCGAGCGCGGGCTCAAGACGATCGACGTTCGCGTGCGCCGGCACAACGAGAACGCGATGCGGATCGCGCAGTGGGCCGAGGGCCGGAAGGAGTTCAGGAAGGTCCACTATCCCGGGCTCGCGTCGCATCCGGACCACGATCTGGCGGAGTCGCACCTCGATGGGTACGGCGGGATGGTCGCGCTGGAGATGTCCGGCGGCGGCAAGGCAGCGGACCGGTTCATTCGGAAGCTCAAGCTGTGCACCCACGCGGCGAGCCTCGGCGGTGTGGACACGCTCGTCTCCGAACCGCGGTATTCGTCGCACGCCCACATGTCGTCCGATGAGCGCGCGAAGATCGGAATTCCCGACGGATTCCTTCGCTTCAGCATTGGCATCGAGGATCCGGACGACCTCATCGCCGACCTCACGCAGGCCCTGGGCTGATGACCCAGTCCGGCGAGCAGCCGCTGCTGGATCGCCGCCGCGCGGACCGCCGGGCCGACATGCTGGTCGCCGAGCTGACGCTGCCGGAAATGCGGCGCATGCTCGTGACGACGACGCTCGCCGTCATCGTGGTGGCGCTGTTCCTCTGGATGGTCCGCACCGTCATCATCGCCGCGATCATCGGAGTCGTCATCGCGGTGTTCCTTCGGCCCATCTACGCCCGACTGGCGCGCTCCACCGGACGGCCGGCGGTTGCGGCGCTGCTGACGCTCGCGATCATCATCGTCCCGGTGCTCGCTGCGCTCGCGTACAGCTACCTCGAGATCAGCGAGGTCGTGGATTACCTGAGCCGCAATCAGGACGCCGTCGTCACCCGGATCGACGCAAGCATTCAGGACGTCTTCCCCTGGCTGCATACGGATGAGGCGTCGGTGCAGATTGCCAAGTGGGTTCGACGGGCGACGGACTACGGATCGAGCATTCCCGAGGTGGTCCAGGAAGCGGTGGTCACCTTCGCGGTGTCCACGACGATCTTCCTGTTCACGAGCTTCTACGTCCTCACCCAGCGCGAACAGATCGTCGGGTATGTCCGCACAAAGATTCCGTCACGCTACAGCGAGCTCGCGCACGCGCTCGAGAACAATGTGCGAGGGGTCCTGCACGGAACGATCTATTCGACGCTCCTGACCCAGACGCTCAAGTCGGTCCTCATCCTCGTCCTCAACCTCATCTTCGGCGTCCCGCTCGCCGCCGTGCTGGCGCTGGCGTCCTTCGTCATCGGGTTCTTCCCGATCGTCGGGTCGTGGAGCATCTATGTTCCTGTCGCCGCGTGGCTTCTTATCTTCAAGGGGTCGCCAACGGCTGCGCTGCTGATGCTCGTGATCGGGTTCGGCGTGAACACGCTCTTCATCTCGATGTACCTCCGCCCGAAGCTCGCCGCGGACCGTTCGCGCGTCCTGAACTTCTACTGGATGCTCGTCGGGCTCGTCACCGGCGTCTACACCTTCGGCCTCTCCGGAATTCTCCTTGGGCCCATTCTCATCGGGCTCCTCAAGGCCGTCATCGACACCGTGACGGCGGGAGCCACCTGGCGCTTTGCGGATCCCGACCCGGATCCGCAGCCAGCACCTGGAGCGGCCCTGTGATCCGGTTCTTCAACGTGACGAAGGAGTATGCGCGCGGCGGCGTCGCGCTGAAGGACATCACCTTCCGCGTCGCGAAGGGGGAGTTCGTCTTCCTCACGGGGCCCAGCGGCTCGGGCAAGAGTACGCTGCTGAAGCTGATCTACCTTGCCGAGATGCCGACGGACGGCGAGGTCCAGGTCAGCGGGCTGAACTCGCGGGAGCTGCGGAAGGGCGACGTCGCGCGCCTCCGCCGCAAGCTGGGCATCGTCTTCCAGGATTTCCGGCTCCTCGAGGACCGCACCGCGGAGGCGAATGTTTCCTTCGCCCTCGAGGTCACGGGTGCCCCGCGCGCGACGATCCAGCCCAAGGTGTCGCGGCTACTGACCCAGGTCGGCCTTGCGTCGAAGAGCCACAGCTATCCACGCGAGCTCTCGGGTGGCGAGCAGCAGCGCGTCGCGATCGCCCGCGCACTCGTCAACGATCCGCTCGTCCTCATTGCCGACGAGCCGACCGGCAACCTCGATGAGCGCGCGACTAGAGGCGTCTACCAGCTGCTGCGCGAGATCAACGCGTCGGGCACTGCCGTCGTCATGGCTACCCACAACCTCGAGCTCATCCGCCGCG
Source organism: Gemmatimonadaceae bacterium (assembly GCA_031426115.1). GTDB lineage: Bacteria > Gemmatimonadota > Gemmatimonadetes > Gemmatimonadales > Gemmatimonadaceae > JANPKQ01. Next base: position 26,763 of record JANPKQ010000154.1, on the reverse strand, counting down.
CCGACTACCGCACGATCGAGCTCGATCATGGCCGCGTCGTCTACGACTCCGCCGACACCTCCCTTCCAAGGCGCGAGGCGCGCTGATGCTCGCCCTCCGCGAAATGCTCATCGCGTTCCGGCGGACCCCGCTGCTCAGCACCCTCAGTATCACGACGATTGCGTTCTCGCTGTTCGCGTTCGGGCTGTTCGGGCTCGTCGCACTCAACATCCGAACGGCGATCGCCGGCGTCGAGGAACGCGTCGAGATCCGGGCGTTCGTGACCGAGGCCGCGGCGCCCGAGGGTGTCGCGGCGGCCATGGGCGACATCGCCGCATTCCCCGAAGTCGCGACCGTGACCTACGTGACCCCGGAGCAGGCGCTGGAGAAGGCGCGCCGCGAGTTGGGTGAGTTCGAGGATGTGTTCGAGGAAGGGATCCTGCCCGGCTCGATCGAGGTGCGCCTGAAGCCCGGGTCGAGGGACCCGGGTACGGTCCGCGCCGTCGCCGACCGGATCGAGAGCTATGACTTCGTCGACGATGTCAGATTCGGCGAGGAGTGGGTCGCAAAGCTGTACCGCGTACGCACGGTCGCCTCTGTGGTCGGGCTCGCGCTCGGCGGCGCCTTCGCGCTCGTCGCGATCATCATCATCGGAGCGACGATCCGCATGGCCGTGCTCGCGCGCAGCCGCGAGATCTCGATCATGCGACTGGTCGGTGCGACGGACGGGTTCATCCGCCTTCCCTTCCTCCTCGAAGGGCTCGTCAAGGGAATCCTCGGCGGCCTCGCGGCACTGCTCCTGACCTGGCTCGCCAGCTCACTTGTCGACACGTACTTCATCGACACGGTGTTCTTCGACTCGTCGCTCGCGCTGCTTGGCATCGCGGCCGGCGCGCTGATCGGGCTGCTCGGCAGCGCAGTGTCCGTGGGTCGCCACCTCCGACGGGTATGATCCGAGTCGCCACGGCCCTGACACTGTGCATCGTCGCCGCGACGTCCCTCGAGGCGCAGGCGGCGTCCGGGGATCGACTGCGCATCCAGCGCGATTCCCTGGAACGCATCCGACGTGAGCGTGCCGAGCTCCAGAACCGGATGCAGGACCTCAAGGGGCGTGCGCACTCGCTCGCCGAAGAGGTGAACAACCTCGTCCGTCAGGCCGAAGCAACCGGGCGCGTCGTGCGCTCCCTCGATACGCAGGTGGCGGCAGTCACGGACGAGGTCGAGAGCTCCACGGGGAAGCTGGTCCGCGCGCAGGACGAGCTGGTCGTGAAGCGCGCGATCCTCCAGCGCCGCCTCACCGACATCTATCGTCGCGGCCCGCTTTTCTCACTGGAAGTGATGCTCTCCGCCGAGTCGTTCGGCGCACTCGTCGCGCGATACAAGTATCTCCACGAGGTCGCACGTCGCGACCGCGTGATGGTGCAGCGGGTGAAGCAGCTCAACGAGGAGATCGATCGCCAGCGCCGCGGCCTCGTACGCCTGCAGCGCGATGTAGTCGCGACGCGGGAGGAGCGCGCGGAGGAACAGCAGCGCTACAAGGAGCTCGAGGACCAGCGGGCAGCGAGCCTTCGACGCGTCGAGCGTGACGCGACGCAGGCAGAACGCCGCCTCGCGGCAATCGCCCGCGACGAAGCGAAGCTCAACAACATGATCGAAGTCCTGGAAGCCGAGCGGCGGCGCGCCGCACTTGCCAGCCCGGCGGCGACGAACCGTCCATCGGGACGCGCCGCTGCGGGCCTGCGCAGCAGCGGCACGCTCGAATGGCCTGTGCAGGGCAGCCTGCTCTATCCGTTCGGCCGCGCGCCCGGACCCGACCAGACGCTCACGAGCTGGCAGGGGATCGGGATTGAGGCGGCGGCCGGCACGCCCGTGCGCGCCGTTGCCGCCGGGGTGGTGAAGCTCGTGGACACGCAGCTCGCGACCTTCGGCGCCACGGTCGTCATCCTGCATCCGAGCGGCGAATACTCCATTTATTCGTCGCTGGGCTCGATCACCGTCGCCCAGGGCGCGATCGTCGATCGGGGAGCGCAGATCGGCACGGTAGGCACCAACGATCCCCGGCTGCCGCCACACCTGCACTTCGAGATCCGGTCGGGGAGCAGGCCCATCGCCGTCGACCCCGTTCCCTTCCTTCGACCGCGCCCGTGAAGGAGACGCGCCGCTGCGCGACCTGCGGCCGCTTTCGGCAGTATGATGAGGGCGATTGCTTCTGCCTCGTGTGCGGCAACGAAGGCATCGAGCGCGCATGCACCTGCGGCCGCTCGTTCGACTATGCGCTCGCCGAGACGGGAGACCTGTACTGTCCCGGCTGTGGCCGCGCGCTGCGCGGACGCTCCAGCGAGTTCGAGTAGCCGTGTCGGATGCGACGTTGCTCGGCGCGCACGTCTCGACGGCGGGTGGTGTGCCCAACGCCCCGGGCCGCGCGGGCGCAATCGGGGCGACGGCGATGCAGATGTTCTCCAAGATGGCGAACCGGTGGGCCGAGCGGGATTGCATCGACGATGAGTGCATCGCGTATCGCGCGGCGCTGGCACAGACCGACGTCGTCGCCACGGCGGTGCACGACAGCTACCTCATCAATCTCGCCTCCCCTGATGCGTTTCTGCAGCTGCGCTCGACGATCTCGTTCATCAGTGAGCTGAAGCGGTGCGAGGCGCTGGGCGCCCAGTTCCTCGTGTCGCACCCGGGCAACTTCATGGACGACCGTGCGAGCGGCATCGATCGCAACGTTGATGGCATCGTCGCCGGGCTCGAGTGCGTCCCGGGCCGCACTGTGCTCCTCCTCGAGACCACGGCTGGGAGCGGGACGTCCCTCGGCGCGAACTTCGAGGAGCTGGCGACGATGCTGGAGCGCATTCCCCGCCACCTTCAGGAACGCGTCGCGGTCTGCGCCGATACCGCGCACCTGTTCGCGTCGGGCTACGACATCGCCGGCGACTTCGACACTGTTTGGGCGCAGTTCAGCGACAGCCTCGGGATGCATCGGCTTCGCATGCTCCACCTCAACGACTCGAAGGTGCCACTCGGCTCGCGACGCGACCGCCACGAGCTGATCGGCGAAGGGTTCATCGGTGCTGGCGCGTTTCGTCGCATCATGACCGACGCGCGCTTCGCGGCGATCCCGAAGGTGATCGAAACCCCGAAGCTCGATGATCCGGAGGCGACGGATCGCCTAATGCTCGCGCGGCTGCGGAGCTACGCCGCAGCTCCGGTCGCCGGAGAGGCCGCGTGACGGCGCCGCGCGGTAAAATCATGTCGCCAACGTATGGCACCGTGCGGCAAACACTAAAGTTCGGGTCGCTGCTCGTCGCGCTCGCCGGTGAACTCCGCGCGCAGCCAGCCGCATCCGCGGCGCCGACTGCCGCGTTGAGCTGGATGGTCGAGGGCGGAGCGTCGTACTCGACACCGTTCGTCGAGGATGGGAACGGTGTCTTCGCGCGCGCCGGAGTCGGACCCTACCTTCGCATCGGCGCGTCGCGTGGAATCTTCTCGCGCACACGGGCGACAGCCGGCCTCCGGGCCGACGCCGCCGCGCTGAGGCTGCGCTCCTCCGCCAGTGCGTGGCGCGCGGGAACGACGCGTCGCCTCGACGTCCACGCCGGGCTCGAGGTCGACGTCACACCACGCGTAACCGCCCTCGCGGGACTGCTCGGCGCCCGCGCGTCGGGACCGGATGACGTCATTCCGTTTCGTACGCATCGCGGCGCGCTGTGGACGTGGGGAATGGAAGCCGGCGCCGTGATCCCCGTCGACCGGAGGCGGCGAACCGCGATCACGGTCGTTGGCGAAGCGACGCGAATGGCCGCGCAGCCCTCAGAGAACCCGCGCCTCGCGGGAGGGGCGATCGGACGCGTGAGGATAGGAGTGCGCCATGCGCTCCGCTGAGACGCTGAACGGCGCGGTGCGCCGCCTCCTCGCCATCACCGCCCTCGCGATGATGGCATGCACGACGCCGACCATCGATGCCGCCGCGCCGCCATATGACCCGACGGCGCTCACCGCCGGCCTGCTCTACCACTGGCCCACCGGACGCACGCTCGACATTCACGTCCTGGGCGGAGGCGCGAGCCCTCTCCTGGACGCCACCGTGCGGACGGCCGCATCGCGATGGACATCGGCGCTCGCGTTTCGCGAGCACACGCTGCGGCTTGTCGATCGGCCGGAGCAGGCCGACATTCTCGTTCGCGATGCGGCCATCGGCATGCCCGTGGACACGGCGGGTTGCGGGGGCGCGCGGTGGACGGAGTCCTTCGCGAGCACGCTGTTCTGTCCGGCCGGCGACACCGCGCGCACGCTTTCCCTCGTCAACACGCCCGGTGGACACGCCAAGGTGCTCATCACCATCGACCTGGCGGGGGTGGGGAATCCGACCGACCTTCTTCCGATCGTCGTGCACGAGATCGGACATGCGCTCGGCATCGGCGGGCACAGTAGCGATCCCGCGGATGTGATGTTCGCGGCGCCGGCGGTCCCCTCTCCATCCCCTGCGGATGCGCGTACTCTTCGCTACGTTCTCCATCGCCGCCCACACCTGACCCTATGACCCGACGCAAAGTCATCACCGAGCGTGAGGTGCAACGCTCCGCCCGCGCGGGGGCGACCTCGATCGATGTCAGCGACGCCGTGGTGACGCCGAGCGCCCGCGACGCCGCGGTGAGGGCGAAGATCGTGCTGACCGGCGGAAGCGGCGTCGAGGCCTCGCGCGCGCGGCGGCCGAAGCCGGGCGGCGCGGAATCCACTGGGGCCGCGCGGACGAGCGCACGGCCCGCCCGACCCGCCGTCCGATCGGGTCCACGCGGTGGCAGCGAGAGCCGCAAGCCACCCGCGGCGCCAGCACCGGCACCGGTCACGAGCGCTCCCGCGCCCTCCACGCCGCCCCCGTCCGCGAGCGCGAAGAAGCCCCAAAGCGGCATCACCGTCGCTCTCGGCGCCGACCACGGCGGTGTCTCGATGAAGACCGCCATCGCCGAGCGGCTGCGGGAGCTCGGACACGGCGTGCTCGACTTCGGGACCGTCACCAAGGATCCCGTGGACTATCCGGACTTTGCGGTTGCCGTCGCGAAGGCCGTCGCCGAGGGGCACGCCGCGATGGGCGTAATGATCGATGGCGCGGGCATCGGCAGCTGCATGGCCGCCAACAAGGTGCGCGGGGTGCGCGCTGCGTCGTGTCACGATGTCACGACGGCCGCGAATGCGCGCGAGCACAACAACGCCAACGTGCTCACTCTCGGGGCCGGATTCATCGGCCCGCGCCTCGCGACGGTCATCCTCGACACCTTCCTCGCCACACCCTTCGCGGGCGGCCGGCACAAGGCGCGCGTGGACAAGATTGACGCCTTGGACCGCCCCGGCTAACCTTGAGTCATCAGCTATAGCGGTGCGTCCCGCAGGTGGCATCTGGCGCCCGCGGCAGCTCGTCGGCCGGCGCGATCGCTGGCCGCTTTTGTTTTCCCGACGTCCATGAAACGACAAGACGCGCTCGACTATCACGCCAACGGAAGGCCTGGAAAGATCGCGGTCGTCCCCACGAAGCCGCTCAACAATCAGCGCGACCTCTCGCTCGCCTACTCCCCTGGAGTTGCCGAGCCCTGCCTCGAGATCGCCGCGAACCCCGACGACGTCTACAAGTACACGGCGAAGGGCAACCTCGTCGCCGTGGTGACCAACGGCACCGCCGTGCTCGGCCTCGGCAACATCGGGGCGCTGGCGGGGAAGCCGGTCATGGAAGGCAAGGGCAACCTCTTCAAGCAGTTCGCGGACATCGATGTCTTCGACCTCGAGATCGGGTCGGAGAATCCGGAGGACGTCATCCGCTTCTGCCAGCTCCTCGAGCCGACCGTCGGCGGCATCAACCTCGAGGACATCCGCGCGCCCGATTGTTTCTACATCGAGGAGACGTTGCGGCGGACGATGAAGATCCCCGTCTTCCACGACGATCAACATGGCACCGCGATCATCTCCGGCGCCGCACTGCTGAACGCGCTCGAGATCGTCGGCAAGCCGATCGAGGGGGTGCGCGTCGTGTTCTCCGGCGCCGGTGCCGCCGCGATATCGAGCGCGGAGCACTACGTCCGTCTCGGCGTCTCGCGCCAGAACATCACCCTCTGCGACCGCGCGGGCGTCATCTACGAGGGGCGCGGCGAGATGGACCCCTACAAGGCGCGCTTCGCGAACCCGTCGAGCGCGCGTACCCTGGCCGATGCGCTCGTCGGTGCCGACGTCTTTGTCGGGCTTTCCGTCGCCGGAGCGGCGACGAAGCAGATGATCACGACGATGGCCGAGCGGCCGATCGTCTTCGCGCTGGCGAACCCGAACCCGGAGATTCTGCCGGACGAGGTGCATTCGGTCCGCCCTGATGCGATCGTCGCCACCGGACGTAGCGACTACCCGAATCAGGTCAACAACGTCCTCGGCTTCCCGTTCATTTTCCGCGGCGCGCTCGACGCGCGTGCGACGGAGGTCAACGAGGAGATGAAGATGGCCGCGACCCGAGCGCTTGCGCTGCTCGCGAAGCAGGACGTTCCGGAGAGCCTGTCGGCCCTGTACGGGCTGCGAAACGTGAAGTTCGGGCCCGACTACCTCATCCCCTTCCCGTTCGACCCACGCGCCCTCCTCTGGGTCGCACCCGCGGTCGCATGGGCTGCCGTCGCGAGCGGGGTGGCGAAGGAGTTCATCGAGCTCGAGGAATACAAGGAACGCCTCGAAGCCCGGCTCGGCCGGGCGCGGGGTGTCATGCGCGGAATCATCAACCGCGCCGTGCGCGATCCGAAGCGCGTCGTATTTCCCGACGGCGAGGAGCCGAAGATCATCCGCGCCGCGCAGTTGCTCGTCGAGGAAGGCATCGCCCAGCCGATCCTGCTCGGCGACCGTGAAACGATCGAGGACCATGCGGCGCGAGTCGGGATCTCGCTCGAGGAGATCGTCATCGAAGACCCGGCGACATCGCCGCGCCGCGAGCAGTATGCACTGCAGCTCTGGAAGCTCCGCCAGCGGAAAGGGCTCAGCCATGGCGAGGCGCACCAGCTCCTGTACAACGGCAACTATTTCGGGTCGATGATGGTTGCGTGCGGGGACGCCGACGCCCTGCTCTCCGGCGTGAACTCGCATTACCCGGAGACAATCCGGCCCGCGCTTCAGGTCATCGGTGCGCACCCGAAGGCCGGCCTCGTCAGCGGCATGTACATGCTCGTCTTCGAAAAGCACATCGTCTTCTGCGCCGACACGACGGTGAACATCGATCCCACCGCCGAACAGCTTGCTCAGATCGGATACGCCGCCAGCCGGATCGTGCGGACCTTCGGCATCACGCCGCGGCTCGCGATGCTGTCGTTCTCCAACTTCGGGTCCGTACGGCACCCGGATGCGGACAAGGTGGCAAAGGCAGTCCAGCTCCTGCGGCAGCGCGACCGCACCCTGGTCGTGGACGGCGAGATGCAGGCCGATACGGCGCTCGACGAGGAGATCCTGAAGGAATCCTACCCCTTCTCGGCCCTCGAAGAACCCGCCAACGTGCTTATCTTTCCCAACCTCAGCGCCGGCAACATCGCATACAAGTTGCTGAACCACCTGGGGGGCGCTACGGCGATCGGGCCGATCCTCGTCGGGATGCGGCGGCCGGTCCATGTGCTGGAGAAGGGTGCAGACGTTCAGGAGATCGTGAACATGGCCGCCGTCGCAGTCGTCGACGCGCAGGAGCGGTCCCAGCCCAACGGAGGGCGACGGACCCTCGGCACGCTCAGCGCCGACGGCGGATACTCACCGAGGACCTAGAGTCATGGCGACACAGACGAAGCCGGCCCGCGAGGCCGTCGAGCGGAAGGGCAAGCATGGACTCGAGCGTCAGGGGCTCACGCCGTCGGGCGAAGTCCACTGGAACCAGGTCGCACCGGAGCTGATCCAGACGGCCATCCGCCGGGGCGAGGGCGAGCTCGCCGACATGGGTCCGTTCGTCGCCGTCACCTCCCCCCACACCGGCCGCTCTCCCAACGACAAGTTCGTCGTGCGGGAAGGCGAGGCCGAGAAGGACGTGGACTGGGGAAAGGTGAACCAGCCGCTGGCGCCCGAGCATTTCGACGCGCTGCTCGCCGACGTGCGCACCTATCTCGACGAGGCGCCCGAGCTCTTCGTCCAGGACCTCTTCGCCGGCGCCGATTCGTCGCATCGCCTTTCCGTCCGGTACGTGTCGCCGAACGCGTGGCACATGGCGTTCGTGCGGAACATGTTCGTCCGCCCGGAGCCAAGCGACCTGCCGACGTTCGAAGCGAACTTCACGGTGCTCCACGCACCCGAGTTCCAGGCAGACCCAGCGCGTCACGGCACCCGCACGGGCACGTTCATCGTGCTGAGCTTCGAGAAGCGCATGATCCTCATCGGGGGCACGCGCTACGCCGGCGAGCTGAAGAAGTCGATGTTCACGGTCATGAACTACTTCATGCCGAAGAAAGGCGTGCTGTCGATGCACTGCTCGGCCAACATCGGTCCGACTGGGGACACGGCGCTGTTCTTCGGTCTGTCCGGGACCGGGAAGACCACCCTCAGCGCCGATCCGGAGCGGAGCCTCATCGGCGACGATGAGCACGGCTGGTCCGACCAGGGCGTGTTCAACTTCGAGGGCGGCTGCTACGCCAAGGCGATCAATCTTTCCGCCGAAGGCGAGCCGGACATCTACCGCACCACCCAGATGTTCGGGACGATCCTCGAGAACGTCGTGCTCGACCCGGCGTCGAAGAAGGTGAAGTTCGAGGATCAATCGATCACCGAGAACACCCGCGCATCGTATCCGCTGCCTTACATCCGCAACCACGTCCCCAACGGCCGTGGCGGACATCCGAAGAACGTCATCTTCCTCACCGCGGATGCATTCGGCGTGCTGCCGCCTATCGCGCGCCTGAGCCGGGAGCAGGCGATGTACTACTTCCTTTCGGGCTACACGGCAAAGGTCGCGGGGACGGAGCGCGGTGTGACCGAGCCGCAGGCGACGTTCAGCGCCTGCTTCGGTGCGGTGTTCCTCGTCTGGCACCCGACGAAGTACGCCGAGATGCTCGGCAAGCTGCTCGACCAGCACGGCTCGCGCGTCTGGCTTGTCAACACGGGCTGGAGCGGCGGCGCCTACGGCGTCGGCAAGCGCATGAAGCTCGCGCACACGCGGGCGATGGTGCGCGCGGCGCTGGCCGGTGACCTCGATGCCGTGAAGACGGTGAAGGATCCGATCTTCGGCCTCGACATCCCGGTCCAGATTCCGGATGTCCCCGCGTCGATCATGATGCCGCGCGACACTTGGCCCGACAAGGCCGCCTACGATGCCCAGGCGAAGAAGCTCGCCGGCATGTTCGCAAAGAACATCGAGAAGTTCGGCGACGCAGTCACGGACGCAGTGCGCAAGGCGGGCCCGAAAGCCTGACAATGACACCGCTCGCCCACCGGATTCGCGACGCGGCCGGTGGGCGGCGCGCATTCGGGCCCCCGTGACCCGGATGAAGCACGAGATCATCCGCGACCCGCTCTGGAACAACATCCGGGTCGGGCCGCTGACCCTGCGGCTCATCGACACGCGCGAGTTCCAGCGCCTTCGGTACGTGCGGCAGCTCGGGCTCGCCTATCTCGTGTACCCCGGCGCGACCCATTCGCGTTTCGAGCACGCGCTCGGGACGTATCATCTCGCCCGCCGCGCCCTCGCCCTCCTCGAGGAGCGGGATGAGCTGCGTGGCGTGACGACGGAGCAGCGTGCCGATGTCTGGGTTGCCGCGCTGCTCCATGACATCGGGCACTATCCCTTCTCGCACGCCCTCGAGGAGATCGGCGCGCCTCACCACGAGGAAATCGCCAAGCCGATCCTCACGACCGGCTCTCTCGCCCGCATCCTTGCCGATGCTCGCGGTGATGGTGCTCCCGAGCGCGTCCACGCGCTCATCCAGGGCACCAGCGACAATCCGCTCCAGGGACTCATCTCGGGCTCGCTCGACCTGGACAAGATCGAGTACCTCAAGCGGGATGCCCTCATGTGCGGCGTTCCGTACGGGGAGATCGACGTGGACCGGCTCCTGAACTCGCTGACCATCGTCACCGACCCGGTGAGCGGCGTGCGAGCGATCGGCGTTCTGGAGAAGGGTCTTTCGGCGCTCGAGTCGCTGCTCTTCGCGAAGTATCAGATGTACCGCAACGTGTACTGGCACCACGCCGTCCGGAGTGCGACGGCGATGTACAAGCGCATCGTGGACGAGGCAGTTCAGGCCGGCGCCGTGGATACGGCCGCACTTCCCGGCTTCACGGACGAGGGCCTCGTGCATCAGCTCGACCGCACGGCCCCTTCCCCAATGCTCGACGCGCTCCGCGACCGACGGCTTCACAAGCGCGCGATCGAACTGCCGGCCGCGGAGCTGGGGTCCATCGCGCCGGAGTGGATCGCCGAGGATCGCAAGCTCGTCGTCGAGGTGGAGAATGCGATCGCCCGCGAGCTCGGATCCTCGCCCGGATCGGTCCTGCTGGACTTCCCGGCGAAGACCCAGATGCTCGGCTACGACATCGCGGTCATGCGGCGCAGCGGCGAGGTGCAGCGCATCTCCGCCGAAGGCTGGGCCGGCGCCATCAACCTGCCGAAGCTGTCGGATGAGCTGTACCGATCGGCGCGATGGCTCCGCGTCTTCACCGCGGCTGGCGTTACCATCCCGCGCAACACGCTGTTCGACCTCGTGCAGATGTCGAGCGACCAGCTCCGCGCGAAGCTTCGCCACGGCGGTACCCTGCTGGCCTGAGCCAGCGGTGGCGTTGTCCGTTCCAGGGATTGGGGTGTCCGTCGCCGGGACGCCCGGATGGGTGCCGCCCGCCGATGTGAACGCGTATCCCGTTGTAGTGCGGCCACATGCGGGTTGCGAGCGCGCGGCACGGCCGGTGCCTTGAACGCGTGCGGTGTGTGGACGCCTGCAGCGCTCGCCACCACATGACCGTGGCCAGCCGATCGGCCCAGGGTGCACGGCGCTCCAGCAGACCCATTCCGGTATCCACCGATGAACTCGGACTTACGCTACGCGTTTCGCACGATGCGCACCCGCCCCGGCTTCGCGGCCGCGGTCGTCGGAACTCTGGCGCTCGGCATCGGCGCGAGCACGGCGATGTTCAGCCTCGTCGATGCCGCGCTGCTGCGGCGCCTCCCCTTCGACGATCCGGAAAAGCTGGTCGTGCTCTGGGGCGTCGCGGGGCCGCAGCGCGCGATTCGCGGCGCGTCGATTCCCGAGGCAAATGATTGGCGCTCGCAGAACCGGTCTCTCAGCGACCTCACGCTCTACGACGAGACATCGCTGAATCTCCGATCCGGAGGCGGGGCGGAGCGGATCGAGGCGGAGATGGTCTCGCCGAGCTTCTTCCCGCTGCTCGGCGTTCGCGCGGCGCGTGGCCGGACCTTCCTCCCCGAGGAGGACCGGATTCCCGATGCGAACGCGGTGGTCGTCGTCAGCGACCAGTTCTGGCGCGAGCGGTTCGGCGGCGATCCAGGGCTCGTCGGTCGTTCGCTCATCGTCAACGATCGATCCGTCACCGTCATCGGCATCATGCCGCCGCGCTTCAAGGGCCTGTCGTTCGACACCGACATCTGGTTCCCGACGATGCTCGTCTCGCTCACGAACGGCGCACGCGCCGTGGAGGAGCGCGGGCTTCGCTGGCTGATGACCTTCGGCCGGCTTCAGCCAGGACGCGAGATCGCCGATGCGCAGCGCGACTTCGATGGTGTCGCCGCTCGCCTGACCGAGTCGTTTCCGCAGACCAACACCGATCGCGGTGTGCAGGTCATCTCCCTCAAGGAGAGCTATCTCGGCACGACGCGAACGCTGCTCCTCGTCCTGTTCGCGGCGGTCATTGTCTTCCTTCTCATCGCGTGCGCGAACGTCACCGGGCTCCAGCTCGTGCGCGCCACCGCGCGCCGCCGTGAGATGGCAGTGCGGCTGGCGCTCGGCGCCAACCGCTCGCGGCTCATCCGGCAGCTCCTCACGGAAGGAATCATCCTGTCGCTGCTCGGCGGGGCAGCCGGCACCCTCGTCGCCTACTGGACGGTGGACGCGCTGCGTCCGTACATCCCGCAGGGGCTGCTGCCGGGGTATGTGGACATCGCGATCAACGCCCGTGTTCTGCTGTTCAGCCTCGGCCTCGCGCTCGTTGCCGGGGTGGTCTGCGGCCTGACACCGGCGTTCATGAGCGCGAGGCAGGACCTCACTGACGCCCTGAAGGATGGCAGCCGGTCCGCGGCCGCGGGGCTGGGGCGGATTCGCCGCCCCGGGCTCCAGCAGGTGCTCGTCGGCGTCGAGGTCGCGCTTGCTCTCATGCTGTTGATCGGCGCCGGGCTGATGGTTCGGACGCTGCGAAGCCAGCTCGACGTCGCTCCGGGATTCAGCCCCGACGGAGTCATGACCGCGCGGCTCTCGCTCCCGTCACGCTACACGGCCGAGCTTCGCGCTGCCTTCGCAACGCAGCTTGCCGAGCGTCTCGGCGCCATGCCGGGGGTCACCGCAGCATCGGTGAGCTCCGACCTCCCGCTCAGCGGATCGTCGAGCGCGGCCACCTTCCTGATGCCCGGATCGACGGATGCGATTCGCTACTACCGTCACTATGTCACGCCGGGATTCTTCGCCGCGCTCGGTATCAGCCTGAGTCGCGGCCGCTCGTTCCTCGGGTCAGACCTGCGCGGATCAGCGCCGGTCGTCATCCTGAGCGAAGCATCGGCGCGACGCCTTTTTCCCGACACGGATCCGATCGGGCGCACGCTTCCGCTGCGCTCCGGAACGACCACCGAGGTGACTGTCGTCGGCGTGGCGCGCAATGTTCGGTTCCGTGACCTCACCACCGACATCACGGCGCCCGCGAGCGAACCGGACATCTTCTTCCCGTACGCCCAGCGCACCGACGCGGACATCATGATCGCGGCGCGGAGTCGCGCGGAGGCACCGATCACCCTCGAGATGCTCCGTGGCGCCGTGGCTGCCATCGATCCAGCGCTCCCGCTGTTCCGTGTGCGTCCCCTCGGCGACTTCCTCGACCAGCAGACGGCGACGGCGCGCTTCGGGTCGCTCCTCCTCATCGTGTTCAGCTCCGTCGCGCTGATCCTCGCCGCAATCGGGCTGTACGGCGTCATCGCGTTCGTCGTGGGTCTCAGCCGCCGCGAGATCGCCATCCGCATGGCGCTGGGCGCGGAGGCAGCGACCGTGCGCGCGCTGGTGGTACGGAACGCGATGATGCTCGTCACCGCCGGAGTCATCGTCGGACTCGTCGCCGCGGCGCTCGTCGCCGGTGTCCTGTCCAACCAGCTGTTCGGGGTGACGCCGCGGGATCCTGTCACCTTCAGCGTCGTCCCGCTCACCGTGCTCCTCGTCGCGTTCATTGCGAGCTATGTCCCCGCCCGCCGCGCGTCACAGGTCGAGCCACAGCTTGCGCTGAAATCCGAGTAGCGGATGCAGCAAACGCCGGCGGGAGCAGTGCCCGCCGGCCATCGCCGCATTCGTCAGTATGCCTGCTACGCCTGCTTTGACGCCCGGCCGCGAGCCTCCGCGAGCTTTCGCGCGATGCCGCGGTAAAACGCCGCATCGGGGCGTTTTGCGTCCGCTTCCAGCGACATGGCCGCGAGCTCGAGCGCGTACAGGATGTTGCCGAGGTAGAGCTCCGCGATCTCGCTGACCGTTTCGTCGGCCATTACCGGTCTGGCGTGAACGCCGGAGTCTCCGCGGTCGTCGTGTTCTGCTGCTCGTCATCCATCGAGGCGACCTGCACGATGATGGCGGTGATGTTGTCGAGGCCACCGCGCGCGTTCGCCTCGGTGATGAGTGCATCGACGAGCCGGTCAGGCGTCACGCGGGAGAGCAGCAGCTGCTGAAGCCGACGGTCATCGACCATCCCGGTGAGGCCGTCGCTGGCGACGAGAAAGAGGTCGCCGACGCGCACGTCGCCACCGTAGACGTCAGGCTCCACGTTCTCGCCCGCGCCGACACAGCGCGTGATGACGTTGCTGTAGGGGTGGTAGCGCGCCTGCTCGGGGGTGAGGAACCCCGCGTCCACCTGCTCCTGCACGTAGGAGTGATCCTTGGTGAGCTGGCGCAGCGCCCCATCGCGGAGGAGGTAGACGCGCGAGTCACCGACCTGGCCAATGAGGTAGCGGGCGTGCGAGAGCAGCAGCGCCGACACCGTCGTTCCCATTCCCTGCTTGTCGATCTCGGTGAGGGTTCGCTCGAAGATCGCGGTGTTCGCGCGGGTGAGCGATCGCGACACCATCAGGCGGACGTTGTCCGCGCGAACATCCTTCACGCCACTGAGCTCGCGCTGCACGATCTGTACGGCCATCTCGCTGGCGACTTCGCCTGCGGCGTGCCCACCCATTCCGTCGGCGACGATGAACAGCCCTCGAAAGGCGTTCGCATCGGCGTAGTAGTTGTCTTCATTCCCCGATCGGATCATTCCAACGTCGGAGCGGGCGGCGACCGAGAGGCGCATCAGCGGCTTCCCCACAACATGAAGAACACGGCGCCGACGATCAGCACGACCGCCCCGATCCAGACCCAGCCAAGACTGCGGGCGGGCTTCTCCTCCTGGACCTCGGCGGCCGGAACTGCCGCCGCGGGAGCAATGTTGTGCGGCGGTACCGCCCGGGGGGTTGGAGCCGGCCGGGTCGGCCGCATCCCCGCGATTGCGCGAGTGCCTTTCGCATCGTCCACAGGCTCGGCCGCCACCTGAAAGATCATCTTGATTCCGCCGAAGCGAATGTCTGGGGAGCCCACGAGGTGCTTCTCGCCGCTGATGCGTCTGCCGCCGACGTACGTGCCGTTCGTCGAATCCATGTCTACAACGTACCACCCGTTCTCGCGCTTCTGGATCTTCGCGTGGGAATCGGAGACGCTGTCGTCCGCGATGGCCACGTCGTTGTGCTCGCCCCGTCCGACATGGGTGAGCGGCGTCCGAAGCTCGAAGCGCTTGCCCTTCAGTATGCCTTCGTTCACGATCTCGAGCACAGCGAGCGGCGGCCGGGTCCGGGCCGCGCCGGTGCCCACCGCAGCGCCCGCGGCTTCCTCGGCGCGCGCAGCGGGGTGTACGGGCTGCTCGGCCGATGCCGCCGGTGGTGGGGCCATCGCGGGTGGCGGGCCCACTGGCGGAGTCGGGGTCGCTTCGCCCCCTACGGCGCGCGCCGGGCGAGAGGTTCGCGCGTCGGGGGCCGTGTCCGGGGCGCTCGGGTCTGGCACAGAACGCGGGGCGGCGTCGGCATGGAACCGGAATTCCTCCGCCCCGATGCGAATCATGTCGCCGCGGCCGAGAATGCGCGTGCGACTCACGCGCTCACCGTTCACGAGGACGCCATTGGTGCTGAGATCGGACAGGACGTACCCGGACTCGCCGGAGGCCACCATCGCGTGACGGCGGGAAACCTCGGTCGATGGAACCACGATCTCGCAGCTCGCATCGCGTCCGATCGTGACCCCACTCCCCGTGATCGCGTACTCGCGGCCATCCACGAGGGAGACGAGCCGGCCGCCCGTCGACGCTGTCGCTTTCTCGGGAAGTGGACCGCCGGCGCGCGCAGCCGCGCGCGGCGCTCCCAGGTACTGGGTACTGCCTGCACTCCGATCGTCGCCGAACAGCAGCTCCACCCCGCCGACCTCGATCTTGTCGCCATGGATGAGGGGCGTCGGCTCCGGCCCGAGCACCACCCCGTTCACCCGGACCACGGCGTCGGGAGATCCACGGCGAATCGCGGCCTGCGAATCCGCCCCGACATCGACCAGTGCCTGCGGAGCGTCGCTCTCCGCCCCGGGCACCCTGACATCGGCGTGCGCGCCCGTCCCGACCCGAAGCTGCCCCTGTCCAATAGGGTACTGGCGGTCACGCAGCTGGATGTAGGGCATAAGGGGTCGCACGACGCGCGGGTCACGGCGACGGCGAGCGCGGGGATCTCGGGGAGCAGGGTCTGGGCGTGACAGGGGCGTGCGCGTGCACGAAACTATTTGCCCTTCATGGGGCTGGCAAGCATCACGCACTCGCGCGCCCGCCCATCGCTAGCTCTCCCACCTGGAGTCGATACAACCGGTCATAGAGTCCGCCGCGCGCGAGCAGCCCGCGGTGCGTACCCCGCTCGGCCACCTGCCCATGATGGAGCACGAGAATCTCGTCGGCGCCGACGATCGTGCTGAGACGATGGGCGATGGCGATGGTCGTGCGTCCCCGCATCAGCTCACCCAGGGCACGCTGTATCTCTGCTTCGATCTCGCTGTCCACCGCGCTCGTCGCCTCGTCCAGCAGGAGCAGGGCAGGATCCGCGGCGATGGCGCGGGCAAAGGACAGCAGCTGCCGTTCGCCGACGCTGATCGAGGCCCCGCGCTCCCCGAGCTCGTGCGCGTATCCCTGGGGAAGCCGGCGAATGATCCTGTCCGCGCCGACGCGGGTGGCGGCGGCGACTACCGTCTCGTCGGGCAGCGGATTCGACAGCCGGATGTTCGACGCGACATCTCCCGCGAAGAGGAAGATGTCCTGCTGCACGTACCCGATCGCGCTGCGCAGCTCATCGAGCGGCACCTCGCGGATGTCCACCCCGTCCATCGTGATGCGTCC
The DNA here is from genome assembly GCA_031426115.1 of Gemmatimonadaceae bacterium. Lineage (GTDB taxonomy): Bacteria > Gemmatimonadota > Gemmatimonadetes > Gemmatimonadales > Gemmatimonadaceae > JANPKQ01. The sequence goes on along the minus strand of JANPKQ010000154.1, from coordinate 10,212 downwards.
GCGCTGGGGATCGTAGAAGCGCATGAGCAGGCTGACGATCGTCGTCTTCCCCGCCCCGGTATGCCCGACGATCGCCATCGTCTGGCCGGGGGCAACGCGGAAGCTCACGTCGCGAAGCACCCACTCCGGATCCGCCCCGTCCAGCGTGACGCGCGCAACGTGGCCGACATCGTACGCAAACCACACGTTTTCGAAGGCGATCGTGACGCCATTGGCGTTGGTACGCGGAAGGTGCGCGACCCCGTCCGGCCGGTACGGTGAAGCCGCATCGCCTGTTGCGCTACCGACGACGTCCCCGATTGGCGCACGCCCGCGTACGACCGTATGCGCGGCGTCGGGCTCAGTGTCGAGCAGGCCGAAGATCCTCTCCGACGACGCCATCGCACCCTGAAGGATGTTGTACTTCTCCGACAGGTCCTGCAGAGGCTGGAAGAATCGACGGACCAGCTGGAGAAACAGCGCGACGGTGCCGACGGTGAGCGTCCCCGCCCCTACCCGCGCCCCACCGGCGACGATGAGCGTGGCAAGGGCGACGGATGTCAGGATCTCGATCGCCGGAAAGTAGAGTGCGTAGATGCGAATCGAGCGGAGATGGGCGACCAGGTGGTCCCGGTTCAACGCGTCGAACCTGGAGGCCTCGGATCGCTCCCGTCCGAAGACCTGCACCACCCTGATCCCCCCGATTCGCTCCTGCAGGAATGCATTGATCTTGGCGAGTCGCACGCGAATCTCGCGGTAGGACTCCCGCACGCGGATGCGGAACACGTTCGATGTCAGCACCACGAGCGGAATCGTGAGGAACGAGGCGATCGCGAGGCGCCAGTCAACGATCAGCATTGCGATGCTGATCGCCACGAGCGTGAAGAGGTCGCCGAGCCCCGCCACGACACCCGCCGTAAACATCTCGTTCAGGGCCTCGACGTCGGACGTGACGCGCGTAATGAGCCGACCCACCGGATTGCGATCGAAGAATGCGATCGACAGGCGCTGGAGGTGAGCGAAGATCTCGAGTCGAAGATCGCGCATCACACGTTGCCCAAGGAGGCTCGTCAGCAGCGTCTCGGCATACGAGCAGACGAACTGGGCGACGAGGGCAGCGAGGTACAGCAGCGCCGCTGACCGGACCATCCCGAGGTCGCCGGCCGGAATCGCCACGTCGATGACGCGCCGCGTGAGGAATGGCCCGACGAGCTGCAGCGCACCCTCCGCGAAGAGGAAAGCGAGCGCTCCCAGCACGAGGCGTCGGTAGGGCCGCACGTACTCCAGGAGACGCCGCATGAGCCGGGCGTCGTAGGCCTTGCCGAGTGCCTCCTCGTCGTGGATCGTGGACTCTGCCATGGAGGCTGGAATGCTAGCCGGGGGAACCGGCGCTCGGGAGCCGGTTGAGGTCGGGGCCAGGGGGCGTTTGCACCGCGGTCGCGGGGGCAAACAGCGGGGGTACATGGTACAGGGGTTGCTATACGGCGCAGTGCGCTTGGCACTTTCTCAGCTGTCCACGTACTCCTTCTGGAGGGATGTATGGGTGAAATCATCGCTTGGGTCGTGCTCGGACTGATTGCCGGGGCAATCGCGAAAGCCATCATGCCGGGTCGTGACCCGGGTGGGATCATCGTCACCATCCTCATTGGAATCGTCGGCGCGTTCGTCGGCGGATTCATTGGGCGAGCGGTACTTGGGACGAACGTAGACGGCTTCAATTTCGGCAGCATTGCCCTTGCCGTGCTCGGCTCGGTCCTGCTGCTCTGGATCTATCGCATGGCGACGAAGGGACGCACGCACACCCCGTAACGTACGGCTCCACGCGGGACTGACACGGACGGACGGATTGCCGCTCTGGCTCTACTGGATTCTTCTCGGGTTGCTTGCTGGCTCCCTTGCGAAGTTCCTCGTGCCGGGGCGCGATCCGTCCGGTTGCATCATCACCGTCCTCCTCGGCATTGTCGGCGCGTTCATTGGAGGAGTGATCGGATCCTCGCTGGGCTGGGGAAGCATCAACTCCGGCAGCTTCGACATGCGCTCGATCGGGCTTGCAACGCTGGGCGCCATCCTCCTGCTCGTCCTGGGGCGCATGGTGCGTCGCCTCTAACGGGCGTCGTCAGAAGAACTCGTCCAGCAGCGTGTAGAACTCGAGTCGTTCTTCGTCCACCCGATCGAGTCCGTACTCCGAGAGGAACAGAGGCGCCCACCTCGCGCCGAGGTTGCGCGTGATGCTGCGGGCCGCGAGCGCCAGGTCCTGGTATTGATCCGCGACCCCCGCGCGCCCAACGTCGATGAAGCCCGACAGCACGTGTGTTTCCGACGAATCGGAACGCACCCGCTGCAGGATGATGTTCGGCAGGCAATAGTCGCCGTGAGTGAAGGTTCTCCCCTCCGGCGATACCTCCCCGCGGCGCTGCCGACCCGCGAGACGCTCGTGAGTCGCGTTGAGTATCCCGAGAAGGTGCACCGGGTCACGTGTTTCGCGGCCGGCGTCGAACTCTTCGGGGTCGATGCACCCGGATGCGACCCGCCGCGCTGCCTCCTCCACACGTGTCGCCGCCGGGTGCACGAATGGGCACCCTTCTACAGGCGTCGCATGAAGCCCGCGCAGGGCGGATGCGAGCGCAGCGACGGTGGCGCGCTTCGACCGCCTGGTCGCCACCGACGCATCCGCGCCGGGCAGCGACTCGGTGAGCAGGAATCCGTTCTCTCCCTCGATCACTGCTGCCACGACCCGAGGAACAGCTATTCCATTCGTCGCCATCCACTCGAGGCGCGCGATCTCGTCCACGATTGGAAATGGTCCGCCCGCAGCGCCGTACTTGAGGAAAAAGACGCTGCCTCGCGCGCTGACCCACCGCTCGACGCGGGCCGATGACTCACCGGTCGTGACGATCTCGCAGGTGTGTCCGTGGAGCAGGGACCGGAGCGCGTCCGGAAGTGGCGCAGACATGCAGCGGGGGAGATTGATGTTGATGGGGAGGGCTACGCCAATTGGCGGGTGATCCCGCTTAGATTCCGGTGTGGCATCCAATCTGATCGTCCGCGGCGCGCGGCAGCATAACCTCAAGGGATTCGACGTCGAGATCCCGCGCCGGACCCTCACGGTAATCACGGGACCGTCCGGCTCCGGCAAGTCTTCCCTGGCCTTCGACACCATCTACGCGGAAGGCCAGCGGCGGTATGTCGAGTCGCTCTCCGCGTACGCGCGTCAGTTTCTGGAGCGCATGGAGAAGCCCGCCGTCGATTCGATCGAGGGTCTGTCCCCCGCCGTCGCGATCGAGCAGAAGAACCCCACGAAGACCTCGCGGTCGACCGTCGGAACAGCCACTGAAGTCTACGACTACCTCAGGCTGCTGTGGGCGCGCGTCGGTCATACGTTCTGCCCCGTGTGCAGCCGGGAGCTGCGGCCTGACACCGTTCAGTCGGTGACCGACGCAGTCCGTGCGCTTCCCCGCGGCACCCGGTTCGCCGTCACGTTTCCGCTGCGACTGTCATCCGAGGTCACGCACGAGGTCGTCGTCGAAAACCTCCGGGCCCAGGGATTCCTGCGCGTTGCTGTGGATGGCGTCACGCGGCATCTCGACGAGCTCGCCGCGGCGAAGATCGACCTGGCGCGCGCGCGGGAGCTGCTCGTCGTCGTGGACCGACTCGCTGTCGTCGAGGGACCCGAGGCACGTCTCCCCGACGCGGTTGGCACGGCGTTCGTCGAGGGCGATGGCGACTGTGTGATCCTGCTGTCCACGCCACTCCCGTCGAGCAGCGGCGGCGCGCCGCTGACACGGATGGCGTTCACGGAGCGCTTCGAGTGTCCGAACGATGGCACCCGTGCCCCATCGCCGACGCCGCAACTCTTCTCGTTCAACAATCCCCGGGGCGCCTGCATCACCTGCAATGGCTTCGGGGCGACGCTCGAATACGATGTGTCGCTCATCGTCCCGTATCCCGACCGATCGCTCCGCGAGGGTGCGATCCACCCGTGGACGATGCCGCGCTACGACAACAAGCGGCGCGCGCTGGCGGAGTTCGCCAAGCGCGAGCGGATCTCCATGGACGCACCATGGAGCACGCTCCCGGCGGATGCGCGCGACAGGCTGTTGAATGCGCGCAGCAAGGGTTTCAAGGGAACGATCCCCTTCCTTCGCGAGCTCGAGGAGAAGCGGTACAAGCAGTACATCCGCGTCTTCCTCCGGCAGTACCAGATGGCACAGGAGTGCCACGCATGTCATGGCACGAAGCTGCAGCCCGAGGCGATGCACGTTCGCGTGGCCGGCCGGAACATCGCGGAGATCGCGGACCTCCCCGTGGACCGCCTCAGCGAGTGGCTGTCGTCGCTCCAGCTGGACGAATTCGAGACGCGCATCGCCGAGCACATCCTGAAGGAAGCCCGCGATCGCGTGGAGTTTCTCTGCGAGGTCGGCCTCAACTACCTCGCGCTGAACCGCGCGACGCGGACACTCTCCGGCGGCGAGGCGCAGCGCATCGGGCTCGCCAACTCCCTCGGTGCGCAGCTCATGGACACGCTCTACGTCCTCGACGAGCCGTCGATCGGCCTTCACCCCCGCGACATGCATCGCCTGCTGGGGATCCTTCATCGGCTGCGCGATGCCGGCAACTCCGTGATCATCGTCGAGCACGATCCCGATGCCATCCGCGCGTCGGACTACATGGTGGAGCTCGGGCCGGGCAGCGGCGAGCAGGGTGGCCGGATCGTCTTTGCCGGGCCGATCGATCGCGTTGCCGAGAGTCCGTTGACGGGCCAATACCTCTCCGGCGTCCGATCCATTCCCCTTCCCGAGGAGCGCCGTCGCCTCGGACCGCGGTGGATCACGCTCACGGGAGCGCGAGAGCACAATCTGCAGGATGTCGACATTCGCATCCCGCTCGGTGCGCTGACCGTGGTCACCGGAGTGTCCGGGTCGGGAAAGAGCACCCTCGTGCACGACGTCCTGTATCGCGCACTCGAGACCCGGATCCGCGGCGAGCACAGCGCCAAGCAGCACCTTGGCGAGCGCGTCGGTGCTTTCTCCGAGATCACCGGCTACGAGGCCGTGGACGATGTCGTGCTCATCGACCAGAGCCCGATCGGCCGCTCGCCGCGATCCAACCCGGTCACCTACATCAAGGCCTTCGACGAGATCCGGCGGATCTTCGCGGACGCGCCGCTCGCACGCGAGCGACGCTATGCGGTGGGCACGTTCAGCTTCAACGTTGCCGGGGGACGTTGCGAAACGTGCGAGGGCGCAGGGCACCTCGAGGTCGAGATGGTGTTCATGGCCGACGTCTTCGTGCCGTGCGATGACTGCGGCGGTCGGCGATTCAAGCCCGAGACCCTCGACGTGAGAGTTGGCGGCAAGCACATCCACGATGTGCTCCAGCTCAGCGTCGATGAAGCGATCCGGTTCTTCCCGCGCGAGGAGAAGCTCGGCCAGGCACTCTGGCACCTCCAGCAGGTTGGGCTCGGCTATCTCCGCCTCGGTCAGCCCGCGACGACGCTGTCGGGCGGTGAGGCGCAACGCATCAAGATCGCTCGCGAGCTCGCCCTCGCCGGTCGCAAGGCGGGCAAGAAGGTGTACGTCATGGATGAACCAACCACCGGCTTGCACCTCGAGGACATTCGCAAGCTTGCCCGCGTGCTCGACCGCCTTGTCGATCACGGCCACACGCTCGTCCTCATCGAGCACAACCTCGACGTCATCAAGCTCGCCGACTGGGTCATCGACATGGGGCCCGAGGCCGGTGACCGAGGCGGCCGGCTCGTTGCGATGGGTCGGCCGGAAGAAATCGCCGCGGTCGCAGGGTCGCACACCGGCACCTGGTTGCGAACGGTGCTACCCGAGGCAGTCGCCGTCTCCGCCGCGCCGAAGCCGCGCACCCGAGTCAAGGCGTCGTAGACGCATCGCTTGACCCGATGATCCGAGGTGCCTAGCTTTTGAGATTCGATCCCGAGTAGCTCAGGGGTAGAGCAGGCGACTGTTAATCGCCGGGTCGGGGGTTCAAATCCCTCCTCGGGAGCTTTATTGGTCAGCAGGATCGAGAAAGGCCACTCCATGCGAGTGGCCTTTCTCGTTTTTCCTGGCGGAGCAATCCCGGTGCTACGGTTACCTCGTGCGCAGGCTCACTCCGATGCTGTAGACGCGGTAGCTCGTCCCGGTCGTTCGTAGCTCACCGCGCCCGTCAACCTGATACGTGAGACGCGGTCCATAGTTGGTCTCGACGCCGAGGTCGGCAGAGAGGGTCGAGGGGCTCGCCCCGACCATCCGCCACAGGTCGATGACGAGCCCCGCCCGGGTCGACATCATCGATCCCAGGTCGCTCGCCTCGACGCTCTCCAACCGGCGCTCCCAATCCCCGTTGTCGTCGCAGCACCGATCGACGTGCGTCTCAGTGCCGACGTAGGTCGCGCCGGCGGACGCGCCGAAGTACGGCCGCGCGTACCGGAGGGGCACCATGTACCGGACGCTGAGCGCCAAGGTGCGAAGCATGTTCCGCACATCGACGGTGTCGGCGTATGCACGTGAATCGTGCGCGACGCTGCGATAATCCAGTCCGACGTCGAAGGCCCGGCGCGGGCCCCATCGGAGGGCGCCTCGCGCACCGTAGCCGATCGAGACGGCATGCCCGGGACGAAAACTCCCGCGCGGCGCGAGGACGCTCATCTCGAGATCCAGGGTGGCGTCCGGGACTCGCCGCGGGGTTGGAAACGGGATCGGGAGTTGTGCCTGCGCTGGGTTGGATCCCGCGATGGTCGCAACGGCGACGGCGACGATGAGCGCGCGCATGGGACGCTCCGGCATTGGACGGTTGGGACAGGCTCATGGAGGGCGATCCGTGTTCCAGCCCGAACAGCATCCCTTGCTCCACCGCGGCCGCATCGGTTAAACGAAAGCGCGACACGCGATTGCCTATCGCGTGCCGCGCCGTCCCCTCTCGCCCTGTCCTGTACTCCGGACGGCAGTGTGTCAGTTTGAAAGGACGTCGTCGCGCAGGGTCAGAAGTTGATGCCCAGCAACGCTCTCGGGATCATCATCGCCAGCCATCCGAGCAGCGCGGTCGCGATCGCCTTGCCGGTTGAGAAGTCGAGCGCCTGACGGATCGCGACGATTCCCGTCGTGAGCAGCCAGATTCCGATCACCAGCGAAACGATGTCCTGCATTCCCGGGATGATGCCGAGCACGGCCAGCACGCCCGGCGCCTGCGCGAACCCGAGGGTCCGAAGCAGCTCGCCCCAGGTCGCCGTCCCCCCGAGGATCTTGTCGCCGATGATGTACGTGATCCCTGCCCACACCACCCACCCGAGGAGCGAGGCCACGACCGCCCCGATGATTCCGGCGGGTCCTCCGCGCGCCATCCCGATCCCTGAAGCGATCGCCGCCAGTACAACCACGACGGCTGCCTGTCCCGTCGCTGTCGTGTCCGCCTCGACTTCCTCGTACGTCGCGACGTCGAGAAGAGCCGCGCCCTTCATTCGCTCCGTGATCGATCCCATTCCAGGCTCCTGTTGAGATGTAGCCGCCCCGGTGCGGGGCCGTCGTCTGCTGGCGATGCGCGCCGCGACTGGAGCACTCTACGAGTCGCGCCTCACAGATGTTACGAGTCGGATGAACGTTGCTCGTCGATCGGTTCGGCCGCTACGCCGGCGCCGCTGAGCCGCACTGCACACGAGCGCTCGCGAGGATTGACAAGGGCCCGGCACGGGGGCATAAGTCCCGCCGTCGCGCAGGGCCGGCTCGCGCCCCGCACCGTGCCTTCACCCCCTCCGTCCCGAGGCCGCACCGCACGCATGGCTGACGCTCTCGTCCAGATGACACCACGCCGGTTCGGGCAGACCATGCGTCGCGACGCATGGTGGGTCCAGCCGCTGGTCACCTTCACGATCCTCGGTGCATTCGTCGTATATGCGACGTGGGCAGCCTTCCAGAATCGCTACTACCGCTTCGGTCCCTACCTGTCACCGTTCTATGCCCCCGAGCTCATCGGCGACCCGGACCACGCCTGGTTCGGCGCGCTGCCCGGCTGGTGGCCGGGATGGTTGCCCTTCTCTCCGGCGCTCCTGATCCTTCCCTTCCCGGGCCTGTTCCGGTTCACCTGCTATTACTACCGCGGCGCCTACTACAAGGCGTTCTGGGCAGATCCGCCGAACTGCGCCGTCGGCGAGCCGCGCAAGAGCTATTGGGGCGAAGCGCGCTTTCCCCTGATCCTCCAGAACGTCCATCGCTACTTCCTCTACGTCGCGATCATCTTCGTCGGCCTCCTCGCCTGGGATGTGTATCTCGCCACGCGCTTCGTCGATCCCGCGACCGGGGTCACTTCGTTCGGCATCGGCGTCGGCACCCTCGTGCTCGCGCTCAACGTCGTCCTCCTCGGCGGCTATACGCTTGGCTGCCACTCCTTTCGGCACCTCGTCGGCGGCATGCTCGACCAGCCATCACGCGCTCCCGTCCGCAAGACCGCGTACGACTGCGCGAGCTGCCTCAATCGCGGCCACATGCGCTGGGCGTGGCTCAGCCTGTTCGGCGTCGCGTTCGCCGACATCTATGTCCGTCTCTGCGCCGCAGGCGTCTGGACCGACCTGAGGCTTCTCTGATGCCGGATTACGGGACGCACGATCACGACGTGCTCGTGATCGGCGCCGGCGGAGCCGGCCTCCGCGCCGCGATCGAAGCCGCTTCCGCTGGCGTCAGCGTGGGACTCGTCTGCAAGTCCCTGCTCGGCAAGGCGCACACGGTGATGGCCGAGGGCGGCGTCGCGGCGTCGCTCGCCAACGTCGATGACCGCGACAACTGGCAGGTGCACTTCGCGGACACGATGCGGGGTGGTCAGTACCTCAACAACTGGCGCATGGCGGAACTGCATGCGCGCGAGGCACCAGCGCGCGTCCGCGAGCTCGAGGCGTGGGGCGCGATGTTCGACCGCACCGCCGACGGCCGTATCCTCCAGCGCAACTTCGGAGGCCACAAGTATCCGCGTCTCGCCCACGTGGGCGACCGCACTGGCCTCGAGATGATCCGCACGCTCCAGGATCACGGCATCCATCAGGGAATCGACGTGCACATGGAGGTCACGGTGCTCTCGCTGCTGAAGGACGGCGAGCGTATCTGCGGGGCGTTTGCCTACGACCGTGACACGGGACGCTTCCGGCTCTTTCGGGCAAAGGCCGTCGTGCTCGCGACGGGAGGTGTCGGCCGCGCCTACAAGATCACGAGCAATAGCTGGGAGTACTCGGGGGACGGCCACGCACTCGCCTATGCGGCCGGCGCGACGCTGCAGGACATGGAGTTCGTGCAGTTTCATCCGACGGGAATGGTGTGGCCCCCGAGCGTGCGGGGCATTCTCGTCACCGAGGGCGTTCGCGGTGAAGGTGGCGTCCTGAAGAACCGCGACGGCCGCCGCTTCATGTTCGATGACATCCCGGACAACTATCGGAGCCAGACGGCCGACACGCCGGAGGAAGGCTGGCGGTATACCCAGGGTGACAAGGCCGCGCGCCGTCCCCCTGAGCTCCTCACCCGCGACCATGTCGCACGCGCCATCGTGCGCGAAGTGCGTGAGGGGCGCGGGAGCCCGCACGGAGGCGTGTTCCTCGACATCGCATGGATCAAGGAGAAGCTTCCAAAGGCCGATGAGCACATTCGCAAGAAGCTTCCGAGCATGTACCACCAGTTCAAGCAGCTCGCCGACATCGACATCACCACCACGCCAATGGAAGTCGGGCCGACGACCCACTACGTGATGGGCGGCATCCGCGTCGATGGCGATTCGCAGATGTCCACGATTCCAGGCCTGTTCGCTGCGGGAGAATGCGCCGCGGGGCTGCACGGCGCCAATCGACTCGGCGGCAATTCGCTCTCGGACCTCCTCGTCTTCGGTCAGCGCGCCGGCGCGCACGCCGCGAAGTTTGCAGCAGCCAACGCCGCGGTGCGCATCGCCGACCGCGATGTGGATGAAGCCGCGCGTCGGGCGCTCGCGCCGCTCGAGCGGGGGACAGCGGGCGAAGGCCCCTATCAGGTACAGCACGACCTGCAGGACATGATGCAGTCCCACGTCGGGATCGTCCGTCACGAAGATGAAATGGAGCGGGCGCTGGAGGGATTGGCCGGCCTATGGGAACGCGCACGGCGTTCAGGCGTCGGCGGGGGGCGGGAATACAATCCCGGCTGGCATACGGCGCTGGACCTTCCGAACCTGCTCACGGTATCGGAAGCGATCACCCGGTCTGCCCTCGAGCGCCGC
>JANPKQ010000153.1:0-20304 GCA_031426115.1 Gemmatimonadaceae bacterium | reverse complement strand
GGTTGCCATCGGCGTCTCCATCTCGACGCTCCTCGATCGGACCTTCACGACGCAATCGGCGGCGACGCAGGTCATTGGCGGGACGGAGCTGCACACGCTGACGACGTACAACAGCGCCGGAGGCCTCAACGACGTCCGACTCGGCGTCGCGTACACGATCACACCGACCTTCCGCGTCGGGCTCGGCGGCCACGTCGTCACCGGCGAGAATCGCGTGAACATTGCGACGGTCTTCGACCGGGACGGCTTCCTCCCGTTGACGCGTGCGTCGGAGGTGAGCTACAACGGGACGTCGCTGTCCGCCGGCGCGACCTGGCTGTCGGGGAAGAATTTCGCGATCGGCGTCTCCGGCCGCCTCGAGAGCTCGCTGCGCGCCACCCGTTCCGATACGGTGCTTCGCAGCGGCCGCATGCCGGGTCGCGCCGGTGCATCGGTCGCGTACACCGGTATCGCCGGCACGGTGCTCTCGGCGGGTGCGAACTTCGAACAGTGGTCGGCACTGAACGGCTTTGGATCAGAGGACGTTCGCGCGCGGGACACTCGTGAGTACGGGTTCGGTGCCGAGGTCGAGGGACCGCGTGTGCGCGGAAGCATCGTCGCGCTGCGGGGTGGTGTCCGCCTTCGCACGCTGCCCTTCGGCGTCGCGGCTGGCCGGTTCGGGGACGTTCCCGGCACTGGGTCGCAGACGCTCTGGGCGAAGGAACGTGCATGGGCGCTCGGCGCCGGGGTGCCGCTCGCGAACACCGGCGGGCTGTCGCGCGCAACGCTCGATCTCGCGCTGCAGCGCGCGTCGCGCTCCGGTCCGCCGGAGGTGACGGAGCGCGCCTGGACGTTGAGCGTGGGACTCGCGATCCGGCCCTGACGATCATGCCGGATCTGATCGAGGAGCTCCCACCCCTGATCCTCGTCGCGGACGACGTCCCGGCGAACGTCGAGCTGCTGTTCGACCAGCTCCACACCCTCGGTTATCGGACGATCGCCGCCGAGGATGGGCCGTCGGCAGTCGCGAGCTGCGCGGCCTATTGTCCCGACCTCTGCATCCTCGATGTCTCGATGCCGGCGGGCAACCTCGGCGTCGATGATCGCTCCACCGGGTTCGAGGTGTGCCGCCGCATCAAGCGCGACCCCAGCACCGCGCGCATTCCCGTCATCTTCGTGACGGCGCTGAACGACACCACCGATCGGGTCAAGGCGATCGAGGCGGGCGGTGATGACTTCCTGACGAAGCCGCACAACCGCCTCATTCTCGGCGCGCGCGTTCGAAGCCTCCTCAAGCTGAAGGCGGCGACCGATGCGCTGGAGCAAAGCTTCAGGAAGCTCCGCGAGCTCGAGAAGATTCGCGACGACCTCATGAAGATGATCGTGCACGACCTGAAGACGCCGCTGACGTCGGTGCTCGCGACACTCGAGATGGTGCTGGATGGCGATTTCGGCCTCGTGACCGAAGACCAGCGCCGCGTGCTCAGCGACGCCGAGGGCAAGGCCGAAGATCTTCTCGCGCTCATTGAGGACCTGCTCGAGATCGCCCGCATCGAAGAGGGCATGATCGTGCTGGAGCCAACGCCGATCGCCCCCGCGGCGCTGCTTGCCGAAGTCGTGCACGAGTGGGCGCTGCGCTTCCAGCAGGAGGGGGCGAAGGCGACCGTGGAGGTCACCGATGATGCGCCGGTCTTCGAAGCGGACAAAGGCCTGCTGAAGCGTGTGCTGTCGAACCTCGTGCAGAACGCGCTGGCGCACACCGCGCACGCGGTCACCATCTCCCTCAGTGCGCGCCGGGAGGGAGAGGGCGTGTTGTTCACGGTCGCCGATGACGGTCCCGGCATCCCGCCCGAGTACCACGAGGTCATCTTCCGGAAGTTCGAGCAGGTGAAGGCGACCGTACCGCGGGTGCGCAGCAGCGGGCTCGGCCTCGCCTTCTGCAAGTTGGTCGCCGATGCCCACGGTGGCCGCATCTGGGTCCAGAGCACTCAGGGGCGGGGGAGTGCGTTCCACCTCGCGCTGCCCGTGCGTCCTTCCGGGCATGCGACCATCGCGCCCCCTGGCTGAGCGTGCCGGCGGGCGGCGAACACGGTACCTTTGGACTGCCGTGACTGGTGTCACGGTGATTCGCGTCCGCACCCTCGACCTTCGAGTACAGGCGTCCGGCTTCCTCGCCTCGCCCGCCCCCCGCATCGGTTTCCGATGACCTCTCCGCGCCGCCCAACGGTCTACATCGAGACCTACGGATGCCAGATGAACGTGAGTGACTCCGAGCTGATGCTCGGGTCGCTCTCGGCGCGCGGCTACGATGCGGTGGATGCTCCGGACGGTGCGGACGTCATCCTCGTCAACACGTGCGCGATCCGCGAGCATGCGGAACAGCGCGTCATCGGACGCCTCGGCGAGCTACGGCGCCACATGAAGCCCGACACCGTCATGGGGGTGACGGGCTGCATGGCGCAGCGCCTCGGTCCCCAGATCCTCGAGCGCGCGCGCCACGTCAGCATCGTCATCGGCCCCGATGGGTATCGCGCGCTGCCGACACTGATCGATGGCGCGCGCGAGGGGCGGCGTGTGTCGGCGACGGATTTCGATCTCGAGGAGCACTACGTGGACTTCCAGCCGCGACGCTTCGACAAGGTGAAGGCGTGGATCCCCGTGCAGCGTGGCTGCGACTATCGCTGTACCTACTGCATCGTGCCGACGACGCGCGGTCCGGAGCGCAGCCGCCAGCTTGGGGATGTCGTGCGCGAGACCGGCGAGGTCGTGGCGGAGGGAATGTCCGAGGTCGTGCTGCTCGGTCAGACGGTCAATTCCTACACCGATGGCACGCACGACTTCGCGGACCTGCTGCGCGCCGTCGGAGGTGTGCCCGGCGTTCGCCGCCTTCGCTTCACGAGCCCGCATCCGAACGACTTCAGCGATCGCGCGATCGCGGCGATGGCGGAGACGCGTGCGGTCTGCGAGCACGTGCACCTTCCGATGCAGTCCGGGTCCACACGCACGCTGAAGCGCATGCTCCGTCGCTACTCGCGGGAGGGCTACCTGGACTGTGTGCGCCGGTTGCGCGACGCGATCCCCGGCCTGGCGCTGACGACGGATGTCATCGTCGGCTTCCCGGGAGAGACGGAGGATGATTTCGCCGAGACGCTCGCGGTCGTCCGCGAGATCGGGTTCGACGACGCCTTTACCTTCAAGTTCTCCCCGCGCGAGGGCACGCCGGCGACGCGTTTCCCCGAGAGCGAGACCGTTCCCGACGAGATCGCCAGCGAGCGACTGAGCCGGTTGGTCGATACGGTGCGCACGGCCACCCGCGCACGAAATCTCCAGCTCCTCGGCACACGCCACGAGATCCTCATCGAAAAGGCCGCGCGCCGCGGCGAGCTGCTCCAGGGAAGGACGCGCGACTTCAAGACGATCCTCGTTCCCGGGGACGAGACGATGATCGGCAGCTATGCCCGCGTCGAGATCACCGGCACGACGGGCTTCACCTTCACGGGCGCAGTCATCCCCGAGCGGGTACCCCTCCCGCTGGCCGGATGAAGAACGCCCTGGAAGGCGCCGTCCGGTCGATCCACCGGGAGCTGATGAAGAAGCACGCGGAGTTCTGCACCTGCGAGCGATGCGAGGATGACGTGATGGCGCTCGCGCTCAACCAGACTAAGCCCCGCTACGTCAGCGAGAACGCCTCGATCGGCTCGATCGTCACCGGAGTGCACCTCTCCTACGATCAACTGCGGGCCGAGCTGACCGTCCTCGTGTTCGACGCCATGCGCCGGGTTGCGAAGAGTCCACGTCATGATGGGGGAGAGCCACCGGCCGCCCCCTAGGGGGAGTGCCTGCCGCTCGTCACCGCCGCTGTTGCTGCGCTCGCCGCCGGTCTCCTCATGGGATTCGGCGGCGCTGTCGTTCCCGGCGCTGCGCTCGCCCTCGTGCTGATGGCGCATGGAGCCATGCGCCGCTCGAGTATTCGCGTCGCACTGGCCGGGATCGCCCTCGCAGGGATCGCGATCGCGTATGTGGACGACCGCGCGCGCGCTCGCTGTCGCAGGGATCTCGGCGCGGCGAACTCGTGGACCGTGGAGCTCGAGGATGCCGCCGCGCCGGGCGCATACATCCGGGGCCGGGCAATGGCGGGCGGATGCGTCGTCGCCGCAACGCTGTCGGTAGAACGCGGAATTGCGGCCCCGGGAAGCCGGGTGCGCGTCGTCGGTGAGGCGATCGCCGGTGAGCGGGCCCTGCTCATTCGCCGGGCGCGGGTCGAAGCGCCGACGGCGGGATCGATTCTCACGCGCTGGCGCGCCGCCGCGCGACAATCGGTGGATGACGTGTTCGGCACCGATGCGCCACTCGCCCGCGCGCTCCTCGTCGCCGACACGCGCGGCATCCCGGTGGACATGCGCGACCGATACGCCACTGCCGGCGTCGTGCACCTGCTGTCGATCTCCGGGCTGCACGTCGCGATCATTGCCGCGGCGGTGGAGCTGTTGCTGCAGCTCGCGCGGCTCCCGAGACGCGTTGCGGCGATTGCGGCGCTGGCCATCACGGCGCTGTACATCGCCATCATCGGCGCGCCAGCTCCAGCGGTGCGCTCCGGCGTCATGCTCGGGGTCACGGCGATTTCCCGTTTGGCGCAGCGCCCGACGTCTCCATGGAGCGCGCTCGCCCTCGGCGCGCTGTTCCCGCTCGCCGGCCCGCGCACGGTGCTCGATCTCGGCTACCAGCTCAGCGTCGCCGGGATGGCCGGCATCATCGCGAGCGGTGCGCTCGCGCGGCGGGTGATAGCGCCGTCGCTCGATGGGTGGAGATGCTGGCTCGCCTCCAACCTGTCGGCCTCCGTCGTCGCGAGCCTCGTGACGACGCCGCTCGTCGCCTGGACGTTCGGGCGCGTGAGCCTCATCGCGCCGGTGACGAACCTCGTGGCAACCCCGCTGCTAGGATTGGCGCAGCCGATGCTCTTCCTCGCACTCGTCCTCGCGCCGGTCGCGCCACTCGCCCGCTTCGTCGCTGACGCAGCGCACCCGCTGCTCGCGCTGTTCGATCGTTCCGCCGAGGTTGGCGCGGCGATCCCGTACGCGTCCATCACCGTTGCACCGACGCTTCCGGCCGCGGTCCTGGCGGGAGGGTTCTCTGTTGCGGTGATCGCCGCCTGCATCAGCCGCGATCCCGCGCGTCCGATCGCCGCCGGCGTCGGCATCGTCGCAATCCTCGCGTGGCTGCCCGCTCTGCCACCGGTGCGCGGCGAGGTCGAGCTGCACATGATCGATGTCGGACAGGGCGATGCGCTCGCGCTTCGCACGCCGGCGGGGCGGTGGGTCCTGTTCGATGCGGGGCGGGTCTGGACCGGAGGCGATGCAGGGCGAAGCACCGTCATCCCGTACCTGCGCCGGCGGGGCGGTCCGGTGGAGGCGTTCGTGCTGTCCCACCCACACGACGATCACGTCGGTGGCGCCCCGTCCGTCCTCGGGGCGTTGCGTCCACGGCTCTACCTGGACGCTGCATATGCCGGCGCCAGCGACGCCTATCGCGCGTCACTCGCGATCGCGGCACGCCGAGGGATCGCGTGGCGGCGGGTTCAGCCCGGCGATTCGATGGTGGTCGATGCGGTCATCCTCCGCGTTCTTGCGCCTGATTCGGCGTGGACCGCTGGGCTGGCCGATGCGAACGACGCCAGCGCCGTCGTGCTCGTGCAGTACGGATCGATTCGTTTTCTCCTCACGGGCGACGCCGAAGCGCGTGAGGAGGCATGGCTCGTTCGTGCGGCGGGTGCCGACCTCCGCGCTGATGTTCTCAAGGTCGCGCACCACGGAAGCCGAACGAGCACATCGGCCGCCTTCCTTGATGCGGTGAATCCACGGCTCGCCTTGATCTCGGTGGGGGCAGGGAATAGGTATGGGCATCCCGGGGCGCGGGTGCTCGAGGACCTCGCCGATGCCGGCGCCCTCGTCGTTCGTACTGATCGCTCCGGCAGCATCGTCGTGCGGACCGACGGCCGCAGCCTCACTCTCGTGGTCGAAGGTGAATCCTGGCCCCTCTTGCCTGGCTCCGCACCGCCCTCATAGGCACGCCAATGGGGCTTCCGTCACGGCTGCTGGAATCGTTTCCAGAGCTGGGGACGGTGCGCTACAGGCGTGGCGGGCTGCCGCCACGGATCGGAGGCTGGGCGCTCTGCGTTCGTTCCGTCGCCGGAATCACCCTCTGGAATACGGTCTTTCTCGCGCCGGGTGTGGCATTCGACGCGGAACTGCTCTTGCACGAGCTGGCGCACGTTCGGCAGTTTGAGGCGAGCCGCGCCTTCCCGCTGGCGTATGTCTGGGAAAGCCTGCGCGTCGGGTATCGTCGGAACCGATTCGAGATCGCGGCGCAGCGTTTCGCGGCAACGAGGCTGCGAGCTGCACGCGCCTCATCCCCATTATCTGGAACGTGACCGTGGTCCAGCACAGCGCAACCTCCGTAATCACCATCGAGCGGTACATCATCGAGCAGGAGCGCCTGCACCCCGAAGCGACCGGCGAGCTCTCGGGCATCCTGTACGACATGGCGCTCGCGGCGAAGATGATCTCCAGCCGTGTGCGGCGCGCGGGCCTCGCCGACATCCTCGGCTCGACGGAGATCGAGAACGTCCAGGGAGAGATACAGCAGAAGCTGGATGTGTTCTCCAACGAGACGATCATCAAGGCGATGGACCACGGCGGGCGGCTGTGCGCGATGGCCTCCGAGGAGGCGCCGGACATCATCCAGATCCCCGAAGGCTTCCGCTGCGGAAAGTACTGCCTCCTCTTCGACCCCCTCGATGGCTCGTCGAACATCGACGTGAACGTCCCCGTCGGGACGATCTTCTCCGTCCTGCGAAAGATCACGCCGGGCAAGCACGGCGATCTCGAAGACATGCTCCAGCCCGGGCGGCGCCAGGTTGCGGCGGGCTATGTGATTTACGGGTCGAGCACGATGCTGGTGTACACGACAGGGCAGGGAGTGCACGGCTTCACCCTCGATCCGTCGATCGGCGAGTTCCTGCTCTCGCACCCCAACATCCGCATCCCCGATCCCGGGCGCTATCTCTCGGTGAACGACTCGTACGAGCAGCACTGGGAAGAGAACGTGAAGGGGCTGATGCGCCGGTATCGCGGCCTCGATGGCGAGCGCAAGGCGATGAACGTGCGGTATGTCGGCTCGCTCGTCGCCGACTTCCATCGCAACCTGCTCGGCGGCGGCGTGTTCGCGTATCCCGCGAATCGCCGGAGCCCGCGCGGCAAGCTCCGCCTGCTGTATGAAGCGAGCCCGCTCGCCATGATCGTCGAACAGGCCGGGGGCGCCGCGAGCAACGGCACCAAGCGCATCCTCGACCTCCAGCCGACCGAGCTCCACGAGCGGACGCCGCTCTACATCGGCAGCAAGTCCGATGTCGGCATCGCAACGACGATGCTCGCTGATGTCCTGACGGCCGTCGGTGGCTGACGCGGAGCGACTGAGCGGATCAGGGATTCCGATCGAGCCAGTCCACCGTCCCGAGGATGGCGTCGCCGATTACGACGCCGAGCTCGGGGATCCCGGGGCGTTCCCGTTCACCCGCGGTGTCCAGCCGACGATGTACCGCGGGCGTCTCTGGACGATGCGGCAATATGCCGGCTTCGGAACCGCGGCCGAGACGAACACCCGCTTCCGCCACCTGCTCGCCGTTGGCCAGACCGGGCTCAGCGTCGCGTTCGACCTGCCGACGCAGATGGGGATCGACTCGGATTCGCAGCGTGCGGCAGGCGAGGTCGGTCGCGTCGGGGTAGCGATCGACACCGTCGAAGACATGCATGTGCTGCTCGACGGGCTGCCGCTCGACACCGTCTCGACATCGATGACGATCAATGCGACGGCCTCCACGCTGCTCGCCATGTACATCGTCGTGGCGGAGGAACGCGGGATCCCGCGGTCGAAGCTCAGTGGAACGATCCAGAACGACATCCTGAAGGAGTACATCGCCCGCGGGACGTACATCTATCCACCGGAGCCGAGCCTTGCCCTGATCGCCGAGACGTTCCGGTTCTGCGCGGATGAGGTGCCGAGCTGGAATCCCATTTCCATCTCGGGCTATCACATTCGGGAAGCGGGATCCACCGCTGCGCAGGAGCTCGCGTTCACCTTCGCGAACATGATCGAGTACGTGGAGGGTGCGCTCGCCGCCGGCCTCGACATCGATCGCTTCGCGCCGCGTCTGTCGTTCTTCTTCGCGGCGCACAACGACCTCTTCGAGGAAGTCGCCAAGTTTCGCGCCGCTCGCCGCATCTATGCGCGCATCATGCGCGACCGCTTCGGCGCATCGGATGCCGGATGCCGCCTGCGCTTCCACACCCAGACGGGTGGCGTGACGCTGATGGCGCAGCAGCCGCTGAACAACGTCGTGCGCGTGGCGATCCAGGCGCTCGCCGCCGTCCTCGGCGGGACGCAATCGCTCCATACCAACGGCTACGACGAAGCGCTCTCACTTCCGACGGCCGAGGCGGCGACGCTCGCGCTGCGCACACAGCAGATCATCGCGCACGAATCCGGCGCCACGATGACGGCTGATCCGTTCGGCGGCAGCTATTACGTCGAGCACCTGACAACGGAACTCGAGCAGCGCGCGATGGCGCTCATGGAAAAAGTGGAGGCACTTGGCGGCTCCCCGCGCGCGATCGCCGCGGCGTTCTTCCAGGATGAGATCGCGCGCAGCGCCTACGAGCATCAGCTCCGCGTCGAGAGTGGCGAGACGGTGATCGTCGGCGTGAACCGGTTCGCCGACGCCGGTGTTCCCGTCGCGATCCCGACGCCGGACTACTCCGCCCTCGAGCGGGGCCAGGTCGAGCGGCTCAGGGGCGTGCGCGCGAATCGGGATGCCGAGGGCCAGCGTCGCGCTCTGGGAGCGCTCGGCGATGCAGCTGCCACGGTCGTGCGCGCGGGTTCAAGCGGGCGGGCCGCAGGGGCGTCGCTGATGCCACTGATCATCGACGCGGTGCGAGCGCGCGCGTCGGTCGGCGAGATCTCGGATACCCTGGAGTCGCACTGGGGCCGGTACCGTAGCTCCTAGCCTGCATGACGCGCTCGCCTTGAGCGCGCTGCCGCCGCGCGCTAACTTACGCGCTCGCCGACACCATCCCTAAGTTTCGTGTAGATGCCGACTTACGAGTATCGTTGCCCGACCGGGCACGACTTCGAGAAGTTCTATCGCAAGATCAGCGACGCGGGCGCCGAAGTCCCCTGCCCGCAGTGCGGCAAGATCGCGGAGCGAAAGCTTTCCGCGGGCGCTGGTCTCGTCTTCAAGGGCTCCGGGTTCTACATCACGGACTACGGCAAGGACGGCAAGAAGGACCAGCCCGGCTCCGCGCGTCCGAAGGCGCGCAGCGAGAGCGGTGGAGAGTCTGCGCCTGCGGGCGGGAGTGAGTCGTCGGGCGGCGACGCAAAAGCGCCGGCGGAGGCCAAGCCAGCGGCCGCCGAGACCAAGCCGGCGGCGGCGAAGGAATCAACGAAGTCCGACGCCGCACCCGCCAAGCCGAGCAAGCCCTCCACCGAATGACAGCAACCGATCAGATCCGCGCCGAGCTCAGTCGCGCGGCGCGGGAGCTCGGCGCGTCCGATCCAGGCGAGCCAGCGCTCGACCGCCCGCGCGATCCGGCGCACGGAGACTGGTCCACGAACTTCGCCATGCTGCTCGCCCGGCCGCTGCGCCGGAAGCCGCTCGACATCGCGAAAGCGCTCGTCGAGACGCTTCGCCTCGACGAGGCCGGCGTCCGCGCCGTCGAGATTGCGGGTCCTGGGTTCATCAACTTCCGGATGGACACCGGCTTCGTCGCGCGCGATCTGACGAAGATCATCGCGGCAGACGACCAGTACGGTCGCGATGCGAGCGGCGGCGGTCGCGCGGTCAACGTGGAGTTCGTGTCGGCGAATCCCACGGGGCCGCTGCACGTCGGCCACGGGCGCCAGGCCGCGCTGGGCGACGCGATTGCAACGCTGCTCGAGTGGACCGGATGGAAGGTCACCCGGGAGTTCTACTACAACGATGCGGGCGCGCAGATCGCGAATCTCGCGGCGTCGGTCATCGCGCGCATGCAGCAGCTCACCGGGGGGACGGCGTCGATCCCCGAAGGTGGATACCATGGCGCGTACATCACCGAGCTCGCCCAGCGCTACATCGCGGAGCACGGCGGCACTGCAGGGATCGAGGCGACGCTCGCAGCGAGTGCGCGCGATGAGGGCCATCCGCTGCGCGACGAAGTGCGTCGCTTCGCCGTCGCCGCGCTGCGAGCGGAGCAGGATCTCGACCTGCGTGCCTTCGGCGTGCGGTTCGACACCTACTATCTGGAGTCGTCGCTCTACACCGACGGCAGCGTGGATCAGACAGTGCAGGGCTTCCAGAAAACGGGGCGCCTGTACGAGCATGAAGGGGCGCTCTGGCTCCGCACGACCGAATTCGGCGACGACAAGGACCGCGTTGTGCGCAAGCGCGACGGGACGTTCACCTACTTCGTCCCCGATGTCGCGTACCATGTCACCAAGTGGCAGCGCGGCTTCGCGCGCGCGATCAATGTCCAGGGCGCGGATCATCACAGCACGGTGACGCGTGTCCGCGCGGGGCTGCAGGCAATGGACACGGGCATTCCGCCAGGATATCCGGAGTACGTGCTGCACCAGATGGTCACCGTCATGCGCGGCGCCGAGGAGGTGAAGATCTCCAAGCGCGCGGGCTCGTACGTCACGGTGCGCGACCTCATCGATGAGGTCGGTCGCGACGCCGTGCGCTACTTCTTCGTGATGCGAAAGGGCGAGTCGCCGCTCGTCTTCGACGTGGACCTCGCGCGCTCCCAGTCGGAAGAGAATCCGGTCTACTACGTCCAGATGGCGCACGCGCGAATGAGCGGCATCTTCCGCGTCGGCGGGATTGACCCCGCCAGCGTCACCGGAGCAGGAGTCGCCTTCGAGGCGCTCTCGTTGCCGGAGGAGCAGGAGCTCGTGAAGGCGCTGCTCGACTTCCCATCCGTCGTCGCCGGCGCAGCGGCCGCGCTGGAGCCGCATCGCCTCGCCTCCTGGCTGCTCGAGACGGCACGCAAGGCACATCTCTGGTACCACAAGGCCCACGTCCTCATCGACGGCGACGATCCCGACACCGTCGCGCTGCGCGACGCGCGCCTCGTGCTCGCCCGCGCCTCGCGCATCGTGCTGCGAAATGGCCTCGCACTTCTCGGTCTCACCGCTCCCGAGCGCATGTAGCGCCGGGGCCCTTCCGGATCGTCATGACAGTTCTCGTGGTAGGCTCCGTCGCGCTCGACAGTGTCGAGACGCCCTTCGGCAAGGCCGATGACGTGCTCGGCGGGTCGGGCACCTTCTTCTCCGCGGCGGCGTCGCACTTCACCCCTGTGCAGCTCGTCGGGGTCGTCGGCAGCGACTATCCTATGGAGAAGCTCGCCCCGCTCGCCGCGCGGGGTGTCGACCTCAGCGGGCTCGAACAGGCGGAGGGGGAATCGTTCCGCTGGCGGGGCCGCTACCGGCACGACCTCAATTCCGCCGAGACGCTCGAGACGCGGCTCGGCGTGTTCTCGCACTTCCGGCCCAAGATCCCCGACGCGTTTCGTCGCGCCCCGTTCGTCTTCCTTGCGAACATCGACCCGCGCCTGCAGCTCGACGTGCTCCAGCAGGTCGAGCGGCCGAAGCTCGTCGCCTGCGACACGATGAACTTCTGGATCGAGAGCCGGCGCCCCGATCTCCTCGCGCTGCTCGAGCACGTGGACCTCGTGACGCTGAACGATGGCGAAGCCCGCCAGCTCACCGAGAAGTCGAACCTCGTGAAGGCCGCCCGATGGATTCTCGAGCGCGGGCCGACGCACGTCATCATCAAGAAGGGCGAGCACGGCGCATTCATGTTCACGAAGGACACGGTGTTCTTCGCGCCGGCGTACCCGCTGGAAGACGTCTTCGATCCCACGGGGGCAGGGGATTCGTTTGCGGGCGGATTCATCGGCTGGCTCGCGCGCACCGGCGACCTCGGTGAGGCGAACCTGCGACGCGCCGTCGTCTACGGCGCTGCGATGGGATCGTTCGCCGTGGAGAAGTTCTCCATCGGTCGGCTGCTCGAGATCACCCCGGGCGACATCACTCGCCGGGTGCGCGAGTTCCATCGCCTCGTCAGCTTTACGTCGGACCTCGAGACGTGAGCACACCGCTGGACTACCGCTCGGCCGGGGTGGACCTGCGCGCGGCCGAGGACGCCAAGGGGCGCCTCAAGGCGCTCGTGGAGTCGACACTGACCGCCGGCGCGCGTGGTCCCTTCGGCGGCTTCGGCGGGATGTTCCGCATGCCGGACGATGCCCGGCGTCCGGTCCTCGTCGCGAGCGCCGATGGTGTCGGGACGAAGATCAAGGTCGCCATCGAGTCAGGCCGTCACGACACCGTCGGTCACGACCTCGTGAACCACTGCACGAACGACATCCTCGTCCAGGGCGCTCGCCCCCTCTTCTTCCTCGACTACGTGGCATTCGGGAAGCTGGAGCCGGCGGTGGCCGAAGCCGTCGTCGCGGGCGTGGCCGCCGGCTGTCGTGAGAACGGTTGTGCCCTGATTGGGGGGGAAACCGCCGAAATGCCGGGGATTTACACTCCTCCGGATTACGATTTGGCAGGCTTCATCGTCGGTTATGTGGACGAAGAGCGCGTCCTCGGTCCCGACCGTGTTCGGGACGGGGACGTTCTGCTCGGCCTCGAGAGCAATGGCCTGCACACCAACGGCTACTCGCTCGCCAGACGGATCGTCGCGGAACGGCTTCGGCTCGGGCCGCACGATGCATTTCCCGGAGGCGGTGGGTCGGTGGCCGATGTCCTGTTGCGGGTTCACCGGTCGTATCTCGGTGTCCTCGGTCCGGTGCTCGATCGCATTCATGCGATGGCGCACATCACGGGGGGCGGGCTCGAAGGGAACGTGAACCGGGTGCTCCCGGTCGGGTACGATGCGGTCATCGACACGTCGTCCTGGACGATCCCTCCGGAGTTTGCGGTGCTGGCGGATGCAGGCGAAGTGGCGCGCGGCGAGATGTTCCGCGCGTTCAACATGGGAGTCGGAATGGTGGTGATCACCACCCCCGATGATGCTGGCGCCGTGATGCACGGTGCGGCGTCGGCGGGAGTCCACTGCTGGCGGCTCGGAACGGTCGAGCCGGGGAGTGGACGAGTCATACTCAACTAGGAGTCTACAGATGCGCTCACGCATGTACCTTGCGCTCGCCGCAATCGCGGCGGTTCCCGCGACGGTGTCCGCCCAGAACTGCGCGCCGACCGTCACCCAGGACGCCTGCCAGAAGGCGGTTGACCTCTTCCAGTACATGGCGCCGCAGCTCGGCACCATGATCGCCGGTGGAAACGCCACGCTCGGGCAGGGCGGCACGCTCGGCGGCCTGGCGATGTTTCCCTTCCCGCACCCCAAGTTCAGCGTTGGCTTCCGGGTGAACGCGCTTCAGGGCTCGCTCCCGGACGTCGAGAGCGCCGCTGCGACGCCGACCCCCGGCGCGTCGCAGAGCAGCATGATCCCGGTGAAGGATCAGGTCCTCCCGGCTCCGGCCGCGGATGTCGCGATCGGCCTCTTCAAGGGCCTCCCGCTCGGCCTCACGAACGTCGGCGGTGTGGACCTCCTCTTCAGCGCGATCTACGTCCCCGAGTTCGATCGCTCGAACGTGAGCCTCGAGCTTCCGGACGGCGGGTTGAAGATCGGCTATGGCGCGCGCGTCGGCCTGCTCCAGGAATCGCTGGTGATCCCGGGCGTCTCCTTCACCTGGCTCAAGCGTGACCTGCCGAAGGCGAACCTCGCGGCCACGACCGCCGCTGGCGGCCTCGAGGCCGACCTCGCGGTCAACGACCTCGATGTGAGCACCACCGCGTGGCGCGTCGTCGCGAGCAAGAGCCTCGTGATGTTCGGCCTCGCCCTCGGCGCAGGTACCGACAAGTACAAGTCGAGCGCCAACATCGTCGGTCGCAGCGCACTCGCCTCCGGCGAGGCGCGCGTGGAGCAGACGATTTCGCGGACGAATTACTTCGCCGACCTGTCGATGAACCTGATGCTCCTCAAGATCATCGGCGAAGTCGGCATGGTGCAGGGTGGCGAAGTGAACACGGTCAACCGGTGGGATGGCAAGCAGCCTGCAGACAAGCGCATGTATGGCTCGGTCGGCGCGCGGTTCAGCTTCTAGCACTTCATGAGCACGGCGGAGCGCCCGGGCGCAGTGCGTGATGTCACGCACATGCGACGGGCGCTTTCGCTTGCCCGTCAGGGATGGGGACGCACGGCGCCGAACCCGATGGTCGGCGCCGTCGTCGTTCAGGACGATGCGGTCGTTGGCGAGGGATTCCACGCGGAGTACGGCGGGCCGCATGCGGAGGTCGTCGCACTGCGCGAGGCCGGAACGCGGGCCCGGGGCGCGACGGTCTACGTCACCCTCGAGCCGTGCGCCCACCACGGCAAGACGCCCCCCTGCGCGGACGCGTTGATCGCCGCTGGGGTCGCGCGCGTCGTCGTTGCGGTGAACGACCCGCATCCAGCCGCGCGGGGAGGTACGGGTCACCTGCGGGCAGCGGGGATCGAGGTCGTGACAGGACTCGAGCGGGAGGCGGCGTGTGAGCTCAACGCGCCCTTCTTCAACGCCTTTGCGAGCGGGCGTCCATGGGTCGTGCTGAAGCTCGCGGTCTCCCGGGAAGGTGCCATTGCCCGCGCGTCGCGGACGCCGCAGTGGCTGACTGGGCCCGAGGCTCGCGCCGAGGTGCACCGGCTCCGGGCGGGGTTCGACGCCATCGCCGTTGGATTGGGAACCGCCATCGCAGATGACCCCGCGCTCACGGCGCGCGGTGCTCCCGTTCCCCGCATCGCCCCGGTGAGGGTCGTCTTCGACGACGAGGCTCTCCTCCCGCCGGGAAGCGTCCTCGCTCGCACCGCGCGCGAAGTCCCGACGATCGTCGTTGCGTCGCGCCCCAAGGCTGACCGGGCCGCGGCACTCGAAGCGCTCGGCGTCTGGATCCTCCGGGCCGATACAGTCGAGAAAGCGCTCGAAGTGCTCGCGCGCGGCGGTATCAGATCGATGCTCGTCGAAGGCGGTGCGGGGCTCGCGGGACGGCTTCTTCAGCGCGCCCTCGTGGACCGCATGGTTATCTTCCGGACGCCGGTTACTCTCGGTGCGGGGGCGCTCGATGCGTTCGCCCACGCGCCCGGTGTGTCGCTGGCCGATAGCGCGCGCTTCCGTGTCCTCGACACAGGGAGGTTCGGTGCCGACACGATGACCACTTACGCCCTCACCCCAGCCCCATGTTCACCGGACTGATCGATGATGTCGGAACGCTGGTCTCGGTCGCGACGACCGAGGCAGGGCGGGAGCTCCGCATCACCTGTCGGTACGACGATCTCGCCGTCGGCGAGAGCATCGCCGTGAACGGGGCGTGCCTCACCGTTCGCTCCCATGGGAAGGGCTGGTTTACCGTCGCGGCCGTCGTCACGACCGTTGGACGGACGACCGTCGGGAACTGGCGCGAGGGAGCCCGCGTCAATCTGGAACGTGCGCTGCGGCTCGGCGATCGGCTCGGCGGACATCTCGTGCAGGGCCACGTGGACGGTGTCGGACGCGTCGCGGCAGCGCGGCGCGAACGCGATGCGCTGCTCCTCGATGTGACGCTGCCGTCGGAGCTCGCCGAGCTGGTGGTGCCCTTCGGCTCGATCGCGATCGATGGCGTCAGCCTCACCGTGAACGCGGTGCTCGATTCGGGAGGTATCCAGCTCTCGCTGATCGAGCATACCCTCGCGGCGACGACCCTGGGCTCGCTGGCCGCGGGCAGCGAGGTTCATGTGGAGGCGGACATTGTCGGGAAGTATCTTCAGCGGATCGCCGCTCCGTATGTTGCCCGGACACGGGCCGGAGTGTAGGCGGCACGCTTCTCTCATCGCGCGTTGGCAGCAGGCAAGGCCGCCGCGGGCACGGGGCGAGACATGGGGTTCGGTACGGTAGAGCAGGCACTGACGGACATCGCGGCCGGGAAGTTCGTCATCGTTGCCGATGATGAAGACCGCGAGAACGAGGGGGATCTCATCTGCGCCGCGCAGCTCACGACGCCGGAGATGATCAATTTCATGATCAAGCGCGCGGGCGGGATGATCTGCCTCGCGCTGACGCCGGCGCGCTGCGAACAGCTCGACCTCGCACCGATGGTCGAGCTCAACACCGATGAGCACCGCACCGCGTTCACGGTCAGCATCGACGCGGCACCGCGCTTTGGCGTGACGACGGGCATCAGCGCGCACGATCGGGCGAAGACCATCCGCATTGCGGTCGATCCCGCGACCGTTGCCAGCGACCTTCGGCGTCCCGGGCACGTTCACCCGCTCCGGGCGCGCGAGGGTGGCGTGCTCCAGCGCGTCGGCCACACGGAGACCGCGGTGGACCTCGCACGGCTCGCCGGACTCTACCCTGCCGGCGTCATCTGCGAGGTCCTCGCGGAAGACGGCATGGCGGCCAAGCGCCCGCAGCTCGAGGTCTTCGCGAGTGAGCACGGCCTCACGATGGTCACGGTCGCCCAGCTCGTGGCGCACCGCCTCCAGACCGAGCGACTCGTGCACCGGGAAGCCGAGGCGCGGCTGCCGACCGAGAACGGATTGTGGCGCATCATTGGCTACCGCAACGATGTCGATCGGCGCGAGCACGTCGCGCTCGTGTACGGGGATGTGCAGGACCGGGAAGGCGTGCTCGTCCGCATGCACTCGAAGTGCCTCACCGGCGACGTCTTCCACTCCCGTCGCTGCGACTGCGGGTGGCAGCTCGACAAGGCGATGCAGATGATTGCGACGGAGGGGTGCGGCGTCATTGTGTACCTCGATCAGGAGGGCCGCGGGATCGGGCTCATCAACAAGCTCAAGGCGTACGAGCTCCAGGACAAAGGCGCCGACACCGTCGAGGCCAACGAGCAGCTCGGGTTCAAGCCGGACCTTCGCAACTACGGCATCGGCGCCCAGATCCTCCTCGACCTCGGCCTGAAGTCGCTGCGACCCATCACGAACAACCCGCGCAAGATGGTCGGGCTCGAGGGATACGGCATGCGCGTCGAGGAGCCCGTGCCGATCGTCCAGCCGACCACGGCCGACAATGCGGGCTATCTCGCCACCAAGCGGCTGAAGCTCGGCCACCTCCACCTCTCCTGATGGCGGAGTTCACCGGAACCCGCGCGGGCAGCGGACGCAGGATCGCCGTGCTCGCGAGCCGCTTCAACGAAGCCATCACGGGGAAGCTCGCCGATGGCGCGATGGACGCACTGATCCGTCACGGCGTCGCGTTCGACGACGTGGATCTCGTCTGGGTGCCTGGCGCGTGGGAGCTTCCGATCGCCGCTCGCTGGCTCGCCGCTGCCGAGCGTTACGATGCGCTCGTCGTGCTCGGTGCCGTCGTACGCGGGGAGACTCCACACTTCGAGTTCGTGGCCCGCGAGGCATCGCGCGGACTCGCCGATGTCGCGAGCGACTTCGACATCGCGATCGGCTTCGGGCTCCTCACGTGCGACACGATGCAGCAGGCTGAGGAGCGCGCCGGTGGCGCCCATGGCAACAAGGGGTGGGATGCCGCGATCGCGGCGCTCGAGATGGCCAGCCTCGAGGACCAGCTCGGCGTCACGGAGTCGGATGCGGATTGAGACGCGCGCGCGCTCCCGCGCACTCCAGGCCCTGTATGCCTGGGACGTGCGCGGGGAGCGCGATCTCCTGCGCATAGCCTCGCAGGTCTGGGACGATCTCGCGGTTGGCCCGGAGGAACGCCGCCTCGCCGGGATGATCGTCCGCACCATCGCGGCCTCCTCCGAGCGCGTGGACCGCGAGCTCACCGAGGTCACGGCCAATTGGCGCCTCGAGCGCCTCGGCGCCATCGAACGCTCGGTGCTGCGCATTGGCGCGGCGGAGTTCATTCGGGAGGAGACGCCGCCGCGCGTCGTCATTCAGGAGGGAGTGCGCCTCGCTGAACGCTATGCGGGTGCGAAGAGCGCGCGCTTCGTCAACGGCGTGCTCGACGCACTCGCGCGCCGCATGGGGCGCCTGTAGTGCGGCTGCTCGCCGTGAACTGGCAGGACCGCGAGAATCCGCAGGCTGGCGGCGCCGAGATCCACCTCCACGAGATCGTGGAACGGCTCGCGGAACGGGGGCACTCGGTTTCTCTCCTCTGCGGCGGCTGGCGCGGTGCCCCGTCACGTGCTCGCAGCGGCGGTGTCGATATTCACCGCGTCGGCACGCGGCATACGTTTCCGTTTCTCGCGCACCGGTATTATGCCGACGTTCTCGCCAAGCTCGGCGAGCACGTCCTCATCGAGGACATCAACAAGGTCCCGCTCTTCACGCCCCGGTGGGGCGCCCCGCGCGTCATGGCTCTCGTACCGCACCTCTTCGGCGCCACGGTCTTCCAGGAAGCGCCGGCGCCCCTGGCCGCCGCAGTCTGGTTGGCGGAGCGGCCGCTGGCGTCGGTCTATCGGAACGTTCCGTTCGAGGCCATCAGTGAAAGCACGGCCGACGACCTGGTAGCGCGCGGCATCCCGCGCGCGAACGTGCGAGTGATCCATCCCGGAGTGCATGCGGATCGGTTCACACCGGCTGCCACGATGCGCGCCGCCGACCCGCTCTTCGTCTACCTGGGACGGCTGAAGCGCTACAAGGGTGTGGAGATCGTGCTGCGTGCGTTCGCGCGGCTCGCGCACCCGCGTGCGACGCTGCACATCGCGGGCACCGGGAGCCACCGCGCCCCGCTCGAGCGCCTCGCTGCCTCGCTTGACCTCGGTGCGCGCGTGTCGTTTCTTGGGTTCGTATCCGAGGAGCAGAAACTGGAGCTGCTGCGTCGCGCGTGGGCACTGGCGTTTGCGTCTCCCAAGGAGGGATGGGGGATGACGAACCTCGAGGCGGCTGCCTGTGCGACTCCGGTGATTGCATCCAACTCGCCCGGACTGCGCGAATCAGTGGTCGATGGGCAAACGGGGCTCCTGGTCCCGCATGGTGACGTGGCCGCGATGACGGCGGCCATGCAGCGGATCGCGAGCGCACCGGACCTGGTGCGCGACATGGGCGAGCGAGCACGGCGCTTCGCCGAAGGATTCACATGGGATCGGGCCACCGTGGAAACGGAGCGTCACCTGCGCGAGATCGCGGGCATGGAGACGGAACGGCCATGAGCGCGCCCGTCACAGTGGGGCGGCTGTTCGCGCTGCTTCGCGATGAGCTGCAGCTCGAGCTTGTGAGCGAGTCTGCCGACCTCACGCGCACCGTCCCCGTTGCCGAGATCTCGAGCCCGGGACTCGCGCTCGCCGGATATGTGAAGCGATTCCCGGCGAACCGCCTTCAGGTATTCGGCGAGACCGAGATCACCTACCTCTCGTCCCTCGAGCAGGCGGAGCGCGACCGCATTCTCCAGCTGTTCTTCGGCTTCCCGATCCCCTGCGTCTTCGTCACGAAGGCGCAGAGCCTGCCCCTCGGTGTCGCCGAGGCCGCATCGATGGCAAGCGTCCCGCTGCTTCGGTCCGCGCTCAAGACGGCCGAGTTCTATCGGCGCGTGAAGCCGATCCTCGAGGTCGAGTTCGCGCCATCGACGACGCTCCACGGCTCGCTCTCCGACGTCTTTGGTGTGGGTCTCCTCTTCATCGGGCAGAGCGGCATCGGGAAGTCCGAATGCGTGCTGGACCTCGTGGAGCGTGGCCACCGCCTCGTCGCCGATGACCTGGTGCTCACGACACGTCGCGGCAACGATGTCCTCATCGGCCGCGGCCACGAGCTTCAGCGCCACTTCATGGAGATCCGTGGCGTTGGACTCATCGACGTGCCTGCGGTCTTCGGCATTCGCGCCGTGCGGCAGCAGAAGCGCATCGAGGTCGTCGTTCAGCTCGAGCCCTGGAACCAGGACGCGGTCGTCGACCGAACCGGCCTCGACACCCAGGAAACGAGCATCCTCGGCGTCACCGTTCCGAAGATCACGGTCTTCCTCAATCCGGGAAAGAACATTACGGTGATTGCCGAGGTCATCGCGATGAATCACCTGCTCCAGTACAGCGGCATCAATCCGGCCGAGCAGTTCAACCAGCGACTCATCGGACGCATGCGGGCCGCGTCGGAGGTACAGCAGTATCTACGGGAAGATGTCGAGTAGCGAGCCGAGGGCCATCGTCATCGGGCACGGCGATTTTGCGACGGGGATCGCGTCCGCGGTGGCGCAGATCACCGGTCGCGGCGATTGCCTCGTCACGATGTCCAATCGCGGCATGAGTGGCGACGCGATGGGGGCGGAGCTGGCCGCGATCGCGGAAGCCCCCGGCGCCCGG